>JANXOM010000392.1 GCA_025353585.1 Deltaproteobacteria bacterium
CACCGCGAGCGTGGGCGCGATCGGCGCCGGCGGGGCCGGCGGGGCCGGCGTCTGTGGCTCGAGCGGCAGCGCCGGGCGCGCCGGGACCACGCGCGGTCGCTCGAGGCGCTCGCGCTCCTTCTCCAGCGTGAACGACGGCGAATACTCGTACGTCGCGTCCGCCTGCGCCGCGACCTCCTGCCGCCACACCTCGGCGCCGCCGCGCCGCAGCGCGATCACGTGGATGCCGGCGTGGATGGCGATCTTGATCGGCGTCGGCTGCGCCAGGGCGTTGCCGTCGAGCACCGCCTCCAGGCCGGGCGGCGTCGTCGACAGCACGAGCGTGGCCGTGGTCTGCGCGACGTGCTGCGCGCCGAGCGGCTCGAGCACCACGCGCATCGTCTGCGTCTCGCGCGCCGACAGCTCGATCGTCGTCAGCCATGACTTGTAGCCGGTGCGGTGGATCTCGATCGGGTACGCGCCCGCGGCGAGCTCGGTCGTCCACGGCGAGCCGGCGTGCGCCTCCTTGCCATCGATGCGGATCTCGGCGTCGGCCGGCTCCATCACGAACTTCACGGTGCCGGGCTCGGCGAGCGGCGGCACGGATACGCCGGGGCCCTTCGTGGCGCGGAGGTCCGCGGCAGGCGCGAGCGGCACGTCGTCGCGGAGCACGTACGCGTAGAGGCCCGCGGCCACGCCACCGAGGGCCAGCGCGCCGAGGCCGACCGGGACCCACCAGCGACGGCGGACGTTCTGGCGCTCGATGATCGCGGAGCCGATCACCATCATCGGGCGCGAGGGGCGCGAGGGCGCATCCGCCTCGCTGTTCGCCCGCGCCACCGCGGGCGCCATCATCCCGGTGGTCGGGTAGCGGCGGGCCGGCTGGTGCCCGGGCCGCGTGCGCGCGATGCGCGACAGGTCGGGCTGACCGTTTGCGAGGAGCCCCGAGGTGATCGACGGCGGAGCGCTCGGCCGGCGCGCGGGGACGAGCGGCGGGATGTCGAGCGGGTCGAGCAGCGGCTCGCTCGCGCGCACGAGGTCCTCGGGCATGATCGCCTGATCGGCGATGGACGGCATGCGCTGCGTGGGGCCCTTCTGCGGCGGCGTCCGCCGCGCGGCGCCCGGGTCGGCGTCGTGCTCGGCGTCGTGCGCGGCGTCGTGCTCGGCCGGATGATCGCCGGGCAAGGTGTCGTCCGGGAGCGGCTCGCGGCGGGCGAGGAGCCGGCCCGTCTGCCCGGGCTCGTCGGTGACGAGCGCGCCGACCGGCCGCCGCACCGGCTCGGACCGCCCGGCGTGCGAGAGGCCGCGCGGGAGGGGGATGGCGCGCGAGGACTCGGGGCGGCGCGGCTCGACGCCGTGGCTCGGCTCGACGACGGGGATGTCGTCTTCGTGGGCGATCGCGAGATCGTCGAGCGCGTCGACGCGCGCGTCGAGGTGCTTCGACGAAACGTCCGGAATCTCGTCGAGCAGCACAGCCCCGGCGTCGACGTTCTCCTCGTTGCCCCCGCCCCACGCCATCTCGACGGCGTCGTCATCCTCGGGCCGCGGCGTCGCGGCGCGCACCGCCACGGCCAGCGGCGTGATCGAGCGTGGGGGCGTCATCTGCATCGACGCGCCGGTCGTCTCCGCCGTGGCGCCGGAGAAGCCGGCGGCGGGCTCGAGCGTGAAGGCCCAGTCGATCCACGTGGCGATGTCCCGCGTGCCGGTCTGGAGCCCGGCGGACCGCCGCAGCTTGACGAGATCCTCGCGCATCGCGGCCGCGCTCGCGTAGCGATCGTCCGGATCGCGGGCGAGCGCCTTCATCACGATCGCGTCCATCTCCGGCATGCACGCCTGGTTGAACGTCGACGGCGGCAGGATGTCGCCGCGCTGTACCTTCAGGAGCGTCTGGTACTCGTTCTTGCTCGCGAACAGCGGGCGCGCCGTCAGGAGCTCGTGCGCGATGACGCCCGCCGCGAACAGGTCCGAGCGCGCGTCGAGCTCTCGGCCGCTGATGGCCTCGGGGGCCATGTACGCGAGCTTCCCTTTCACGCGCCCGGTCTGCGTCCGGAGCGCGGACGACTGCGCCTTCGCGATGCCGAAGTCGATGACCTTCAGGTGGCCCTGCGTCGTGACGAGCAGGTTCGACGGCGACACGTCGCGGTGCACGAGCCCGAGCGGGTGCCCGGTCTCGTCCGTCTTGTTGTGCGCGTAGTCGAGCGCGTCGCAGAGCTGTGTCAGCAGCCCGACCGTGACGTGGAGGGGCGGCGGGCCGGTCGCCTTGCGCGCGTGGCGCAGGATCCGGCGGATGTCGCGTCCGTCGACGTACTCCATCGAGATGAAGTACTCGCTGCCCACGCGGCCGAGCTCGAACGTCTGGGCGATGTTGACGTGCGCGAGGTACGAGGCGAGCTTGGCCTCGCGGACGAACGCCTTGATGAAGCTCGCGTCCTCCGCGAGGTGCGGCAGGAGCCGCTTGAGCGCGACCGTGCGCTCGAACCCCTCCACGCCGCCGGGCGATCGCTCGAGCGCGCGGTGAACTGTAGCCATGCCTCCGACACCGAGCCTCTCGTAAACGAGATACGGGCCGAACTGCTCCTCTGCGGCGGCGTCGGCCGGCACGGCGAACGCTATCGTGTCACGGTTTGGGGCTCGCCGGGCGCCCTCAAATCCATCGTCAGCGCGTGGATCGGCCCCTCGAGCTCCTCGGCCAGAGCCGCGTTCACCATCCGGTGGCGCTGGATCATCGTCTTGCCGGCAAAGCCGGCCGAGGTGATGGTCGCGTCCCAGTGGTCGGCGGTCCCGGTGAGGTCCCGGAGCGAGACCTCGGCGTCGGGGAGCGCGAGCCGGATCTTCGCGATGATGGCGTCGGGGGTCACGGCTAGCTGACCACGCCGAGCTCGGCGCCCACGGCCGCGAACGCGGCGATCGCGCGGTCGATATCCTCCACGGAGTGCCCTGCGCTGATCTGCACGCGGATACGGGCGGCGCCCTTGGGCACGACGGGGAACGAGAAGCCGATGACGTAGATCCCGTGCGCGAGGAGGCGCTGGGCCATGTCGGCGGCGAGCTTCGCGTCGCCCAGCATCACGGGCGTGATCGGGTGCGTGCCAGGGCGGATCTTGAGGCCCGCCGCCGTGACGCCGGCGCGGAAGCGCTGCGTGTTCAGCTCGAGCTTGTCGCGCAGCGCGGTCGACTCGCTGACGAGCGCGATCGCGGCGATCGAGCCCGCCACGATCGGGGGCGCGAGGGTGTTGGAGAAGAGGTACGGCCGCGAGCGGTTGCGCAGGAGGTCGACGATCTCCTGCTTGCCCGACGTGAAGCCGCCCGACGCGCCGCCGAGCGCCTTGCCCAGGGTCGACGTGAACACGTCCACGCGGTCCATGCAGCCGCGGAGCTCGGCGCTGCCGCGGCCCGTCGCGCCGACGAAGCCGGTCGCGTGCGAGTCGTCGACCATCACGAGGGCGCCGTACTTCTCGGCGAGGTCGCAGATCGCGTCGACGCGCGCGATGTCCCCGTCCATCGAGAACACGCCGTCCGTCGAGATCATGCGCAGGCGCTTGCCCTGCGTGGCCTTGAGCTTGGCCTCGAGGTCGTTCAGATCGTCGTGCTCGTAGCGGTGCCGCTCGGCCTTGCACAGGCGGATGCCGTCGATGATCGACGCGTGGTTGAGCGCGTCGGAGATGATCGCGTCCTCATCGCCGAGCAACGTCTCGAACAGGCCGCCGTTCGCGTCGAAGCACGAGCCGTAGAGGATCGTGTCCTCGGTGCCGAGGAACTCCGAGACGGACGCCTCGAGCTCCTTGTGCGCGTCCTGCGTGCCGCAGATGAAGCGAACGCTCGAGAGGCCGTAGCCGCGGTCGTCGAGCGCCTGGCGGGCCGCCGCGATCACGCGGGGGTGGCTGGAGAGCCCGAGGTAGTTGTTCGCGCAGAAGTTCAGGACCTCGGCGCCGTTCGTGCGGATGTGGGCGGCCTGCGGCGAGGTGATGAGGCGTTCGTGCTTCCAGAGCCCGGCGGCCTCGATCTCGGCGAGCTGCGCGGCGTAGACGGACTTGGCCTTGTCGTACATGTGCGTTCTCCCGGCTCAGTGCGTGTTGAGGGTGGCGCCGAGCTCGAGCATCCGGCGGACGCGCGGCACGAGGTCGTCGGTCATCGCGTCGAGGTCGTACGCGTGGGCCCAGCCCCAGTCGCGGCGGGCGGCGGCGTCGTCGAGGGCCTTCGGCCACGAGTCGAGGATGCCCTGGCGGACGGCCTCGGGCTTGTAGGTGAACTGCGCGTCCGGCAGCAGGCGCCGGACGGACGTCGCGATCTCGTCGGCGCGCGGCGACATCGCGGCGATGTTGTAGATCGTCCGCGTCAGGCGCTCGCGGTCCGCCATCGCGAGCTCGAGGAGCGCGCGCACGCCGTCGGGCATGTACATGAGCGGGATGCGCGTGTCGGCGCGGGCGAACGCCTCGTACGCGCCCTTGCGCACGCCGTCGACGTACATGAACAGGGCGTAGTCCGACGAGCCGCCGCCCGGCATCGCGGCCGAGATGAGGCCCGGGAAGCGGACGCCGCGGCAGTCGACGCCGTGGCGCGCGCGGTAGTACGCGCAGAGGAGCTCCCCGGAGACCTTCGTGACGCCGTACATCGTCGTCGGGTGGAGCGGGACGTCGTCGGGCGTCGGATCGGGGAGCGGCCCGGACGGTGGCGGCCCGAACACCGCGATGCTCGACGTGAAGATCAGGCGGCCCACGTGCAGCGCGCGGCACGCCTCGAGGACGTTCCAGGTGCCGGTCTGGTTCACGTCGTAGGCGAGGCGCGGATCGGCCTCGCCGCGCGCGGACAGGATCGCGGCGAGATGGAACACGAGCTCCGGGCGGACCTCGGTGAACAGCTTCGTGACCGCGGCCGCGTCGGTGACGTCGAGGCGCTGCCACTCGCCGCCCGCGTGGGCATGGCTCGGCGGGCGGGGAGCGAGGTCGGTGGGGGTGACTTCGTGGCCAGCGGCGACGAGGGTGCCGATCAGGTCGTGGCCGATCTGCCCGCCCGCGCCGGTGAGGAGGATGCGCATGCGGCGCGGAATCTAGCCCAGATCGCGCGTGGAGACGCGGTGTCAGCGGCGGGCGTCGTTCGCGAAGACCGCGCACGCGTGCTGGTACGCCATGACGTCGCCGTCGAGGGTGGGATCCCCCGGGGCATCCGGCATCGTGGCCCCGCCCGCCCAGTCATACGGCGAATCGGAGAACGCGAGGAACACGCACATCTCCTGGGTGCCGACGCCCCACTTCACGGTGTCGGTCGTGGGGTTGAAGTAGTCGCAGGAGACGCGCATGCGCGTGTAGCCGGTGAAGTCGAACGCCGGCGTGATCGGGCCGCCGAGCGTGTCGCCGATGTGGTTCGCCGTCGAGAAGATGGTGGTCGCGGTGCCGTCGGCCTTGACGGCCTCGAACGTGAGGCCGGTGCCGAGCACGTGGTAGTGGGCGAGCGCGTAGTAGAGGTGAAAGCTCGGCTCGGCGCCGGTGAGCCGCAGCGCGGCGGGCTCGAGGTCGCAGTCCACGGTGAAGCGCGAGGCCCGCTGCGGCGGCAGGCCGAGCGCCTGGTCCTCGAACGAGACGGCCGCGAGCTGCGTGGTGACGGCGGCCTTCGGCAGGGGCGTCAGCGCGATGGTGGGCGCGAGCTGGATCGGCTCGTCGGTCGGGTTCAGGAGGTGGATCTGCGCGACGAGCTTGCTGCGCGCGGGCACGCGGACGGCGACGCCGGGCGGGAACGCCTGCGTCTCGTGCGGGTCCTGCGTCGACTGCGCGAACAGGACGCCGCCGAAGATCGCCGCCGACGGCTCGGTGAAGTTGCGCGCGTCGCAGTCGAAGGCCCCGTCCGCGCCGAAGAAGTCGGTGTCCGGGACGTAGAACCAGTTCGAGTGGTGGAAGCCGGGGCCGGTCGTCAGCTCGACGCTGTTCACGAACATCTCGGTGTCGTTGTGCAGCGTGATCTGCACGCAGCGGTTCACGACCTCCTCGCCGGGCGCGATGGTGAACGGGCCGAACGGGTACGTCCGGGGCGACGTGTCGTCCTCGCCCGGGGCGTCGCGCGTGACCACCTCGCCGGTGCCGCCGCACGCGGCGAGCGTGGCGACCAGCGTGATCACGGAGGCGGCGCGCATCGCGGCAGCATAGCCCTATGCCGCGGGGGCGGGCAGGGCGATGTCGCGCGCGGCGAACCGGGGCGCGAAGTCTCGCTCGACGCTGCGGGCGAGGATCGCGGCGTACTCGCGCGGCGGCGCGAGCCCCCACGCGCGCTCGACGTCGCCGATCGAGCCATCGTCGGCGAGGACGGCCGGGTTCAGATCGCCGTAGCTCGCCCGCAGCTCGGCGAGCATGCGCGGCAGCCAGCCGGCGACGCGCGCCGCGAGGCCCGGCCGCACCGACGTGACCCAATCGAGGAGGTCCCAGCCAAAGTCGCGGTGGCGGACCTCGTCGCGGATGATGCGATCGAGCGCCGCGCGGGCCACGGGCTCGCGACACGGCGCGCGCAGGTGCGCGAACAGCGGGACGGCGACGGTCTCGCCGAGGCAGAACACGCGGACGGCCACGCGGAGGATGTCGTCGAGGAGGTCGTCGCCGGCGCGCGTGAGGGCGAGCCCCGCCGCGTCGAGGGCGGGCGGCTCGGTGCCCCCGGCGGCCGTGTAGACCTCGTGCGAGAGGCGCGAGTGGGCGAGCTCGTCGGCGACGATCGCGAGCCCGGCGTCGAGGAGATCCGGCGGCGCGCCGATCTGGATGAGCCACAGCACGAGGTGCTGCGTCAGGGCGGCCGAGCCGTACTCCGCGGCGATACGCGCGCGCCACTCCGCGCGGACCCAGGGCGTTGTCACGACGGACAGGGCACCTTGGTCGGCGGCCCCGGGTTGCAGTGCACGCCCGGCGGGCACGCCAGGGCCTCCCGTTCGATCTGACACTCGCCCCCGGCGGTGAACTGGACGACCCGGATGAAGGCGCCCTCGACCATCCCGGTGACGCAGGTGTACGCGCGCGGGGGCGGCGGGTCACACGGCGTCGGCTTCCCCCCGGAGGGGACGTGCTTGCAGACGTCGCTGTCGAGCGCGGTGCACTTGCCGTGCGCCTTCGTGACGGTCCAGTGGTGCGGTCCCGCGGGCGGGGCCGGGCGCGGCGGATTGGTGACGACCGGCGGTGGCGGGTTGAACACCACCGGCGGGTCGGGCTCGGGCGCGGGCGCAGGCTCGGGCGCGGGCGCAGGCTTCGCGACCGCGGCGGGCGCGTCCGGCGGGACGTACGGCGGGTTCTCGTGGACCGGGACCGGCGCGTATTCCTTGTGACACGCGCCGGAGACGGCGGCGGCGGTCACCACGACGAACGGGACGGCGAACGAACGGCGAGGGGAGCGCACGGCCATGGCCACATCCTAGATCAAACCGTCGATCAGAAGATGTGGTTGAAGTTCACATAGAGCCCGGTGTCCTCGGCGCTCACGCCGTAGTCGATCGTGACGACGGTTGCCAGGTTCCACGGGATGCGCAGCGCGGCGCCGTACGACGGGCGCCAGTCGCGCCAGGTCAGCTCGCGCAGCGAATCGTAGGGCCGGCCGACGTCGACGAATGGCGCGAGGACGAGCGCGAGCTTCTGCCGCCACAGCGTGCCGCGCGCGAAGGTCCAGCGCACCTCGCCGTTGACGAGCGTCATCACCGAGCCGACGAAGCGGTCCTGCCGGAAGCCACGCAGCGTGCGATGGCCGCCGAGCCCGGCGCGCGGGTCATCGGTGAACGGCAGCGTGTCCATGCTGAAGAACGGCGTGCCGTTGGTCTGCGCCTGGATCAGCGCGCGGCCGGCGAGCACGAGGTCGGCGTGCGCGGGGATCGGGCTCCAGTAGCCGCGCGCCGTCGCGAGGAAGCGCAGGTAGTCGTACTGCGAGCCGAGGGCGACGGTCGCCGCGTCGAGCGCGGCGTCGAGGAACAGGCCGTGGTTCGGATCGGGCTCGAAGTCGCGCGTGTCGTACGAGATGCCGAAGCGGAGGTAGTTGTCGCGCCCGCCGCCGCAGCCGACCACCGTGCCCGCCGCGCAGTCCAGGGCCAGGCGCGTCGGGGCCTCGGGCGCCTGCACGGTGGCCCCGCTCGCGTCGGTGCCGTCGACATCGCGGCCGGTGTAGTCGCGCACGCGGGCGTACGAGAACCCGACGCCGCCGAGCACGCGCACGTGGTCGCCGAGGAACAGGCGCTCGACGCTCGCGATGAAGAGCGGGCGCAGGAGGTCGTACTGGTTGTACTTGCTCGCGCTCTGGCCGCCGGTGATCTGCTGCTGCGCGGCGCTGTAGTCGGAGAACGCCGAGAACGTGCGCCCGGCGCCGGGGAAGGTCAGCGGGGCGAGGCTCGCCGTGCCGAGGCCGAAGTAGTTGTTGTTCGTCGCGCGCTCGAAGATGAGCTGGCTGCGGATGCGGTACGGCGAGTCGGCGATCTTCGGCGCGTCGAAGTCGATCCAGTGGAACTGGATGCCGCCGGTCGTCGCGAACGCCTGCACGAACACGCGGTAGAGGTAGGGCGTGGTCGCGAAGCGCGGGTCGGCGCGGTCGCCGTCCCAGTAGTAGTAGGCGCGCGCACCGAAGCCGAAGCCGATGTCCGTGCTGTACGCGAACAGCGGCAGGCCCGTGACGTAGCCGCCGCTGTTCTTGCGCGCGACGTCGTCGGGCGAGAGCGTGTCCGCGCGCGCGGCGAGCCCGGCGCCGGCGAGCACACCGGCGAGCACCGTCGCGACCAGCACCCCGCGCATCCCCACACGGTACCAGGATCCTCGCGTGCTACGATCGCGAGCGTGCCACCCCGCGCTGCCGACCGACTCGCGACGCTGGTCGCGCGCGCCGAGGCCGACCTGGCAACGGTCGAGGCCAGCCGCGCCGTGGGGGACGCGCTCGCGCTCGAGGTCGATCCAACAGCGAGCGAGCTCGCCCTGCGCTGGCGGATCGCGGTGCTCCGCGCGCTGATGCTGGCGCCGCCGGATGGCGACGCGGTGCGCGAGGCGTACGGCGAGCTCGTCGATCGCTACCGCGGCTCGGCGGAGCACTTGACCGCGCTCAAGGCGCTGGGAGACGACATCCGCCGGCTCGAGGCGGACGGCACGCTGCCGCGGACGCTCGTGGCCCGCAGCGACCGGCGCGCGAAGCGCGACTCCACGCGCAGCTGACGCCCGGCCGGCTACTGCACGACGTACGCGTACCAGGTCGTCTTCGGGCCGCCGCCGCTGACCGGCGTGGTGTCGATCTCGTAGACCTCGCCGCCCGCGATGCGGCCGGACTTCTTGTCGACGGAGACCGGGATCGTCAGCTGGTCGCCGGGCATGAAAGCCCCGGTCGGCTGCGTGGGGAACGTCAGCACGCCGTCCAGATCGAAGGCCTCGACCTTGAACGGGCCGGCGCCGGGGGTGTCGGAGTAGACCTGCAGGCGGATCGAGCCGGTCGCGCCGACGGCGATCTTCGTGCCGAGCGTGTGCTGGTCGCGGCCCGCGAAGTTGACGATGCCCGGGTCCGGATCGTCGGGGATCGTCTGGTAGTACGTCGTCTGGGCCTCGCCGACACACGGATCGTGGCCGGCCGCGGCGGCCTTGTTCGACCAGCTGCGCTGTACCGAGTAGGCCAGGCTGGGCGGCGCGATCCAGTCCTCCGTGGAGGCGTACTCGCAGAGGTCCGCGAGCTCGCCCTCGGTGACGTACTCGAAGGCGCTGTGCGCGTCGTCGACCTCGCCCCAGCCGAGCTTGTCCACGAAGGCCGTGCGCGGATCGGTCACCGCCTCGATCGCCTCGTGGCCGGCGGTGATCATCAGATCGTCGAGGTCCGAGATCCCGAGCTGCGTCGCCTCGCCGTGGCAGGACGCGGAGATCGCGTACGCGGTGTCCACGCCGTTGATCATCGTGTCGAAGTGGTAGCCGTCGTAGTCCGTGCAGGTGAACGACCCGGTGCCGTCGTCGACCTTCGTGCCGACGGGGATGAAGAACATGTAGAGCGTGCTGGGGTCCGGGACGCCCCACCTGGCGGCGGTGAGGTTCGTCGTGAGGAGCCCGAGGAGATCCGCCTCGGTGACGGTCGCCGGCGCGGCCGAGCCCGCCGACTGGGTGACCGTGTTCGTCAGCGCGCCGATGCCGTACTCGGCGGTGGCGTCGCTCCACGCGGTCGACTTGCCGTACGAGTCGAAGAACGTCTCGATGCTGGTGAGGTTCGGGTCGTTGTCCCACGCGATGGCCATGCCCTTGGGCGCGGCCATGATGTCGGTCGGATCAGCGGCGATCGCGACGGGCATGCGCGCCCCGAAGGTCGGCGCCGCGTCGTGGTCCGTGAAGCCGTCCACCGCGGCGTCCGGGGTGGCGCTGCTGCCACCGCAGGCTACGAGCAGGAGCGTCGCGACGAGCGGGATGCGCATGCGCGCGATGGTACTCCGATCGGCGATCAGTTCGCGCCCGAACTCGAGCCCGCGCCCGCGCCCGATCCGGAGCCCGCGGTCGGTACGGGCGTCAGCAGGGCGTGATCGACCCGCGTCTGCGCCTCGGTGAGGGCGACCCTCGTCCCATCATCGATCAGCTGGTCCAGCGAACCCAAAAGCTGCGCCGTGAGCCCGTCGAACAGCAGCGCCGGCCGCGCCTTGAGCCCGTCGAGGTACCCCTGCGCCTGCGTGAAGGCGTCGTTCGCCTTGCCGCACAGGTCCTTCAGCTTGTTGCCGCCGCCCGACAGCTTCGCCATCGCGCACGCGCCGCGCAGCAGGTCCGCCACCTCCGAGAGCTGCGTGACGAGCGGGGCGAGCGCCGTCTGGATCGTCTCGCTCGTCTGCTTCGCGTACGGCTGTACGAGCCCGCGGACCTGCGAGGAGATCTGCACCCGCGCGTCCGCCAGGCTCTTCGCGTAGCCCGTACCGGCGATCAGCTTGTCGAGCTCTTGGCGCAGATCGGTGAGCCGCTTCGAGACCTCGCCGAGGTCGCCGCGGAACGCGCGCAGCTGCTTCACGGAGTCCGCGAGCGTCTGCACGATCGCGTCGACGACCTTCAGCTTGTCGGAGCGGGCGGCGATCGTCTTCCAGGCGTCCAGCTGGCGGATGCCGTCGAGGAGCTCGATCGGCGCGGCCAGGAGATCCACCTTGTCGAGCAGCGAGCCGAGCTCTTCGATGCGCGTCTGCTGCGCCTGCAGCGCGGCGATCTTCGGCGCCGTGATCACCACGACGCACGCGCCGCCCGGGCCGGGCAGGCTGCCCGCGGCGCACGCTGCCGGCGCCGGGACCACCGCCGAGCCCGCCGCCGAGCCCGCGCCCGCGTCGGTCTTCCCGCCGCCGCAGCTCGCCCCGCACGCCAGTACCGCCGCGATCGCGATCGCCGTGATCCTCATGCGCCGACCGTAACGCATCGTGCTATGTAGCGCACCTCATGAGCCTGGTCGTCCTCGACGACGTCACGTTGTTCTTCGCGGATCGCATGATCTTTGGCGGGGCGTCGCTGCGCCTCGGCCACGGCGATCGCGTCGGTCTCATCGGCCCGAACGGCTCCGGCAAGACCACGCTCCTCAAGGTCATCGCCGGGGCGCAGGAGATCGACGACGGCAAGGTCACCCGCAGCAACGGCATCCGCGTCGGCTACCTGCCGCAGGAGATCTCCGTCGCCGGCGGCCGCTCGCTCATCGACATGATCCTGTCGTCCGTGCCTGGCCGCGCCGAGCTCGACGCGAACCTCGCCGCCGTCGAGGCCGCGATGGAGGCGGCCGCCGTCAACCCGGACCTGCCCGAGGACACGCTCCTCGATCTCGCCACGCAGATCGGCGAGATCCACGAGCGCATCGATCACTTCGACCGCTACTTCGGCGAGCACGAGGCGCTCGCGATCCTCGCCGGCCTCGGGTTCGCGACCGGCGACGAGAAGCGCGACGTCGGCGAGTTCTCCGGCGGCTGGAAGATGCGCGGCGTCCTCGCCGGCCTCCTGTTCCAGCGCCCCGACGTCTTGCTCCTCGACGAACCGACGAACCACCTCGACATGCCGTCGGTCGCGTGGTTCTCCGAGTTCCTCAAGAAGTGGACCGGCTGCTTCATCCTCATCAGCCACGATCGCGAGTTCTTGAACGAGCAGATCGACCGCGTCGTGTCGCTCGAGCTCGAGGGCATCCGCAGCTACCCCGGCAACTACGAGAAGTACGTCACGCAGCGCGCCGAGGAGGAGACGATCCTCGCGGGCAAGGCGAAGAACCTCAAGCTCGAGCGCGAGCGGCTGACGGACTTCATCAACCGGTTCCGCGCGCAGGCGAACAAGGCGAAGGCCGTGCAGTCGCGCGTGAAGATGCTCGAGAAGATGGAGAACGTCGACACGTACGCGAAGCGCGACGTCATGAAGTTCACGTTCCCGCCGACCTCGCGCGTCGCGGCGGACGTCATCCGCGTCGAGGGCCTAAAGAAGGCGTACGGCGCGCACATCGTGTTCCCCGGCATCGAGCTCACCGTCCGGCGCGGCGAGAAGATCGGCATCATCGGCGTCAACGGCGCCGGCAAGACGACGCTCCTGCGCATGATCGCCGACGAGCTGCCGCACGACGGCGGCACGATCAAGATGGGGTCGGGCGTCAAGGTCGGCTACTACGCGCAGCACCACGCCGACACGCTGGATCTCACGGCCTCCGTCGAGCAGGTCGTGCAGCGCGCGGCCCCCGATGCCGCCCCGCAGCGGGTCCGGGCGATCCTCGGCGCGTTCATGTTCTCGGGCGACGACGTCGACAAGCCGATCAAGGTCCTGTCCGGCGGCGAGCGCGCGCGCGTCGCCCTGGCGCGGCTGCTCGCGTCCCCTGGCAACAACCTGTTGCTGATGGACGAGCCGACGAACCACCTGGACCTCGCGTCGTCGGAGAGCCTCGCCGAGGCCCTCAAGTCGTTCGACGGCACGCTCGTGTTCGTCAGCCACAATCGGTCGCTCATCCGCGGCCTCGCCACGCGCATCTGGAACGTCGAGGCCCAGCGCGTCGAGACGTACCCGGGCACGCTCGACGAGTACATGTACTCGATGACGGAGCGGCGCCAGGCCGTGGCCGCCACCGACAGCGGCGTCCTGCGCGACCCGCGCGGCGTCGTGAAGCGGAACGGCGTGCCCGTGGCGGCGGTGCCAAAGGAAGACGACAAAGAGAGAAAGCGCCGCGAGGCCGCCGACCGCAACAAGAAGACGACCAAGCTTGGCCCGCTCGAGAAGAGCGTCACCCAGCTCGAGGAGCGGGTCGGCGTGCTCGAGGCGGAGCAGAAGATGCGGTCGGCGGAGCTATCGGACCCCGCCGTCTACGACGACGCCGCTCGGCGCAACAAGCTGCTGGCGGACTTCACGACGGCGGCGGAGAAGCTGGACGAGCTCACGAAGCGGTGGGAAGCCGCGATGGCAGAGCTCGAGACGGCGCGGTCTCTGCTCGCGTAACCGGATCTGATACGATAGCCCCACGTGGGCAATCTCAACGGCCAGACGATCGACGGCAAGTATCACCTGGTCGAGGTGGCGGGCGAGGGTGGCATGGCCACGGTCTACAAGGCCGTGGTCAAGGGCGCGGCGGGGTTCCAGCGCGCCGTCGCGGTGAAGCACATCCGTCCCGAGTTCCGCGCGCTCAAGAACTACATCGACATGTTCATCGAGGAGGCGCGCGTCGGCAGCGAGCTCGGCCACCCGAACATCGTCCAGGTGCAGGACTTCGTCAGCGAGAACAACAGCTACTACCTCGTCATGGAGTGGGTCGACGGCATCGACCTGTCGACGTTCATCAAGACGTATCGCGACAGTAAGCGCGATGTCCCGTGGCCGCTCGCCGTCGCGATCGGGATCGGCACGCTGCGCGGCCTCGGCGCGGCCCACGATCGCGTCGCCCCCGACGGGACGCCGTCCCCCGTCATCCATCGCGATGTCTCGCCGCACAACGTGATGCTCGGCATCAACGGCGTCGTGAAGCTGTCGGACTTCGGCCTCGCGCGCGCGCGCGACCGGGCGGCGAGCCTGACGGCGCCGGGCACCGTGAAGGGCAAGCTCAGCTACCTCGCGCCCGAGGTCACGTTCGGCAAGCCGAACACCACGCAGTCGGATCTGTTCGGCGTGGGCAGCGTCCTGTGGGAGACCCTCGTCGGCGAGCGGCTGTTCGACGGCAAGAGCGACGTCGAGATCTTCAAGAAGATCCGCGCGTGCCAGGTGCCGCCGGTGAGCGATCGCCGCAAGGACGTGCCGGCCGCGCTGAGCGCCGTGCTCGAGACCGCGCTGCAGGCGGATCCCGCCAACCGATACGCGACCGCCGAGGAGTTCGCCCACGCGCTCGGCCAGGTGATGAAGCAGGCCGTCGGCAACGCGGCGAGCGGCCTCGGCGTCGCGGTCGCCGACGCGCGCGCGCGGTTGCGGAGCGACGCGACGGACCACATGTCCACGACGGACTACAAGAGCCAGCCGGCGTCGATGTCGGGCTCGCAGGACGTGGAGTTCTCGAAGGCGGATCTGAACGTGGAGCCGATCGAGCTGACGCAGCCGAAGCGCCCCGCGCTCTCCGGCGCGGTCACCGAGCCGGCGATCAAGCGCACCGGCACGCCGCCGCCGTTCGTGCCGCCGAAGAAGTAGCGCCGCGGCGGGCTGCAGATGTCATCGCCCACCGGCTGGAGACGGGTCGCGCTGCTGCTGTTCGCGGTTGGCTGGGGCGCCAACCACTTCGGCGCGCTGTTGCTCGTCTATCGCGAGAGGCTGCACCTCGATCCGACGGCGCCGGCGCTGATGTTCGGCGTGTACGCGATCGGGCTCGTGCCGGGGCTCTTGCTCTCGGGCCCGCTCTCCGACCGCTACGGACGGCGCGCGATCGTGCTGCCCGCGGCCGGGGCGGCGCTGGCGGCGAGCGTGTTCCTCGGCGCGTTCGGCGACAGCTTCCCCGCGCTGCTCGCGGGGCGGTTGCTCTACGGCATGGCGGCGGGCTCGGTCATGAACCCGGGCGCGGTCTGGGTGCTCGAGCTCTCGGCGGCGCGCCGCGAGGCGACCGACGCGGTCGTGGCGCCCGGCGTCGGGGCGCGGCGGGCGACCATCGCGCTCTCCGCGGGCTTCGGGTTCGGGCCGCTCGCGACCGGCGTGCTCGCCCAGTGGGCGCCGCTGCCGACGGTGCTGCCGTTCGTGGCCCACGCCGCGATGCTCGTGGTGGCGCTCGCGGTCGCGATCGGCGCGCCGGTTCCGCCGCCGCGGCCGCGCACCGCCGGCCCGCTGCTGCGCCTCGGCCTCGACCGCACCAACCGGCGCGGCTTCCTGCGCGCCGTCGCGAGCATGGCGCCGTTCGTGTTCGGCTTCGCGTCGATCGCGTTCGCGGTGTTGCCCGGGATGCTCGGCACGGCCGCGCTCGGCAGCGCGCCGATCGCGTACGTCGGCCTCCTCGGCGCCATCACGCTCGGCGCCGGCGTGCTCGCGCAGCCCGCGACGCGTGGCCTCGACGCCACGACCAGCGCGCGCCTCGGCCTCGCGATCGGTGCTCTCGGCACCGCGGCCGGCGCAGCGGCCGTGGCCGGTCCCACGCCGGCGTTGCTCCTGGTGGCGGCGCCGATCCTCGGCGCGGGCTACGGCATCTGCATGACGGCGGGCCTGCGCAACGTGGAGGTCCTGGCGCGGCCCGAAACGCGCGGCGGCCTCACGGGGCTCTACTACGTCACGACGTACATCGGCTTCGCCGTGCCCTACGCGCTGGCCCTCGCCGCCGCCCACGTCTCCCCGGCGACGGCCCTCGTCTGTCTCGGCGCCCTCGCCCTCCTCGCCGCCGTCACCCTCCGCCGGCCCTGATGGGTCGGCCTCCCGGCCGGTGTCCGGCCCCCGGACTAACAGGGGCCTGGCCCCGTTGTTAGTGATGTTGGTTCAGTCGGAGAGGGAGCGGGCGTTGGTCTCGCGCATCGGCAGGATGATCGCCAGGCCAACGACGCCATAGACCATGACGTAGAACGCCGGGGCGAGCGGCATGTCGAGCGCGGAGGTCAACCAGGTGGAGACGAACGGGGCGAGGCCGCCGGCGAGCGCCAGCGTGATGCTGTACGCGACGCTCATCGACGTCACCCGCGAGCGCAGCGGGAAGATCTCGACGACCATCGCGCCCTGGAGCCCGAGCGCCATGCCGATCGGGACCGCGAACAGGAGCTGGCCGGCCGCGAAGCGGAGCGGCGAGCCGTCCAGCATCAACCGCAGCGACGGATACGCCGCCGCGAGCATGGCCACCGTCAGCACCAGCATCAGGCGCCGCCGCCCGAGCTTGTCCGACAGCCACCCGCCGAGCGGTTTGCACCCGAGGGCCACGACGAGCACGAGCGTGTTCGCGAGCAAGAAGTCCGCGCCGTCCACGCCGGCCTTGCGCTGTCCGACGGCGAACGTGAACACGAGGTAGTACGCCGCGTTCGTCATGGCGACGATGCCGAACGTCTGCCCGATCGGCCTGGCGTCCGCGAGCAGCGACGACCACAGCGGCGGCCGCACCGCCGCGGCCTTCACGCCCGCCTCCGGCTCGACGATCCCGTGCCGCAGGAAGTACCCCGCGATGCAGAAGACGATCGAGAAGATGAAGGGCAGCCGCCAGGCCCAATCGGCGACCGCCGCCGCGCCGAACACGGAGCTGACGAGGTACGCCGACCCCGAGCCGAGGATGAACCCGATGGTGGTGCCGGCCGCCGTGGAGCTGCTGATGAGGCCGCGGTGCGTCTTCGCCGCGAGCTCCGTGGTGTAGACCATCGAGCCCGTGAACTCGCCGCCGAGCGAGAAGCCCTGCACGAGGCGCACGAGCACGAGGAGGATCGGCGCGGCCACGCCGATCTGGGCGTGCGTCGGCAGGAGGCCGATCGCGAGCGTCGAGCCGCCCATGAGGCTGATGGACAGCGTGAGCAGCGCGCGGCGCCCGATGCGATCGCCGACCTGGCCGAGCACGACGCTGCCGACCGGCCGCGCGATGAAGCCGAGCGCGAACACGGCGAACGCGAGGAGCTGCTGCGCCGTCGGGCTCGAGGCCGGGAAGAACTGCTTGCCGATGTCGTCGGCGAAGTAGCCGTACACGGCGAAGTCGAACCACTCGAGGACGTTGCCGATGAGCCCGGCGAGCGCGGTCCGGGCGTGGGATTGCTCGGCGCTCATCGGGGGCTCACGCGGGGCAGCCTACCCCGAAGCGTGACCCGCGCTATTTCTCCATGCCGTCTTCGTAGCGATTGCGGCCCTGGAACTCGAGCATCCAGCCCGGGTACTCCGGCGGCAGCGCCGAGACGCGGTCGAGCGTGGCGAGCTCGTCGGCGGTGAGCTCGACCGCCGCGGCCGCGAGGTTGTCGGCGAGCTGCTCGTCGGTCTTCGCCCCGATGATCACCGAGGTCACGGCCGGCTTCGCGAGCAGGTACGCGAGCGCGATCTGGGCGACGGACACGCCGTGCTCCTTGGCGATCGGCCGCATCGCCTCCACGCACTGCGCGGCCCGCGGCTTGTCGACGAGCGGGAAGTCGAACGCGGCGCGGCGCGTGCCCTCGGGCGGCTTGCCGTCGGCGCCCGTCTTGCCGGACAGGAGGCCGCCGGCGAGCGGCGACCACGGGAGGATGCCGAGGCCCTCGCTCTCGGCGAGCGGGACGATCTCGCGCTCGATGTCGCGCGACGCGACCGTGTAGAACATCTGCGCCGACACGAAGCGCGCCTTGCCCGCGCGGTCCGCCGTCGCGAGCGCCTTCATCGCGAACCACGCGGGCAGGTTGCAGAAGCCCACGTAGCGCGCCTTGCCGCTCTGCACGACGGCGTCGAGCGCGTCCACCTGCTCCTCGACGGGCGTCGACGGGTCGTACCCGTGGATCTGGTAGAGGTCGACGTAGTCGAGCCCGAGGCGCGCGAGGCTCGCGTCGATCGACGCGAGGATGTGCTTGCGCGAGAGCCCCGAGTTGTTCGGACCCTTCGCCACGCGGCCGAGCACCTTCGTCGCGATCACCACGTCGTCGCGCTGCGTGCCGAGCTTCGCGAGCGCCTGGCCGAGGAGCTTCTCGCTCTCGCCCTCGTGATAGACGTTCGCCGTGTCGATGAAGTTGATGCCCGCGTCGAACGCGGTGCGCAGCTGCCCGGCGACCGCGTCGAGCCCGAGCTTGCCGATGACCTCCCAGAAGCCCTTGCCGCCGTAGGTCATCGTGCCGAGACAGAGCTGCGAGACGTAGAGGCCGCTGCGGCCGAGGCGCTTGTAGTTCATGCCACGACGGTACTAGGACGCGCTCTCGACCGCCTTGACCTGAAACACCGCCCGATCGGGCAGGCGCAGGGCGGTGAGCGCGCGCCCCCAGACGCAGCCGGTGTCGAGGCCGAGGTGGTGCGGCCCCACGTCGAGGCCGAGCGCCGCCCAGTGGCCGAAGACAGCCGTGTGCGTCGCCCACGCCGCGTCGGTAAAGCCGAACCACGGGAGGTTCCCGGCGGGCGCCTGCGCGGGCGCGCCATCGAACGTCGGGTCGGAGCGGCCGTCCGCGAAGCACGTCCGCACGCGCACGAAGTACGACAGGATCGCGCGCCAGCGCTCGCCGCTGACGAGGCGCGATGACCACGGCCCGGCGGGGCCCGGGACGTGCGCGAGGAAGGCGCGCCAGCTCGGGGCGCGCAGCTCGTGCTCGATCTCGGCGGCGCGCGCGCGGATGTCGTCGATCGTCCAGCGCGGATGGAAGCCCGCGTGCACCATCGCGAAGCCGTCGGCGACGTGGACGAGCGGGCGCGCGCGGAGCCAGTCGAGGAGCTCGTCGCGATCGGGCGCGGCGAGGACGTCCCCGAGCGTGTCGCGCTTCTTCTCCGGCGAGACGCCGGCCGCGCGCGACAGGAGATGGAGATCGTGATTGCCGAGCACGGTGACGACGGACTCGCCTTGCGCGCGCGCCCAGCGCAGCACGTCGAGCGAGCGCGGCCCGCGGTTGACGAGGTCACCGGTGAGCCACAGCTCGTCGTGGCCGGGGCGATACGCGATCATCGCGAGCAGGCGCTCGAGGCTCGCCATGCAGCCCTGGACATCGCCGATGGCGTAGCGGGCCACGCCTGTTGGTAGCACGGGCTTGCACCGGGAGCGGCGCGCGCGCGATGATCGTCGGATGAAGCTGCTCCTCACGTCCGTCGTGCTCGCGCTCACCGCCGGGGCCGCGCTCCCGGGTTGCTACGCGGAGGAGCGGTACAACGTCGGCTATGCGCAGTACGGCGAGCCGCCGGCGGCGACCGAGGTCTATGCCGAGGAGCGGCCGGGCTACGTGTACGTCAACGGCCACTACGACTGGTACAACGGCGGCTGGGCGTGGCGCGGCGGCTCGTATATCGCCGAGCAGCCGGGGCAGGTCTACATCCAGGGCTCCTGGAACGGCGGCCGCTACTACGGCGGGCGCTGGGAGCGCGGGCGCGCCGGCTACGTGCACACGGGTGGCTACTGGGAGCCGCGCGGCAACGGGCACGTGTGGCGCGCCGGCGGCTGGGAGCGCGAGCGCGAGGGGCACTCGTATGTCCGCGGCGGGTGGCGCACCGACGGCGGGCGGCGGACGTACAGCCGCGGGCACTTCGAGCGCCGGCGGTAGGCAGAGCTCTCCGAACCCGATCTCCGAACTTTCGGTTCCGCATCCCGCTGTGGACGTTCGACGCGTTGCGACGTTGACGCGCTTGACCGGAAACGTGGGCGCGTTCGACGTCTAACGTCAACGTCAACTCCACCGTTGTCCACGACCCAACGCCCGTTCTGTTGCGGCGCTGCCGGCTGTCGCTGCCGGCTCTGTCCGGCCGGTTCACATCATCTTCGTCCGCATCGCGACAACGCTCGTCAGCAGATCGGTCCCTCGCTGGAACCTCTCCGTCGTGATGACCCCTTGCAGCTCCAACACGTCGAGCACCGCTGCGCTCTCCATCGCCGAGCCACGCGCGATCGCGTAGTGCCGCGCCTGATCCGGGCGCGTCCATCGACCGGCTCCCTCCGCGATGCTGAGGGGCTGCGACTGGGCAGCCCGCCGTAGTTGATCCGTCAGGTCGGCGTGACCCTTCGGCGGGAGCGCCTCGATCACCTAGAGCGCGAGCGCGAGGACGTGAATCGAACGCTGGTAGACCTCGAGTCGCTGGAAGCTGAGCATGGCCGGGTTGTCGGCTACGCGCAGATTTGGTTGCGTGAGGTCAGGCCTCGGGGGCAGGACGTCGAACGCGCGCACGTTTCGGTCGGAAGCGTCGGCGTCTCGATGGGGAACTTCGTTCGACGGAGCGGGCGAGTGAGCTAGATCTCGATCCGCGCGGTCACGAACCCGGCGCGGCAGCTGCCCGCGCGGATGTCCAAGGTCCCCGTCCCGCGCACCAGGTACACGGCCCACCCCGCGTTCGTCGTGCCGCGCGTGCCCGGGTAGGCCGGCAGGTTCAGCCCCGTGTGCAACCCGTGCCCCCAGCCGTCCAGGTGCCCCAGCACCTGGTGCGCCGCCCCCGGATCTACCAGCTCGCACCGCTCGACGCGCGCCGTCGCGTAGCACGGCTCGTTGAAGTCGAGCTTCTTCGCCGACGGCACGCCGAACGTGCCGAGGTAGCCGTCGTTCTCGATCTTCACCTCGACCCGCGTGATGCCCTGGCCGACCGGCCGCCGCACCACGCGCCCGATCTTGAGCCGCGGCGCCAGCGTCGCCACGCGCAGCACCACGTGCGCCTGGCTCGCGCACACCGCGGCCAGCTCGTGTAGCGGCGGGTTCCAGATCCCGACGCGCGCGTCGATGCCGCCGATCTCCACGCGGCCCAGCTGCGGGTGCTCGTACGGTCGCCACGGCGGGAACGTCTTGCCCTCGTTCTCGTCGCGGTCCCACCACGCGAGCTTCACGAGGTCCGCGCGCGTCACGCGCTCGTAAAACTGCGCGAACTTCGGCGGCCGCGGCATGCCGAGCCGCGCGAACAGGTCCCACAGCTCCACCGTGTACGACAGCGCGCCGCGCTGGTTGTACGCGAAGTCCGCGATGTCGCCGCGCAGCGGCTTGTCGGGCTCGTACAGGAACTCGTCGTGCCCCGACACGGTCGGGTAACCCGTGTGCTCCGTCATCCAGGCCTCGACCTGGCGATAGAGCGCGAGGTCCTCCTGGTCCATCTTCGAGTCGGGCGCGTGCCCGAGCGGACGGATGAGCACGCCGCCGAACGTGTGGAAGTCGACCCACGCGAAGATCTCCGGGTGCGCGACCGCGAACTCGGTGATGCCGCGCGCCTCGGGCTCGCTCGTCGCGAACGCGCCCGCGCCCGCCTGCTCGTGCCCCGGCGCCCAGCTCCACGGGAAGTTGCGGTTGAGATCGATCGGGTTGTCCCCGAGGAAGTACGGCGACGGCACGCGCTTGCCGTCGAAGTGCTCGATGTGGCCCTCGGGATAGACCTTGTAGAACGGGCCCTCGTCGTCGAGCGTGCGCTCCACGAGCAGCCCCGGGAACTCGCGCGCGAGGGCGAACTCGCCGCCCGCGTCCTGCACGCGCATCGCAAGCGAGAGGCCGTCACCATCGACGTCGCCGTGGATCCACCGCGGCTGCCCCCGCTCCACGCGCGCGTCCCGCGGCACGCTGCGCACCGAGCGGCCCGTCCGGAGCACGGCCTCGCCGCCATCGGGCGAGATCCGCGGACACACGTACCAGAGGACGTCGCGCAGCCGCTCGAGCATCGCGGGGGATAGGTCCAGGCTGTCCGGCTCGAGGTGCACGCGCAGCGCGTCCTCGGCGATCGCGAGCGCCACGCTCGAGCCCGCGAGCTCGGCCGCGTGCATGTTGCCGTCGATCCACATCGCGGGCCGGATCCGATCCGGCTCCACGCCGATGATCGCGACCCACACGTCGCGCCCCTCGGGCGTCACCGCGATCGACTGCACGCGGCAGAGGTGGGGATGCGCGGCCTCCCAGGCGCGGAGCTGCGCGGTCAGCTCCTCGTGATCCAGGTACGCCGAACGAAAGTCGCGGGCCAGATCCGAGAGCGCCATAGGTCTAATCCTCGAGGGGCATCGCGCGCAGCGTGCGCGGCAGGTCCAGCAAGCTATCCGTCGGCGAGCCGACCAGCATCGCGGGGCTCATGTTCGTGAGCCCCCACGGCTCGATCGTCCCCGCCGTCACCGCGAAGGCGCCGCCGTCGATCCGGCCGACGACGCCGAACCCCGAGCGCATCTGCACGCGGGCCGTCTCGATGACGAGGTCGGGCAGGTGGCTGACGTCGATCTCGACGAGCCCGTGCTCGCACGTCAGCACGAGCCGGTAGTTCAGCACCCGGCGCTCGATGAGGAGGATCTTGCCCATCTCCGAGGCGAACACGTCCGTCCAGCCGTCGGTCGGCGAGCCCTGCTGCGCGAGCGCGGCGAACTCGAAGTGCCAGAGGCGGTGGTCGTCGATCTTGCGCGCGAGGATGCCGTTCGACGTGACCACGCAGTCGAGGTAGCCGAGGGCGTGGAGCTCCGTCACCGTGGAGAGGTGGTCGACGGTCCACCACGAGCCGGGCTGGTGCGGCGTGCAGCCGAGGAACACGTTCTTCGCCGACGAGCCCTTGAGCCACTCGCTGATGGCGCACGCGACCTCGGGCGCGCTGCCCGTGTCGCCGAGGCGGCGGTCGCCGTTCCACAGCACCGTGTCGCCGGGGAGCCGGTGCACGGCGTCGAAGTGGAAGTACCGCCCCTCGAACGGCGGCACGAGCGAGAGCTTGTCGCCGACCTTGATCTCGCTGACGGCGTCGAAATCCTCGGGCACCGCGAGGTACGTCTCGCCGCGCGGGTCGAGCGCCACGAACAGGAGGCCGCGCGGGGTCAGGCCCTGCTTGCGGAGCTCCTTCAAGCCGAGGATCACGGCCGCCGGGTCTCGATAATGATAGACGCGGGTCGCGAACACGTGGCGTCTCTATAACAGAACGCCGGCCAGGATGAGGTTGGCGATCGTGAAGTAGATGATGATGCCGCTGACGTCGACGAGGGTGGCCACGAGCGGCGCCGATGCGCTCGCCGGGTCCGCGCCCAGCCGGCGGAGCAAGAACGGGAGCATCGAGCCCATGAGCGTGCCCCACAGGACGCACCCGACCAGGCTCGCCGCGACCGTCGCGCCGATCAGCACGTAGTGCTCGCCGCCTTTGACGCCGTCGTACCAGCCGATCCAGCCCCACAGCATCACGCGCATCGAGGCCACGACGCCGAGGATGAGCCCGAGCACGATGCCGATCGTGATCTCGCGGCGGAACACGAGCCACCAGTCCGCGGCGCGGACCTCGCCGAGCGCCATCGCGCGGATGACGAGGGTCGAGGCCTGCGAGCCGGAGTTGCCGCCGGAGGAGATGATGAGCGGCAGGAACAGCGAGAGCATCGTGACGGCGTCGAGCGACTTCTGGAAGAAGCCGAGCGCGGTCGCCGTGAACATCTCGCCGATGAGGAGGATGGTCAGCCAGCGCGCCCGCTTGCGGATCATGTCGCGGCGGGTCGACGCGAGGTAGGGCAGGTCGAGGGCCTCCATGCCGCCGAACTTCTGCGCGTCCTCGGTGGCCTCCTTGTGGACGACGTCGACGATGTCGTCGACCGTCACGATGCCCTTCATCTTCCCGTCCTTGTCGATGACGGGGACGACGGTCAGGTCGTGCTCGGCGAACATCCGCGAGACCGTCTCCTGGTCCATCTCGTCGGAGACGCGGATGACGTCGGTCTCCATGATCTCCGAGACGATCTTCTTCGCGTCGGCGGCGAACAGATCGCGGAACGAGACCACGCCGAGGAGGTGCTGCTCGGAGTCGAGGACGTACGCGTAGTAGATGGTCTCGACCTCGTTGCGCGCCTGCCGGCGGAGGTAGCTGATCGCCTCGTCGGCGGTCATCGCCGGCCGGAGCCGGGCGTAGCGCGTGGACATGAGGCCGCCGGCCTCGTCCTCGGCGTAGGCCATGAGCGCGAGGGCTTCCTTGCGGGTCGGCGCATCGAGGAGGCCGAGCAGCGTCTGGCGGTGCTCCTCGCCGGCCTGCTGGACGACGTCGGCGACGTCATCGGGCTCGAGGAGGCGCATCCACTGGCGGCGCTGGCCGGCGCGGAAGTGGATGAGGAGCGCAGCCTGATCCACCGGCGACAGGGCGATGAAGAAGTCCTCGGCCTCCTCGCGCGGGAGGACGCGCAGGCCGTCGCCGCGCTCGTCGAGGTCGAGGAGCGGCCAGGCGTCGCGAAGGTCGTCGGCGCCGAGGACCTCCTCGTCCTCGAAGCGCTTCGCGGCGCCAGGGGGCGCGAAGTCGTGCGGGCCGGAGGCGCCGGCGGGGCGCTCGACGAGCTCGACGACCTCGGAGTCCTCGCCGCGGCGATCGGCGACCGCGCGGATCTCGGCGGCGATCTTGTTCGCTTGCTCGGGGGCGAGCGTCGAGATCTCGCCCGTGCCTTCGGAGCCAGGCGCGATCGGCTCGGGGACCGGCTCGTCGGGCGCGGGCATCGCTGGTCACCCTGATGGATCGACGCGCGGGTGTCCAGCGACCCACGCGCAGAATGGATCCGCGGCGGGCGCGACGAGGATGACGGCGCCCGGCGGCGGCGAGCCGAACCCGAGCACGCGCGCCGTGGGGCCGAGGCGGGCCGCGAGCGCGCGCGCCACGGCGCCGAACGTGAAGCGCGCGTTCAGCTCGCACAGCGGGTGAAAGGCGCGGGTGCCGTCGGCGCGCGTGTAGGCGAAGGCGTCGAGGCCGAGCGGGCCGCGGTAGCCCGTGGCGGCGACGCGGGCGGCGACAGCGAACGCGACGGTGACGAGCTGGTGGCGCTCGCCGGGCAGGAGGCCGTCGGCGCCGGTGTCGATGCCGAGGAAGCCGCCGGTGGGCGTGGTGAGGAGGCCGTGCGGCGGGGCGACGGTGACGCGGCCGTCGGCGGCGATGGAGAGGCAGACGCCGGCGTCGGCGACGCGCGCGAGCCACGGCTCGAACACGAGCTCGCCGTGGCGCGCGAGGAGGTTGTCGATGCGCGCGGCGAGCTCCCCCGTCGGGGCGTGCTGGCCGTGGGCGCGGTCGCGACCGGCCGCCGTGAAGGGCGCCTTGCAGACCCAGTGGTCGTCATGGCTCGCGGCGGCGCCGCCGGCCAGGAGGTGGGCGGCGAGCTCGGCGCGCGACGCGATCACGCGGACGCCGGGCAGGGCGACGCCGAGCTCGAGGGCGAGGGCGAGGGACAAGCGGCGGTCGTTGGCGACGCGCGCGCCGGCGGCGGCCCAGGCGAGGTCGGCGCGCGGCGGGGCGCCGACGCGGAGGATCGGCGGCGACCAGCCGGGGGCGCCGCGGAGGCGGGCGGGGTCCACAGGCGCAGGCGCCCAGACTTCCGTGCTTGCCCCGGCGGGGGCGAGCGCGGCGAGCAGCGCGGCGGTGGCGGCGAGGCGCTCGCGGATCCGTCGCGGCAGCACGATGCCCGCCCAGGTGGCCTCGGCGTCGAGGTTGGCGTGGACGACGACGGGCCCGGGTGCGGAGGTCGGGGCCGCGCTTGACAACTTTGACTCCGTCCCCACTCAAGCTCCCGAGATCATTCGGGGTCAGTTGTCCCCAGACTTGACAACTTTGACTCCGTCCCCTGGCGGGGTTGGCCGGAGGGGCGGGTGGCGGAGACGGCGTCGAGGGCGGCGATGAAGGCGGGGTCGAAGCCGGCGCGTGCGCGGGCCGCGCGGTCGAAGTCGGCGCCGCGGGCGCGCGACGGGCCGAGCGGCGGGCGGATGTTGGCCAGGTAGGTCTCCCAGGGCGACAGCGCATCGCCGCCCAGCCGGCGCAGCCAGACGTAGGCGAAGTGAACGTGGCGGATCTCGTCCACGTGCACCTGGTCGAGCGCGGCCGCCGTTGCCTCGTCGCCGCAGGCGCGCGCGGCGCGGGCGTAGTCGCCGGCGAAGTCGAGGTTCGCGTTCTCGAAGGTCAGGCCCATCGCGCAGACGAACGCCAGCGGCGTCGCCAGGTGATCGAGCTTGTTCCAGAAGTGGCCGGTCACGCCGAACGCGCCGATCGCGTGGCCGAGCGCAGCGAGCCGCGCGCGGTAGAGCTCGAAGTGGCGCTGCTCGTCCGCGATGATCGCCACGAGCCCGCGCCGGAACGAGGCGGGCGCATCGGGGAACGCGAGCAACGCCCACGCGAACAGCTCGATCGCCTGGAGCTCGTGGTTCGCGAGCGCGTGGAGGATCCGTGCGCGCTGCGCGGGATCGCGGAAGCCGGCCAGCGGGGGGACGCGCACGTCGCGGCTGCTCGCGATCGGCAGCTCCGGCGGGCGTCCGGGCGCGGCCACACGCAGCGCCGGCTCGCCGTCCGTCACGTCGAGCGCGGCCGGCGGCGGCATCAGCTTGCACGCCAGCGTGTCGCCGCACACGATGCGCCGCGCGTAGGCGCGGACCGCGCTCTCGGTCACGGGGCTTCGTCAGCTCCGGCGACGGACGAACAGCAGCGACGCGAGGCCGAGGCCGAGGAGGAGCGGCGCGATGGGCGAGGTGCCACCCGCGTCACAGCCGCCACCACCGCCGCCGCTCTCGCCGTTGGGCCAGCACACGCCGCCGCCCGCGCCGTCGTCGATGCAGCCGAAGCCGCCCGGGCACGCGTCCGACGCGCTCTTGTCGCACGCCACGACGCAGTGGTTCGCGCTGCCGTCGGAGAGGCACTTGCCCTGCGCGCAGTCGCCGTCGCCGCCGCACACGAGGCCGAGGCCGCCGTTGCCGTCCGGGCCAACGACGCACGCCTTGTCGACGCACGCGTCGGTGGCGGTGGGGCAGTCGCTAGCCTGCTTGCACCCCGCGCTCGCCGCCGTGATCGTCGCCGTCGCCGTGGCGACCGCGCTCGCGCCGCTCTGGACGACGCACGTGGCGGTCACCGTGTGCGTGCCGGTCGTGTACGAGGCGGGGACCACCTGCGCGTACGGCGCCGTGGTGATCGAGCCGATGCCGGTGCCGTCGATCGCGAACTGGACCTCGGTGACGGGCGTGGCGTCGTTCGTTGTGCACGTCGCCTTGATCGAGAAGCCCGCGGGGACGTTCGCGTTGTTCGCCGGCGAGAAGATCGAGACCGTCGGGGCGACGCCGTTGCCGTCGCCGAACAGGCCCTTGATCACGTCGACCTCGTTCTGGGTCGCGAGGCCGTTCTGGTTGCACGGGTGCGTGCCGGTGAGCCCGTTGCCAACGCACGCCTCGCCGAGCGGGCCCTTGCCGTTGACGCAGTCACTGCCGCACTTCTCGTTGTTCTTGTACGAGAGGCTGGTGACCTGGCCCTGCCCCGGCGTCGTGTAGTTCTTGTACGTCATCGGGTCGCTGGCGTCGGTCGTGTGGTCGAGGTTCCACGCGTGCGCGACTTCCTGCGCGGCCGTCCCGCAGATGTAATTGACGTTGCCTTGCCACACGTTCGAGAACGAGTAGACGACGGCGTTCGGGTAATAATCCGCGACGCAGTTGCCGGTGCTCTGGCAGAGGCCGTCGGCGATGCCGGCGGTCTGGTTACTGCAACCGATGTCACCGGGATCGCCGCCGATGAGCACCTCGAAGTGCGGCGCGCTGCCCGGGTCGTCCTCCGTCACCGTGACGTTGAACGGCGCCATGATCGTCTTCATGCAGGAGACGACCTGGTTCCACTTCGCGTCGCCGTCGCTGAACTTGGTCAGCGTGAACGTGCCGCCCTGGCCGCCCTGCACGCACTGGCCGGCGATGTCAGAGCGGATCGGGCGGACCGTGGAGTCCGTCGGGTTGCCGCCGCCGCCGCCGGTGCTCGTCACGGTGCACCCGTTCGCGCAGCGGTTCAGGTGGACGATGTGCGAGTTGACGACCTTCGGCGCGTAGATCGGGCCGCTCGGCGGCTTGATCAAGCCGACCGGCATCACCGTGCGGCCGCCGGCCACGCCGACCGGGCGTAGCGAGGCGGTCAGGTCCACCGCGTTCGTCTCGGCAGACGCTTGCGAGGCGAGGCCAAAGGTCCCGAGGGCGAGGGCGAGGGCAGCGGCGAGTCCACGCTTCATGGCCCACAGATGTATCTGGCCAAGCGCCTAAAACCTAGATGGAAATGGCTAGCTGGCGCTGATGTCGGCTGAGGTGGGTAGGTCGCACCGCCCCCCAGCTGAAGGCCATTCGCGTCAACCCCGTGATTTCACAGCAGAGCGGCGGCCACGATGAACCCGACGTACGAGGCGACGAGGATGCCACCCTCGAAGCGCGAGATCCGCCGCGAGCCCCGCAGCATCACCACGCCGAGCAGGGTGATCGCGACCAACCCGACCAGATCCACCACGTGCATGCGCTCGCCGAGGTCGATGGGCCGCAGGTACGCCGTGACGCCGAGCACGAGGAACACGTTCAGGAGGTTGCTCCCGATGACCGAGCCGACCGCGCGCGACGCGTGCCCGCGCGCGGCCGCGTTGATCGAGCCGATGAGCTCGGGCAGCGAGGCCCCGAGCGCGATGATCGTGAGCCCGAGCATCCGCTCGCTCATCCCGAACTGCTCCGCCACCGCGCGGCCGCCGGCCACGAGCCACGCCGCGCCGAGCAAGAGCAGCACCACGCCGGCGAGGGACATCCCGAGGGCCATGATCAAGCTCGTCCGGGGGCGGCCGCGTCCGCCGAGCCGCGCGCCGCTGGCGTCCGCGCGCATGCTGGCGTCGGCCTGATCCGCCTCGGCCTCGGCCTCCGCCGTCATGAGCACGTCGTGGCTGCTGCCGGCGGCGCTGCCGGGAATGCTCTCCGCCGGATCGATGGCCGTCTGCCCCGGGCCCTGGCGCGCCGAGATCACGAGCGTCACGACCGTGAACAGCAGCGCCAGCCCGACGAGGACGAGCCCCTCGACCTGCGACAGGACGCCGTTGCGCAGCAGGAGGGGGACGATCAGCGCGGAGCCGACGAGGATCGGCACCTCGCGGCGGATGATGCGGCCGTCGATCGTCGGCGGGGCGATGAGCGCGCCGAGGCCGAGGACAAGGGCGATGTTGGCGGCGCAGGAGCCGATGACGGTGCCGAGCGCGATCGGCTGGCTGTGGGCGAGCGCGGTCTTCGTGGCCACGGCGAGCTCGGGCGCGGAGTTCGCGTACGCGACGACCACGAACCCGACGACGAGCGGCCGCACGCCGAACCCGCGGGCGAGCGCGGCCGAGCCGCGGACCAGCCACTCGCTGCCCCAGTACAGGATCGCGATGCCCGCGACGAGGTGCGCGACGTGAAGCGCGGTGAACACTCGCGCGGCAGCTTACTTCAGTGGGGGTTCTGCGTACGGGCGAGGTAGAGCGCATCGTGGACGAGCTCGTCCAGCCGGTGGATGTCGTTGGAGTCGTAGGCGCCGCGGATGCGCAGCGTGCCGTCCACCAGCATGAAGTAGCCGCCGTGGGCGATGTTCGGGACGCCGCCGGGGCGGTCGCTGCCCTCTTGCTGCATCGTCGTCATGAAGGGGCCCTCGAGGAGGTCCTTCATGGACTGGACGGGGCCCGTCACGAAGCGCCAGCGCTCCGGGTCGGCCGTGTACCGCCTCGCGTACTCGGTGAGGCGCGCGGGCGTGTCGTAGGTCGGATCGACGGAGAACGAGGCGAGCTTGATGGTGTCGCCAAAGGTCTCTTCCTGGATGCGCCGCATCTTCGCGGTGGTCACCGGGCAGATCGTGTCGCAGCGCGTGAAGATGAAGCTGACGATCGTCGGGTGGCCGCGGAGGGCGTCGTCGGTGAACGCGTCGCCATGCTCGTCGATCAGCGAGAAGTGCGGCAGCGCGCCGAGGTCGTCGAGGTGCGGGGCGTTGCCGCGGCACATGAGCGAGGGCAGGAAGATGCCGGGGACCACGGCGAGCACGAGCACGGCGAGCATGCCGAGGAGGAGCTTGCGTCCGCTGAGGGCCATCGCGGCGACCATGCCACGAGCGGGGGCGGTGCGGGTGCGACGTGGTGCCGCTGGATCCGGGGCGGGGCCGGTCAGGGTTGCTTGCGCAGGCGCGTATACACGAACGAGACGACCAGCAGCACCGCGCCCGCGCCGACGAAGGTCGCGATGCGCTCGGTCGCCGAGAAGACGCGGAGCTGCACGGCGAGGAACCGGGCCGCCGTCAGGCCGAGCACGCAGAACGCGGCCCAGCGGTAGAGGCTCGTGCGCAGCGCGAAGCCCGCCGCGAACAGGGCGACGGCCACGCCGATCCAGCCGAGGGCGAGGGCCTCCTCCGGCGCGGCCGTGTAGACGACCCCGAGGAGGGCGAGCGTCACCGCCGCGATGTACAGGTTGCGCGGGGCGGACGCCTCGGCGGCCGGCGCGTGGAGGCGCTCGCACGCGAACCAGGCGAGCGCGCACGCGAGCAGCGGCATCGGACCGGTCTCGAGGACGGCTGCGTCGGCCTGCGCGCAGAGGAGGAACGCGAACGCGAGCATCGCGAAGGACGGCCAGCTCGCGAACCGACCCACGAGGGCCGCGACGACGCCGAGCGCGAGCAGCGCGCCGAGGAGCGTGGCCCCGGCGAGCTCGACGGGGAGCGCGAGGCCGAGCGTGATGAAGGCGAGGGCGACCTGGAGCGCGATGAAGCGGCGCGACGCGGCCCGCAGGTGCGCGAGGACCGCCGTGAGGAGGTGCGCGGCCGCGAACGCGCCGAGGAAGACGAACACGGCGGCATGCGAGATGTGGTGGAGCGCGTTGCTGCCGAGCACGATCACGCCGAGCCAGTTCAGGAGCGAGAGCACCCACAAGGTGCCCGCGCGGCGAGCGGGGTGGATGAGCGAGGCGCCCGCGAACAAGAGAAAGTCGACGGCCAGCAACGCGACGGTCAGCGCGGGCGCGACGGTGCCGCTCGCGTGGCCGAACGCGAGGGTCGCGTGGGTCGAGTAGACGGCGACCACCGTGGAGAACGGGACGATCACCCAGCGGTTCGCGGCGAGGAAGAACGCGGCGCCGGCGGCGAGCAGCGTCGTGCACACGAGCGAGAGCGTGGTGACGTCGGACAGCATGCCGGTGTGGAGGCCGAGGAACAGCGCGATGCCGGCGACGGTCTCCGACTGCATGCGATGCGCGGTCACGACGATGCCGGCGATCGCGAGCGCGACGAGGATGACGCCGAGCGTCTCGCTATCGATGATCTGCATCGCGGGCACGAAGTGCAGCGCGTAGGTGACGAAGTAGCCGATCGCGAGGCCCCCGCCGAACACGATCTGGCCGAACGTGCCGTGGCGGCGCGCGAGGCGCAGGCCGGCGTACGCGAGCGCGCCCGCCATCGCGTAGCCGAGCCCGACGCGCAGGATCGGGCCGAGCTCGCCGAAGTACGTGAGGATCAGGAGCGCGGCGCCGGTGATGAGCGAGACGATGCCGATGCGCGAGAGCCAGTAGGTGCCGAGCGTGGTCTCGAGCGACTCGCGCGGCACGGCGGGGGCCACCGGCGCGGCCGCCACCGGGGCCAGGTGGGCGGCGACGCGCCCGGTCGCGCGCTCCAGCTCGAGCTGGTACACGCGGGCCGCGAGCGCAGCGATCTGCTGCTGCACGTGGGCGTGGCGTTCTGCGTCGGTCTGATCCATTTGCCCACCCGTTGCAGCCGACGCGCCAGCCCCGCCCGCGACGCGATTTCGCAGCGCTACGCCCCCTCGCCGCGCCCGAACCCGGCCGCCGCTGTCACGCCACCGCCGCGTTGCATCTGCGCAAGTTCACGCGCGGTGGCAAGGGCAGGCACACTCCTCCCCGCTCCGGCGAACCGTCACACCACGCGCTGGCGCGACATCAAGTAGCTCTTGCGGAGCTCGGGGTCGCGCAGCTTCTGGGCCTTTGCGTCGACCTCGGCCGCGGCGCGCGCACGCGCGAGCTGGGCGTCTTCGGTCCGGCCGGCCGCGGACAGGATCTCGGCGCGCCAGCGGTAGACGTTCTCGGCGCCCTCGGGCCGCGCGCCGTCGAACAGCGCGATCGCCTCGTCGCTCGCCGCCAGCGCCTCGGCGTGCCGGCCGAGCCGCGACAGCGCGAGCCCCTGGAAGATGAGCCCGTACACGATGCCCACCATCATCGGCACCTTGCGCGCCCAGTCCGTCGCCGACTTCGCCATCTCCAGCGCGAGCTCCGGCGGGTCGCCCGCCGCCAGGTGCGCCAGCGCGATGTACTGCATCGCGCGCACCTCCTGATAGCGGTCGCGGTTCTCCGTCGCCAGCGACAGCCCGCGCTCGAACATCGGGATCGCGCCGACGGTGTCGCCGCGCTGCATCTTCGCCTGGCCCCACGAGACGGCCGCGTCCGCCGCCGCCTGCAGATCGCCCGTCTGCTCGGCGATCTTGAGCGCCTTGCCGAGGTAGCTCTCCGCGCGATCGACGTCGCCGAGGTCGCCGTAGCACTGCCCGATGTTCGCGAGCTTGAGCGCGATGGCGCTGCGGTCACCGAGGGCCTGGTCGATCTTGAGCGCGCTCTTGTAGTGCGCGAGCGCCTCCTCGTACTCGCCGAGCGCCGCGAACACGATGCCCATGTTGTTGAGCGCGCGCGCCTCGTGCCGGGCCATGCCGACGGCGCGGTAGATGACCAGCGCCTCGGCGTAGCTCTCGATCGCGTCCTCGAGCCGGCCGATGTTCCACAGCGTGGTGCCGCGCTGGTTCAGGATCGTCGCGCGCGCCACGAGCACCGGCGTCGGCGGCCGCGCGCCGGCGTCCGTCTTCGACGACGCGTCCACCAGCACGAGCGCCTGCTCCACGAGCCGCAGCGACTCGTCCGCGTTGCCGACCAGCCGCGAGATCGCCGCGCGCAAGCGCAACGCCTCGGCCTCGGCGAGCACGTCCTTGGCGTCGCGTGCGTACTGCAACGCGGGCGCGACCGCCCGCAGCGCGGCCGGCGCCTTGCCGACGTCGATGTAGAACTGGGCGAGCGCGGCGTGCGCAGCGCCGAGCTTGCCGGGC
>JANXOM010000022.1 GCA_025353585.1 Deltaproteobacteria bacterium
CGGCCAGCAAGGCCGGGCTGGTGGGACTGACCAAGTCGGTGGCGAAGGAGCTGGCCTCGCGCAACATCCTGTGCAACGCCGTGGCGCCCGGCTTCATCGACACGGACATGACGTCGGCCGAGCTCCCCGAGGCCGCGCGCGCCAAGCTCGTGGAGCAGATTCCGCTGGCCCGCATCGGCCACGCCGATGACGTGGCGCACGCTGTCGCGTTCCTCGCGGGACCCGAGGCGAGCTACATCACCGGCCAGGTCCTGAGCGTCAACGGCGGGATGTTGATGTAAATCACGAAGTGGGCTATCCAACGCCCGCTAGACGCTGCTTGTTTCCGAGTCACCTGCACCCACTTCACGAGGATTCCGCCATGTCGCCCGACGAGATCGATAGCAAGGTCAAGGAGATCATCTGTAACCAGCTCGAGGTCTCCCCCGAGCAGCTCCGCCCCGAGGCGTCGTTCATCGACGACCTGAAGGCGGACTCCCTCGCCGTCGTGGAGCTCGTGCTCGCGTTCGAGCAGGAGTTCAAGATCACGATCCCGGAAGAGGATACCGAGCAGATCAAGACCGTGAAGGACGCGACCAACTACATCAAGTCGCACGCGAAGTAGTCGTCGCGGACTCGTCGTTCTCGCACCCCAAGGAGCTCCCATGCGTCGCGTCGTCATCACCGGCATCGGTCTCATCACTCCGGTCGGCAACGACACGGAGTCGACCTGGTCGTCGTTGCTTGCAGGCCGGAGCGGCGCCGGGCCGATCACCCTGTTCGACACGACGGACTTCGCCACGCGCTTCGCGTGCGAGGTGAAGAACTGGGAGCCCCTCAAGTATCTCGACAAGCGCGAGGTCAAGCACCTCGACCGCTTCCTGCAGTTCGGCGTCTCGGCCGGCATCATGGCCGTCGCGGACGCCGGGCTCGGCACGCGCGTGCCGGCGGGCGACGAAGAGCGCTGGGGCGTCTACGTCGGCGCCGGGCTGTCCGGGGTGCGGACCATCGAGGACACCTACGCGTCGGTGAAGCTCAAGGGCCCGCGCCACGGCTTCTCGCCGTACTTCGTCACCGACATCATCTCCAACGAGGTCCCGGGCATGATCTCGATCCGCACCGGATCGACGGGCCCGAACTTCTCCCACGTCTCGGCCTGCTCGACGGGCGCGCACTCGATCGGCGAGGCGGCGCGCGCGATTCGCCACGGTTACTGCGATGGCATGATCGCCGGCGGCTGCGAGGCCACCATCACGATCCTCGGCGTCGGCGGCTTCAACGCGATGCGCGCGATGTCCACGCGCAACGACGACCCGACCCACGCGAGCCGCCCGTTCGACAAGGACCGCGACGGCTTCGTGGTCGGCGAGGGCGCGGGCGTCGTCGTGCTCGAGGAGCTCGAGTACGCGAAGAAGCGCGGCGCCCGGATCTACGCCGAGCTGACCGGCTACGCCGCGACCAGCGACGCGCACCACGTGGCCGCGCCGGCCCCCGAGCACAAGGGCGCCCAGCTCGCGTTCAAGCTCGCCCTGCGCGACGCCAAGCTCGACCCGCGCGACATCGGGTACATCAACGCGCACGGCACCTCGACGGACCTCAACGACAAGAACGAGACCTTCGCGACGAAGGTCATCTTCGGCGACCACGCGAAGAAGCTCGCGATGTCGTCCACGAAGTCGATGACGGGCCACACGCTCGGCGCGGCCGGCGGCATCGAGGCCGGCATCACGGCGCTCGCCGTGGCGCGCGGGGTCCTCCCGCCGACCACGAACTACACGACGCCGGATCCCGACTGCGACCTCGACTACGTGCCGAACGTCGCGCGCGAGCAGCGCGTCGACCACGCGATGTCGAACAGCTTCGGCTTCGGCGGCACGAACGCCGCGCTCATCGTCTCCCGTTACAAGGGCGACTGAGCTCGCCCGATGCGCTGTCCCTTCTGTTCGCGGGACGAGGACAAGGTCATCGAGACCCGCGTGTCCAAGGACGGCGGCGAGATCCGCCGCCGCCGCGAGTGTGAGGGCTGCACGCGCCGGTTCACGACGTACGAGCGCATCGAGGAGTCGATGCCGGCCGTGATCAAGAACGACGGCCGCCGCGAGCCGTTCGACCGCAACAAGATCGAGCACGGCATCGCCGCGGCGGTCGCGAAGCGGCGCATCTCGCGCGAGCAGGTGATGCAGATGGCCCTCGACGTCGAGCGCGAGATCGGCGAGCTCGGCGTGCCCGAGATCGCGTCTCGCCTCATCGGCGAGCGCGTCCTGCCGAAGCTCCGCGCGATCGATCAGGTGTCGTACGTGCGGTTCGCGTCGATCTACCGCGACTTCGCCGACGTCGAGGGCTTCGCCCGCGAGCTCGATGCGCTGCGCGGCGAGGACACCGGCCCCCACGCGGCCCCCATCGTGCTCGCCCCAGACGGCGGGAACCCTGCCGGCTTTGCCGGTAGGGGGGTGGAACCCGGGAATGACGAAGACACGGACAAGCACGCGGCCGCCGCGGCCGCCGCGGCCGACCCCAGCTAGGCGAGGGCGCCATGAGCCGCACCCGAGCGACCGACGCCGCTGTCGACGCCGTGCACATGCAGCGGTGCCTCGAGCTCGCCGAGGCGTACCGCGGGCGCACGGCGCCGAACCCGATCGTCGGCTGCGTCATCGTGGACGCGCGCGGCAAGGTCCTCGCGGAGGGCGCCCACAAGGGCCCCGGCACGAAGCACGGGGAGGCCGACGCGCTCGGCAAGCTCCGCGGCGCGAAGGCCGGGCTCGCCCGGGGCGCCACGCTCTACTGCAACCTCGAGCCGTGCTCGCACCAGGGCCGCACGCCGCCCTGCGTCCCCGCGATCAAGGAGGCCGGCATCGCCCGCGTCGTCGTCGGCAGCGAGGACCCGATCCCCGAGCACGGCGGCGGCATCGAGTCGCTGCGGCGGGCCGGCATCTCGGTCTCCCACGCGCTCCGCGCCGCGTGCGACCGCGCCAACCGCCCGTTCCTGACCTGGGCGGCGCAGGGCCGCCCGGCGTTCACGCTCAAGGCCGCCGTCACGCTCGACGGCAAGATCGCGACCTGGGCCGGCCGCAGCAAGTGGATCACCGGCGACCACGCGCGCGCCGATGGCCACCTCCTGCGCGATCGCAACGACGCGATCCTCGTCGGCGCCAACACCGTGCTCGTCGACGATCCGTGGCTGACGGCGCGGATGTATCCGAACCTCCGCGACCCGATCCGGATCGTGCTCGACAGCCAGCTCCGCACGCCCGTCGACGCGCGCCTCCTGCCGGGGCGCAGCGCCGCCCAGCGCAAGCGGTCGCCGCGCGTCATCATCGCGACCACGCTCGCCGCGTCGGCGAGCCGCGAGAAGGCCCTCGTGGCGATGGGGGCCGAGGTCGTGCGCTTTCGCCCCCACGCGAACGGCCGCGTCCGCATCGACGAGCTCGTGAAGTGGCTCGGCGACCAGGACATCCTGTCCGTGCTCGTGGAGGGCGGCGGCGAGGTCCACGCGTCGCTCCTGGCCGCCGGGTACGCCGACGAGGTGATCCTGTACATGGCGCCGCTCGCCGTCGGCGGCCGCGCCGCCCCGAGCTGGATCGGCGGCAAGGGCGTCAAGGTCCTGACCGCCGCCTACAAGTTCGAGCTCACCGAGGTCCGTACGATCGGCCCGGATGTCCGCCTGACCTACGGGCGCCGGCCGCCCCCGCCGCCGCGCGAAGAGGCGGACCCGTTCGCCGGTTTCGCAGACGACGATTAAGGTGGTACACGAAGGCCAGATGTTCACCGGCCTCGTCGAAGACGTCGGCACGATCGCCCGCGCGGACCGGCGCAGCGACGCGCTCGTCCTGACCGTACGCCCCGCGCACCTCCCGGTCACCGAGCTCGCCATCGGCGACTCCGTCAACCACGACGGCTGCTGCCTGACCGTCACCGAGGTCACGCGCGCCACCTACACCGTGCTCGCCGGGGCCGAGACGCTCGCGCGCACGACGCTCGGCGGCGTCCGCGTCGGCACGCGCCTCAACCTCGAGCGCGCCCTCCGCCTGGGCGACCGCCTCGGCGGCCACTGGGTCACCGGCCACATCGACGGCACCGGCGAGCTCGCCGCCCGCCGCGACAACGGCGCGAACCTGGTGCTGGTGGTCCGCACTCCGCCCGCGCTCCTGCGCTACGTCGTCGAGAAGGGCTCGATCGCCATCTCCGGCGTCAGCCTGACGGTGAACGCCGTCGACGCCGAGACGCTGTCGGTCGCCATCATTCCGCACACGAAGGACGAGACCTCGCTCGGTGGCCTCACCATCGGCGATCGCGTCAACCTCGAAGTCGACGTGCTCGCCAAGCACGTGGAGAAGCTGCTCGCCGGGAGGCTCGTATGACCACTGCCAACGCCGCACTGACCGCCATCGACCGCGTCACCCGCGCCCTCGACGAGATTCGCGCCGGCCGGATGGTCATCCTCGTCGACGACGAGGACCGCGAGAACGAGGGCGACCTCGTGTTCGCCGCCGAGCTCGTCACGCCCGCGCTCATCAACTTCATGGTCACCCACGCGCGCGGCCTCATCTGCCTCGCGATGGACGACCGCATGATCGACCAGCTCGAGCTGCCGATGATGGTGCGCGACAACCAGGCCTCGCTCGGCACCGCGTTCACCGTGTCGATCGAAGCGCGGCACGGCGTCTCCACCGGCATCTCCGCCCGCGACCGCGCGACCACGATCCGCGCCGCCATCGCCGACAACGCCACGCCCGCCGACGTCGTGTCGCCGGGCCACATGTTCCCGCTCCGCGCGCGGAAGGGCGGGGTGCTCGTCCGCACCGGCCAGACCGAGGGCTCCGTCGACCTCGCGCGCCTCGCCGGGCTGCGGCCGGCCGGCGTGATCTGCGAGATCATGCGCGAGGACGGCGAGATGGCGCGGATGCCCGATCTCGAGGAGCTCGCGCGCAAGCACGACCTCCTGATCCTCAGCGTCGCCGATCTCATCGCGTACCGGCTCGAGCGCGAGCAGATCGTGCGCCGCCGCGCCTCGGGGCCGATGCGCCCGGGCTCGCTGCCGCCGGGCGAGCTGTTCACCGCCCATTATTACGACACCGAGGTCGAGGACACCGAGTACCTCGCGCTCGTGCGCGGCGATGTCCGCGCGATCGCGGACGCGGGCGGCGCGGTGCTCGTCCGCGTAGCCCCGATGGATCCGCTCGCGGACGCGTTCGCGCTCCGCCCCGATCTCGACGCGGCCCTGCGCGCCATCGACGAGGCCGGCTGCGGCGTCCTGCTCTACGTCGTCAACCGGACCCGCACCAAGCTCGCGGCCTCGTTCGACCGGCTCGTGCTGCAGCAGCCGACCGTTCGCGGCGTCGCGCCCAGCGCCCACGCCTCGAGCGAGGCCCTGCGCGATTTCGGCCTCGGCGCGCAGGTGCTGGCCGACCTCGGCTGCAAGAAGATCAAGCTGATGATCTACAGCGATCGCAAGATCGCGGGCCTCGAGGGTTTCGGCATCGAGGTCGTCGAGCGGGTCCCCATCCCGGGGCGCGGTCCCGGGAGCGCGGCCGTGGCGCGCTTGGTGTAAGGTCCGGCGCGCATGCCGACCATCATCGAGGGGACCCTGTCCGCCGCGGGCCTGCGGTTCGCCATCGTCGCGAGCCGGTTCAACGGGCTCATCGTCGAGCCGCTCGTGCAGGGCGCCCTCGACGCGATCGCGCGCACCGGCGGCGCCGCCGACGCCACGCTGATCGTCCGCTGCCCGGGCGCCTGGGAGCTGCCGCAGGTCGTCCGCATGGTGTGCGAGCGCGGCGATGTGGACGCGGTCATCGCGCTCGGCGCCGTGATCCGCGGCGCCACCCCGCACTTCGACTACGTGGCCGGCGAAGCGGCGCGCGGCACGTCCGCGGCGGCCCTCGCGACCGGCGTCCCCGTGGTGTTCGGCGTGCTGACGACGGATACCATCGAGCAGGCGCTCGAGCGGGCAGGCACGAAGGCCGGCAACAAGGGCTTCGACGCTGCGATGGCCGCGATCGAGCTCGCGCAGCTGGCGCGCCTGCTGCTGCCGGCCGCGCCGGCGGCCGTCGCGGCGGCCCCGACACCGGCGCCGCGCGGAAAGAAGTCGCGGTGAGCTCGGGCACGCGGCGCTCCGGCCGCGCGTACGCGCTCCAGCTGCTCTACGCGCGCGACAACGACGCGGGCGCCGACTTCTCGGGTCCCGCCGCGACGTGGGCGAGCGAGCTGGAGCTCGAGGTCGACGCGGAGGCCCAGGCCTTCGCGCGCGAGCTCGTCGCCGCCGCCACGAGCCAGGCCGCGAAGATCGACGAGGTCATCGCCGCGTCGTCGCGCAACTGGCGCATCGACCGCATGTCGCGCGTCGATCGCAACATCCTGCGCCTCGGCGCGTGCGAGCTCGTCGCGTTCGCGAACGTGCCGGTGAAGGTCGTCATCAACGAGGCCGTCGAGCTCGCGAAGCGCTTCGGCACCGCGGAGTCCTCGGCGTTCGTCAACGGCGTGCTCGACCGGATCGCGGGCGCCGTCGGCCGCAGCGCGGAGAGCTAGCCCGCGTGGCGCTGACCGTTCTCCCGCTCGATCTGGCGCGCTGGGACGAGTCGGCGCGCGACACGCTCGTGCTCCCCGTGTTCAAGAGCGATCGTCCGCTGCGCGGCGCGGCCGGGCTCGTCGACTGGCGCCTGTGCGGGAAGCTGTCGCGGATGCTGAAGGGCAACCGCGCGACGGCCGAGGCGGGCGAGACGATCCTGATGCCGCCGGGCCGCCGGCTGCGCTTCCAGCGGATCCTCTGGTTCGGGCTCGGCGAGGCGAAGGGCTACGGGGATGCCCGGTTCGCCCACGACATCAAGTGGATCGGCGAGGTGGTCGGCAAGGCGGGGATCACCGACTGGGCGCTGCAGGCGCCGGGGCGGGCCTCGGGCCTCATCGGCGCCCGTCGCGCGGTCGAGCTCATCCTCGAGGATCCCACGCTCGCGGCGGCGCCGCTGACGCTGCTCGAGGACCCGGCGGGGCAGAAGGATATCGCCGAGCTGCTGCGCCAGGCGCGGTGAGCGAACGGGAACGCACCCGCGCGCTACTCGAGCGTGCCGCTCTCGGCCAGCTTGCCGATCTCGCGAAACTCCATCCGGATCGCGCGCTCGAGGTGCTCCTGCATCAATGACGTGCCTTCCTCGGCGGCGAGGAACGCCGCCCGCAGCACCGCGTTGCGGATGTAGCCGCCCGAGAGGCGGAACCGCTGCGAGAGATTCGAGAAGTCGAGGGTTCCCGCGATCGGCACCTGCGGTGGCAGCATCGACTTCCACAGCTGTTCGCGCATCTCTTCGTCCGGGAACGGAAACGTCATGCGGTACGTGAGGCGCCGCTTGAACGCCGGATCGATCGCGTTGCCGAAGTTGGTCGTCAGGATCGCGATCCCTTCGAACGTGTCCAAGCGCTGCAGGAGGTAGTTGACCTCCATGTTCGAGTACCGATCGACCGACGTCTTGACCTCGGTGCGCTTGGCAAACAGCGAGTCAGCCTCGTCGAAGAGCAGCATGACCTGGCCGTCCTCGGCTGCGTCGAAGAGCGACCCCAGGTTCTTTTCGGTCTCGCCGATCCACTTGCTCGTGATGCGCGAGACATCCACGCGATACAGCTCGAGCCCGAGGTCCCGCGCGATGACGCCCGCGACCATCGTCTTGCCCGTGCCGGGCGTGCCCTGGAACAGCGCTGTGATGCCTCGCGCGGTCGTGATCGACTTGTCGAAGCCCCACTGCTCGTAGACTTTCTTGCGGTGACGCACGCGCGCGGTCATCTCGAGCAGGGAGTCGATGATGTCCTCGGGCAAGACGATATCGCTCCAGTTCGCGAGGCGCGTGACCCGGTTCGCGGTCGCGCCCAGCCGGTTCTCGAGGTGTTGGCGGACGGCGTCGTCGAGCTCTTGCGCCCAGCCGACCGGCGTCGTCGGGTGATCTGGCCGGCGCGCGACCTCAGACGTCACGCGCTCGATGATGCCGGGGCCGACGCGGTAGCGCGCGGCCAGGTCGGTGGTGTCCGCCAGATCGATCTGCTGGCGCTCGAGCGCGGCGAGCCAAGATGCCGTCCGCTGGCGTTCGTCGCGCATCGGGATGTCGAGGGCGAGGTAGCCCGGGTCGAGCGGGATCAGCGCCTCCGCGGGCAGCCGGACAGCGACCGGCCCCGGGTGATCGCGCAGCGCGGTCGCGAGCCCGATCTTCGTCTCTGGATCCTCGCTCGAGACGAGCTCGAGGCCATCGACGCACGGCACCAGCCCGCGCAGCATCGCGCGCCGGAGCGCCGCCTCGAGGAGCGGGCCGAGGCGGCCCGTGTCCCGCGGCATGCGCGAGAGATCGACGAGGCCGAGCGAGCGCCCGGCCCGGGCGGCGAGGGACGTCAGCAGGGTATGGCGCCCGCTGCCGGTGCGGCCCCGCACGGCGATACGAACCGGTCCCGTATCACGCGGGCTCGCCAGGAAGCGCAGCGCCTTCGCGATCAGGGCGCGGGGCATTTGCAGCTCCTCGAGATCGCGGTCGACGTGTCGGACGGTGAGGTGCAGGTCGGGCTCGCCGTCGGCCGGCTGGTTCGTGATGTATCGGATGACGAGCGGATCGACGGTCAGTGGGGCGAACGGCCGGTCACCGGGCCCGGAGCGCACGAGCCCGTACTTGCGGAGCGGCATGTCGCCATCGAGCTCGCGCGCGATCGCGAGCCCGGATTGCGTCGCGTAGAGCTGCCCGAGCAGCAGCTCGTCGACCACCGCGCGCCCGGGGTCGTTCGCCAAGATCCCGAACAGCCGCGCGAGCTCACCGCGCATGCGAGGCGCGGCGACCGCGAACAGGAGCGCGACCGCGAGGGGAGAGAGCCGGAAGTCGCGCGCGAGCACATCGAGCGGCGTCAGCCGACCGCCGCGATTGCGCTCGGACACCCGGTTCGCGTCCTCCACCGCCTGGAGTCGCGCGGACGCAGCCGCGAGATCGGCCGGGGCGCGACCGCTCGTGAGACGGAGCAGGCCCGCGACCTCGTCCGCGAACGGCGGGCGCACGAGATCCGGCTTGGTGATCCGCCCGACGTCCCAACCGTCCGCGATCGAGGCATGAGCCCGCGCGCCGACGAGGTGCAGGCGCATGTCGATCGCCTGCGCGATCTCGCCCGCGGTCGCCGTCGGGATCACGGACACTGGTTCGAGGCGCGCGAGCGGCGCGTCGGAGAAGGGCTCGGTCCCGTCGGCCGGCGCGGCCGGCGCGGCGCCGGGCGCGTCTGGCAAGATCTCGATCAGGTCCGCGAGCTCGGCCACCGGGCCCTCGACCGCGCCCTCGCCATCCTCGGTGAGGTCGCCGCCGCGCTCGCCGGCGCCGGTCGTGCTCGCACGTGCCCGCGCCTCGGCCTCCTCCGCTTCAGATGCGTCGAGCTCTTCGCGCGACGGCGCGGCCAGGGCGTCGGGGCGGACGAGCTCGAGCCCCGATGGCGAGCCCAGGGCGATCCGTTGGCAAGCGTCGTCGACCGCGACCTCGGTGACGCCCGCCGGTAGTGCGAGGTCGCGGATCCAGCGGCCGAAGCGCAGATCGAACACGGCGAGGCGGTCCCCACTGCGCAGGAGCGCGAGGCCGCGGCGAGCCGCGATCGCGATGCCCGAAACCTTGGGGAGCTTGAGCTGCGTGGTGGGAGCGCCGTCGTTGACCGCCGCCACGCTCAGGCGCAGATCGCTCGCTCCGTCGGCGCTCGTCGACTTCTGCTGCGCGAGCACGAACAGGCGTCCATCAAGGACGAGCTGGGCATCGATCACCCGCATCCCGCGCTCCCCGAGCCCCTTGCGCCACGCCTGTCCGAGGCTCCGCCACAGCTGGAGTTGGCCGGCCCCCCACAGGAGCCACCGGCCATCCGCCAGCGGGAGGATCGCCTCGCCGCCCGGCCCCGGGATCTCGGTCTTGCCGGTCGCGGTGAGCAGGACCGGCTCGGCGCCGTGCCACACCGCGAGGTGGGGTGCGGTGGCCGAGATCAGCAGGCGCCCCGCCGGATCGAGATAATCGAGCTTCGCGCTCCCGAGCTGCGAACCGTCTTTCACCGAGATGCGCGTCAATTGCCCGGGCGAGACGGCCCAGATCTCCTCGCCTACACCGGCGACATCGGTGAACTCCTCGATTTCTGTGCGGAATCGTTCATGACCCGTAGAGTCATAAACGACGATGTGCGGCGATTCCGCGGCCAAGAGATCGCCTCGGGTGCCGAAAAATCGAAGGATCCGGCGTCGCCGTAGGGGTGCCACCGCACTCGATCCTAGCTCTCCACGGGGGAAAAGTGGGGAACCGCGCGTAGAATGGGGACCTAGATGGACCTGCTGGCGAAGGACAAGCTCGCCCGTCTCGATGAGGAACGGCAACGTCGGCGCAAGGAGCGCGCTGACGAGGCCGTCCGTCGGCTCGGGGAGATCGGCAAAGAGACGCTGCAAACCCTGCAATCGGCGCCGGCCGGCGGCGTAGACGAACCGATTCCGGGCCGGCTCAGCCGCGTGCTGTACGAGCAGGCGACGGGGCGAAGCAGGCCGGGCTCGCGCGGTCGCCGCGGCAAGTACGACCAGGACGCCCGGATGCTCGCGCAGAGCTCGGCGCAGCAGGCCGTCGCGCAGCTCAACGCGGCGATGCACACCGTGCAGGGCGCGGTCACGGCGGTGACAGGCGCGGGCATGCAAGGCGGGCTCGAGACGGCGGCGCGCTCGGTCACGAGCGCGATCGACCAATTGCAGTCGAGGAAGCCCGGGGCTGCAGACCCGGCGCGCGGCAATCCCCTCGCAGATTTCATGGCCGCAGAGGCCCGCGACGCGCAGGACGAGCACGCGGCGACCGCCCGCGAGCAGGCTCCGGAAGCCGCTCGCGACCAGCACGCGCCAGTCCCCGAGCGGGCCGCAACCGAAGCGAGCGGGCCGGCGGAACATCGTCACCATGGCCTCGGTGGCCTGATTCACGACGTCGCGAAGTCCGGGGAGGACATCGTGGCGCGCGGCGCGGCGGGGAGCGACATCGCGGCGCGGCTCGGCTCGAGCGGCCTCGGGGGCGTGCTCGAAAACCCGGTCCTCAAGCGCGTCGTGGCGACGGCGAAGGACGGCTACGCGGCCGAGCAGAGCTTCGCGAAGCTTCCCGGTGACATCAAGGACGTGAAGGATGCGAAGTCGCCGCTGGCCGCGCTGGCCGGCGTGGCGAGCGCGGTCTCCGATGGGGCGGGCGGCACGGGCAGCGCGGCGACGGCGCTCGCCACGGCGTTCGGGCGCGGCGACAAGCTCGCGACCCAGATCACCGCGGTGACCGAGCCGATTGGCAAGGTCGCGGACG
>JANXOM010000108.1 GCA_025353585.1 Deltaproteobacteria bacterium
TGACCCGAACAAGGGCACCAACGACGGCACCTGCGGCGGCAAGAACGCCACCTCGCTCGTCGTGATCCCTGTCGACGCCGACACCTCGACCGACCCGGTTGACCCGGGCGACCCGACCGGCGACCCGAACCCGGTCGACCCGACCAACGGCGGCTCGACCAACACGCTCGGTGGCTGCTCGACCACGGGCAACGGCGGCGCGGGCACGGTCGTCCTCCTCGGCATGGCGCTCGGCACCCTGCTGCGTCGCCGCCGGAAGTGATCGAGTCTCCTCGCCCTACCCTCCTCGGTCAGACTTCAAAGGGAACCAAGACTATGCGCACCCAGACCCTCTTCGCTTCCGTCGCTCTCGCGATGCTCGGCGCCTGCGTCGGCGGGATCGACATGCCGACGGGTGGCGGTTCGAACACCGGCTCCAACGACACGACGGCGCGTCAGCAGTTCGACTCGACCGTTGCCCCGCTCCTCGTCTCGAACCGGTGCGCGGGCTGTCACGTCGGCCCCGAGACGGGCGCGACGAACATGTTCCTCGGCACGGCGAACTCGAACGACTCGTTCTACGCGGGCATCACGAATGACCGCGCCATCAACGGCGGCTTCCGCGCCGGCGCCGCGTCGCTCCTGACCAAGGGCGTCCACGAGGGGCCGGCCTGGCAGGCAGCCGACGTGACGACCATCTCGGCATGGCTCAGCGCCGAGGCCGCCGAGCGCGGCGACGACGGCGGCGGCGGCTCGAACACGGGCTCCGGTACGGTCATCCAGCCGAACCTGAGCGTCCGCGGTGCGGAGCAGCAGTGGGCGGCCTGCATGTCGATCTCGCAGACCGAGTATATGAGCACGAAGGCCTACGCGATCGCTGACATGCAGACCGAGAACGGTCGCTGCTACAGCTGCCACGAGCCGGGTGGCGCGGGCGGCGCGTACTGGGGTCGGAACAACCAGTACCTCGACATGCTGACCAAGTGGCAGGAGGAGGTGTTCATCACCGGCGCGTTCCAGGCGCAGACCCAGCAGACCAGCCCCATCTCGTACAAGATGCTCGTCGCGTCGAACAAGATCTGCTCGAAGGGCAAGGAGCAGGACAACAGCTCGGGCACGCACCCGAAGTTCGACTGCAACCAGAACGTCGACGGTGTCGTGGTGCTCGATGCGATGGCATCGTTCGCCACGATGGTCCAGGCGAAGGCCGACTCGGGGGCCTGCCCGACCCCGGCGTTCGTCGATCCGAGCGCGGGCTCCGGCTCCGGTTCGGGCTCCGGCAACCCGTAAGATCGGTAGTCGCTCGTAGAAACAGCCACCCGACTGGGTGGCTGTTTTGCGTTTCGGCCGAGCTCGACGACTCCAGATCCGGAGTTACGAGCCCTTTTGATAGTCGCGCTCGAGCGGCGGCAGCGGCGCCGGCTTTGGCACGTGCCCCTTCGTGTACAGGAGGATCGCGTTCGCGGGCCGCGCTTCCTTGCCGAGCGTGATCTCGCCCGATGCGTTCGAGGCCGTCGCGAAGTCGAGGTCGGCGAGGATCGTGTCCGGCATCCGCTCGCGCGTCTGGTGGTAGGTGTCCTTCTCGTCGACGACGTCCACCGCGGCGATGTTGTCGGCCTTCGTCCCGGCCGCCTCGAGCAGCTTGCGCAAGCTCCACCGCGGCTCGTCCGGGGCGAGGCGCCCCATGTCGTTGAGGAGGTTGCGCTTGATCGTGTACGTCAGGCGGCCGTCCAGGTACACGCGCACGCCGCCCCGCTCCGGGGTGCCGTGGTACGGGATGCCGCTGACCTCGACCCCGTCGATGAACGGATTGTTGTGCTCGTCCAGCGTGAGGAGTGGTTTATTGAGGATCACCGACACCGCGGCATACCGGTCATAGCTCGTATTTACCGGCATGCCGATCGGCCAGTAGAACCGGGTCTTGGTCATGTCGTTGCCGGTGAAGTCGAACGTGATGCCGTCTGCGTACTTCACCAACATGTCGTGCGGCAGGAACGTGTAGCCGCTGCCGTGGAGGTAGACGCCCTTCACCTTGTTGATGTCGAGCCCCATGTTCTTCAGGTAATCGACGAGCCGGTAGCGAAGGAGTTGCACCTTCCGTTCGTACGGCGGCGGATCGCCCGGTTTGAAGTCGAGGCCCTCGACGTCCTCCTTCCACGCGACGGGGAGCCACTGCGGGATCTCGGGGTACAGCAAGACGCCGCGCGCCACGCCATCGACGTAGACCCACGACTCCTTGAAGCCAGCGAACGCCTGCCCGCCGCCCGCGTCCGGGTCCTTGTTGGCCCAGGTCGAGCCGTGGACCTTGATCGCCGAGCCCGAGCCGACGCCGCTCTGCGCCGTGTCGACCTGCCCCGGCGTCGGCGGCCCGTCACCGCCCTTCGGCGCGGGCGGCAGGGCGCCGGGGACATCAGATTCAGTGTCTTCGCCTGCGCTCCCACTCCCCATGTTGACGCGCGCGGCGGCGCTCCCCGTGATATCGGACACGAGATGTCCGGTCTCGGGGGCGTTCGATCCAGCGGGCGCTTTCGTGGGCCGGGAGGGGGCGTTTTCGTCGGGCTTGCTCTTGCAACCTGCGGTCAGCGCGAGCAGCGCGGTCAAGTGGGAGAATCGCCACGTCATGCACTCACAATACGGGTGAGCCGGCCCATCTGCCAGTCGAGAACCGCATTGTGTTACTGTCCCCTCATGTCCCGACTCCTTCTCAACACGGTGGCGATGGTCGGGTTGGCGGCGCTCGGTGCGGCGTGCAGCGGTGATGACGGTGGCGTGACGCACGTCGACGCCGCGCCCGAGCGCGTCGCACTGTGCACGGCGACGCTCACGCTTGGCGGCTCGTTCACGCCGAGCCGCACCGTCGATCCGGCGGCGGGCTGTCAGCCGGTCGGCGCGTGGGCGGTCCAGGTCACGGTCTCCGACATGGGCGATTGCACGGCCGTCCATAGCGGTACCTCCTACAGCTACACGGCGACGGACATGGTCGACTCCAACGGCGTCCCGATCCCGCGCACCACGTCCGTCACGCACAACTCGCCGGCGTCGGGCGAGGACGACACGCTGACCATCACCGGCGACAACGGGAGCTGCACCGGCAACTTCGACATGATCGTCCCCGACGGCGCGATGTTCGACGAGATCCAGATCCAACCCACGACGCCGCCGTTCGCGAGCGGGCCGGCGGACAAGTCGGCGCGCACGCTCTCGGGCACCGGTACCTACCAGCTCTGGGCGACCCATCCGTAACTTTGTAGGTAAGGTAGTGCGATGACCAAGCTCGTCGGCGGCGATGGCCGTACTCACATCGAATCGCGGCTGATGCGCGAGTCGCTCCAGGACCGCGCGGTCCTGCGAGACACCGAGAACGAGCGCGATCTGCGCTTCTTCCCGGACGTCACCCTCGTCTCCATCGGCGGCCAGAGCATCTTCGACCGCGGCGGCGCGGCGATCCTGCCGCTCGTCGAGGAGATCGCCCAGGTCAAAGCCAAGGGCCACAAGATCGTCATCGGCGTGGGCGGCGGCACCCGCGTGCGGCACACGATGGCCATCGCGATGGACTTCGGTCTCCCGACCGGCGGCATCGCCCAGCTCGTCGGCGCGATGGAGGAGCTCAACGCGATCCTCCTGAACGCGCTGCTCGCGCCGTACGGCTCGATGCCGATGCAGCGCGATCACTTCTGGGACCTCCCGCTCTACTTCCACGCCGGCATCACGCCGATCGCGATCTCGGTCCCGCCGTTCCACTTCTGGGAGCCGCCGCCGGCCGATGGCGGCGCGGTGCCGATGCACGGCTCGGACTTCGGCCTCTTCCAGCTCGCCGAGGTGCTCGGGTTCAAGCAGGCTATCTACGTCAAGGACGAGGATGGGCTCTATGACAAGGACCCGAAGAAGCACGCGGACGCGAAGCTGATCGAGAAGACCACGCTCGCGGACCTCCTCGCGAACATGCCCGCGGAGAACATCCTCGACGAGGAGCTCTACCGGACATGGGCGGACGCGAAGAATCTCAAGCGCGTGCAGATCGTCAACGGGCTCAAGCGCGGGCAGCTCCTGCGCGCGCTCGACGGCGAGGATGTCGGCACGGTCATCACGAACGAGGCGGTCAAGCGTGACTGAACGACGAACCCTGGACTCGGCGCTCGCCCACGCGAACCTGTCGTCCACCAGCGCGAGCAGCGGCGTCGACTACCGGCCGGTCGCGGTCATGCCCGACGTGCGCGTCGTCAAGATCGGCGGCCAGAGCGTGCTCGACCGCGGGCGCGCCGCGCTGTTCCCGATCCTCGACGAGGTGATCGAGGCGCGGAAGCTCGGCATCCAGGTCGTGCTCCTGACCGGCGGCGGTACCCGCGCGCGCCACATCTACACGATCGCGAGCGAGCTCGGCATGCCGACGGGCGTCGTCGCCACCCTCGGCAAGTACATCCCCATGCAGAACGCGCGCATGGTGCAGATGCTGCTCGCGAAGCACGGCGGCCTCTTCATCCTGCCGGACGACTTCGAGAAGCTGCCGCTGTACCTGCAGCTCGGCTGCATCCCGGTCATGAGCGGCATGCCGCCGTTCGGCTACTGGGAGAAGCGCGAAGGCGGCAGCCGCATCCCGCCGCACCGCACGGACGCGGGCGTGTTCCTGTCCTGCGAGTTCCTCGGCGCGCGCCGGGCCATCTACATCAAGGATGAAGACGGCCTCTACACGAACGATCCGAAGAAGGACAAGACGGCCACGCACATCCCGCGGATCAGCGCCAAGGAGCTGATCGAGCGGAACCTCAACGACGTGGTCGTCGAGCGCATGGTGGTCGAGTATCTGCCCCGCGCGCGCTGGTGCAAGGAGCTCCAGATCGTCAACGGGCTCAAGCCAGGCCAGGTCCTCGCCGCGCTCAAGGGCGAAGACGTCGGCTCGATCATCAGCGCCTAGCGCGCGCCAGCGCTATTTTGTCGCGGAGCCGGCCGCCTGGCGCTCCTTGCCCTTCCCGTCGCCCTTGCCGGTGTGGTTCGCGTGCTCCGGGCCGTTCGCGCCGCCGACGCCGCCCTCGTTGCCGGCGCCCGCCTTGACGTTGGTCTTCACCCACTCGGCGGCCTTCGTGATGCGCGCGTCGACGATCGCCTTGAAGTCTGAGGGCTTGTCGGTCTTGGCGGGCGTGATGGTCACGACGACGCCGGTCGCGGTGTTCGCGGCCACGGCCGCGGCGCCCTCGGGCACGTAGACCGGACAAAGGCCCAGGCCGCCGCCGTGCGTGCCCTTCTGGTCGTGACCGCTCGAGGTAGAGCCGGCGGCGAGGTTGTCTGCCTTCTCCTTCAGCAGCCCCTCGGCGCGCTTCTGGACCGCGGCGATGACCTCCTTGTCGCCGCCGGTGACGGTGACGAGGATCTTGCCGTCCTTGAGGTCGGCCTTCGTCGTGGAGCCCACCACGGTGCTCGGACACATACCCGCCTTGTGGGACATCGGCTGGTCCGTGATGCCAGAACCAGCGGCGCTCCCCGCGACCGCGACCGCGTCCGACCCCGAGCCCGCCCCCGATCCGGTTGGCGCGGCCACGACGGCCGCGTCGACGCCGACGACGGGGGCGACCGCCGAACCGGACCCGGCGGCCACTACCGCCGAGCCGGCCGAGCCGGTACCGTTGTCCGTCTTCTTGCCGCCGCAGGCGGAAGGAGCAATAGCGAGCGAGAGGCAAAGCAGTGACGTCAACAAGGTCCGCATGTCACAGATGTAACATTCAACGAGCAATCGGTCTCGTGGTGATCGCGTTTTTGGTCGGCCTCGGCGGGCCGAGCGTTGCCGGTCCCTCGCCCGACGTGTCGGTGCCGCCGGGAACGCGGGCGAACGCCGAGGGGCAGCTCGTCTCGGGGCGTGGCCTGCGCGAGACGACCGACTTTCTCGCCAAGGAGCTCGATCGCCGCGGGATCCCGGTCGAGCAGGTCGGCCCCTACCGTCAGCGCGGCGTGGAGGTCACCCGGTTCGTCAGCGTCAGCCCCCAGACGCCCTGGCTGGCGATTCACGTCGTGCGGATCGTCGGCAAGACGCTGATCTCCTTCGTCCCGCGCGCTCCCTCTTGACGAACGCGCCGCCGCCCGTTAATGGATACGGCGCGCAGAAGCACTCGGGGATCGTCTAATGGCAGGACGCAAGACTCTGACTCTTGCTATCTAGGTTCGAATCCTAGTCCCCGAACGAGCGAAGGCTTGACCGTTCTCCCCTCCAGGGGGTAGAAGCAAAGTCTTCCAACCGGCCCCATTGTCTAGCGGTTAGGACGTCTGCCTCTCACGCAGAAAACTCGAGTTCAAGTCTCGATGGGGTCACTGCTATTTCCCGAGTCAGCGCGGTAGTTTGCAGCGGTTTGCCCGGCTCGAGTTCGTTCCGTTGGCCACCTGTTGGCCAGACCGCCACGCTAGGTGCTCAGCCACCGCTTC
>JANXOM010000026.1 GCA_025353585.1 Deltaproteobacteria bacterium
TCGTCGAGGCGGCTGCGCGCGCGGGCGCCGAGCTCGGTCGAGCCGCGGTGATCGAGGTACGCCTGCAGCGCGAGCCGCAGCGCCTCCGCGCTCGGGTAGCGCTGGTCGGGATCGGCGTGCATCGCGCGCTCGCAGATCCGCGCGATCTCGGCGGGCACGGTCGGCGGCAGCTCCACCTTCGACGCGACCACGCTCGCGAGCACGGAGATCGCGTCGCCGCCCTCGTGCGGCACGCGGCCGGTCAGCAGCTCGTGGAGGATCGAGCCCGCGAGGTAGACGTCGGTGCGCTCCGACAGCCGTGGGCCACCGGGCCGCCCGAGCATCTCGGGCGCCATGTAGCACGGCGTGCCGGCGAGCTCGGTCGCCGCCGACGCGAGCGGATAGCGGCCGCTGCCGTCGTCGCGCAGGCTCACCGCGATGCCCCAGTCGAGCAGGTAGACCTCGCCGAAGTCGCCGATCATGACGTTGCTCGGCTTGAGATCGCGGTGGATGACGCCGCGGTGGTGCGCGAAGCGGACGGCGTTGAGCACCTGCATCAGCACGCCGAGGTTCCACGCGAGCAGGTCGGTCGCCCCGAAGCGCCGCGCGACCTCGGCGGCGTTCCCCGCCAGCGACCGCCACTCGACGCCCTCGATCCGCTTCATCACGACGAGCGGCAGGCCGTCGGCGTCGACCTCGACGAAGTGGACCGGCACCACGTTCGGGTGCTCGATCGCGCCGGTCACCCACGCCTCGCGGAGCAGATCGAGCGCCGCCACCGGATTGGGGTACTTGAGCGTCTTCACGGCGACCGTGCGACCGAGCGAGACCTGCTCGGCGGCGCGCACGATCCCCATGCCGCCCTGCCCGATCACCTCGCCGTGGACGAGCTGGACGGACGCGCCCAGCGAGCGGCCGACGAGCTGCGCGAGCACGGCCATCGCGCGGGTGCCGCCCGTCGAAGGCTGCGCGGGCACGATCGTCCGCCCCGGCGCGTCGCGGATCGTCGCCGCGACCTCCTCGCCCACCGTGTCGAGCCACGCGATCGCGTCGGGCTCGGCGGGCATCAGTCGTCGCTGAGCGAGTCGGGCGGCGCGCCGTCGCTCGCCATCTCGGCGGCCGAGGGCGACGCCGTCGGATCGCTGTCGCCGAGATCCCAGCCGCCGTCGATCTCCTCCATCGGCGGCGCGATCGTGACCGGCTTGGCCGGCGCGGGCACCGCCGGGGCCGGGAGGGCCTCGGGCGGTGGGAACGCGACCGGCCGCGTGATCGCGTCGTGCGCCGAGATCACGACCGGCGCGGCCGAGGGCTCGGTGGCCGGCGCCACGGCGGGTGTGCGCTCGCGGCGCGGGCGGCGCTCGCGCTCGCCGCGCGGCGGAGCCTCGTCCTCGGCCTTCGCCTTCGCGCCCGCGGCGTCGAGGACGCGCTGCACGACGGCCTCGAACGCGGCGACCTGCGCGCGATCGTCGTCGTCGAAGATCGGGCCGGCGTCGCGCCACTGGCCGCGCAGCTCGTCGACGACCTCCAGCGGATCGCGGCCGGAGAACCGCAGATCGCCGAACGCGTTCGCGCGCATGGCGTTCTTCAGCTTGGCGGCGATGTCCTCGCCCGTCGGCGCCGCGGCCTCCTTGGGCAACAGCTCGCCGGCCTTCGCGATGAGCTTGGTGCGGCGGTTCTTGGCCGCCGTCGGATCGAGCTCGGTGCCCTTCACGGCATCGGGGTGCGCGGTGACGACGTGGCGCACCATCGCATCGATCTCGGTGCCCAGCACGCCAAGCTCCTGGGCCTTGAGACGCGCGGCGAGCGCGGTGGCGACCACGTCGCCCTCGCCCGTCAGCACGTCGGTGATCTGCGCCTTGATCGCGTCGATCTCGGCGCGGTGCGCGTTCGCCTCGCCGTCCCGCGCCGCATCGCGCTTCGTGAACACCAGGTCGCACGCCGCGCGGAAGTCGCGATAGACGCGGTCGGCGTCGCGCCGCGGCACGTACCCGATCTCCTTCCACGCCGCCTGCACGTCCTTGATCTCGCCGATCGCCTTGCCCCACCCGCCCACGCCCGGCGCGCCGGCCGCCGTCGCGCGCGCCCGTGCGATCAGCGCGAGCTTCGCGTTGAGGTTCGCGGCCTCCTCGGCGTTGGCGGCGTCGAGCATCGGCTTGCGACGCTCGAAGAACTTGTCACACGCCGCGCGGAACCGGGTCCACAGCTCGTCGCCCTGCTTGCGCGGGAGGTGGCCGGACGCCTTCCACTTCGTCTGGAGGGCCTTGAGCTTGCTTGCGGTCTGGGCCCAGTCGCTCGACTCGGCGAGCGCCTCGGCCTCCGCGATCAGCCCCTCCTTCTCCTTCGCCACCTCGCCGAACTTCTCGCTCTCGACGGCGCGCACGCCGCGCACCTTGTCGTAGACCTTGTCGCACTCGACCTTGAACGAGTCCCACAGCTCCTTGGACCGCTTCTGCGGCATCGCGCCGACTTCCTTCCACAGCGCCTGCAGGCCCCGCAGCCGGTTGCCGAGATCCGGCGACGGCTCCTCGGTCTGCATCTCCTTCGCGACCGCGATCAGCGCCTCGGCCTTCGGCACGTTCGCGAACCGCTCCCAGTCCTGGGCCTCGCGGAGGTCCGCCATGAGGACGACGAGCTTGCCGCGCGCCGCGTGATAGCGATCGCCGAGCGCGATGCGATCCGCCGCCGGGAGCTTGCCGATCTGCTCGGCCGCGCGCGCCGCCTGCTGCAGCGTCCGCTCGATGACGCGCCCATCAGTGCTGTCGATCGAACCGCGCCGCCCTTCGGCGCCGCTGCCAGCGGGGGCGGAGCCCCCACCGTCGATCGAACCGCGCCGCCCTTCGGCGCCGCTGCCAGCGGGGGCGGAGCCCCCACTGTCGAGTAATTTCTCGAGATCCTCGACCATCGCCGTCATGCTCGCGGTGACCGCGACGACGCGCTCGGCCTCTTCCTTCTGCTTGCCCGCGCGCTCGGCGTCCTGCGCCGCGCGTCGCGCGTCCGCTTGCTCGCGCTGCGCCTTCGCATCGGCCTCGCGCGCCGCGCGGACCTCGTCGCTCTCGACGACAACCGGCGTCGCCACCACGGGCGCCGGCGCCGCCACCGCCGCCGCGCGCTCGGCCCGCTCGGCCGCCGCCCGCGCCTTGTCCGCGTTCGCCGAGCGCTCCACGGCGCGCAGCTCGTCGGCCGTCCGCGTCTGCTGCTCGTGCAGCTCGCGGCGCTTCATGAACCGCGCGAGCGCCTTCTTGAAGCGGCCGTCCGCGTCGCCATCGACGTCCTGCTGGATCGCCGCCCACGCCGCCTCCGCCGCGTCGACGGCGATCGACGTCTTCGCGAAGTCGAAGCTGTCCGCGTGCGCCTCGATCTCGCGGAGCAGCTGCGCGCGCTCGGCGCGGCGGCGCTTCACGTCGTCGGGCACGCCCGGCTTGGCCGCCCGCTCCGCCTCCGCCATCTCCGTCACGATCTTGCGCGCGCGCTGGCGCACGGCCTTGTTCTTCGCCTTCGAGGCGACGTTCTCGAGGCGGTCCGCGTCGTCGAGCTTGTCGACGGCCGCGAGCCCGACCTCCTTGTGCGACGTGTCGATCGCGAGCGCCCGCAGAACGTCGCCGTCGTCGATCCGCGCGACGGCCGCCGCGCGCATGTCCTGCGCCGCGTCGCTCTTCGCGAGCTCGGCCAGGGCCCGCGGGTCCCGCAGCTCGCCGAACGCGCGCTTGCGGTTCGCCGGCAGCTGCGCGCGCACCGCGATGTCCGCGAGCACGTGCTGATCGCCGAGCTTGATGATGCCGCCGAGGGCCGCCGCGGCCGCCTCCGCGTCGTCGCTGCACGCGATCGACGTCCACAGCTCCGCGGCGCGGCTGCCGGCGAGCTCGCGCAAGCTGCGCTCGGTCTCGGCCTGCGCGATGTCGGCGAGGATGTCCGCCTCGTCGATCTTCTCCATCGCGATCCGGCGCACGCCGATGTCCCGATCGGTCTTCGCGACCTGGGTCAGGATCGTCACGTCGTCCGCGGAGAGCGCGCGCACGGCCTCCAGACGGATCGCGACGTTGCTGTGGCGGTACTTCGGGCGGAACAGATCGGCGAGACCCATGAGTGGGCGGCAATCTATGCGCTTAACCCAGGGTACTCAAGCGGTGCGTTCACTTGTGAGATCGAGTAGTTGCGCGATCACGTCGCTCAGCTTGTAGTCGCTCGGCGTGAACACGCGCCGGATGCCGAGCGCGGCCAGCTCGGCGTGGTCCGCCGCCGGGATGGTCCCGCCGACGACGACCGGCACGTCGCCGCCGCCCCGGGCGCGCAGCTCCGCCACCACCGCCGCGCACAGGGCCACGTGGGAGCCCGAGAGCACCGACAGCCCGACGATGTCGACGTCCTCCTGGATCGCCGCCGCCGCGATCGCGGCCGGTTCGAGCCGGATCCCGGCGTAGACCACCTCGAAGCCCGCGTCGCGCGCCGCCACCGCGATCACCTCGGCGCCGTTCGAGTGACCGTCGAGCCCGGGCTTGCCGACGAGGAGCTTGGGCCGCCGCGGCAGCGCCGTCACGCGCGCCCGGATCGCCGCCCACTCCGCGCCGTCGCTCGCGATCCCCGCGCCGGCCGCGCCGCCGACGCCAGTGTCCGCGCGGTACTCGCCCCACACGCCGCGCAGCGCCCCCGCCCACTCGCCCGTCGTGACCCGCGCCAGCGCGCACGCGATCGAGGCCTCGATCACCGGCTCGCCCGCGCGCGCCGACGCCACCAGCGCGGCCAGCGTGGCCGTCACGCGCGCCGGATCGCGCGCGGCCCGGGTCGCCGCGAGGGACGCGAGCGCGGCCTCGGTCGCCGCGGGGTCCGTGTGGAACACGCCGCCGTCCGCGCCGCCGACGAGCGGCGACGGCAGCGCCTCGGTCCACTTGTTGACGCCGACGACCGTCTGCTCGCCGCGCTCGATCCGCCGCATGCGGGCCGCCATCGCGCGCACGAGCTCGCGCTTGCAGTAGCCGCTGTCGATCGCGCCGATGATGCCGCCCATGCCCTCGATCCGCGCGAGCTCGCCGCGCGCCGCCTCGCACAGGCTCTCGACCTTCGCCGCGACGACGGGGTTTCCGGCGAACAGGTCGCCGTACTCGAGGAGGTCCGTCTCGTACGCGAGGATCTGCTGCAGCCGCAGCGACCACTGCTGGTCCCACGGCCGCGGCAGGCTCATCGCCTCGTTCCACGTGGGGAGCTGCAGCGCCCGGCAGCGCGCGTCCTTCGAGAGCGTGACGCCGAGCGCCTCGATCAGGATGCGCCACGCGTTGTTCTCGGGCTGCTGCTCGGTGAGCCCGAGCGAGTTGACCTGCACGCCATAGCGGAACTGCCGGAGCTTGGGGTCCGTGACGCCGTAGCGCTCGCGGCACGCCGTGTCCCACAGCTCCGTGAACGCGCGCATCTTGCACATCTCCTCGACGAAGCGCATGCCGGCGTTGACGAAGAAGCTGACGCGCCCCACGCACTGCGCGAACGCCGCCGCATCGACGCGCCCGCGCGCCTTCACGCGATCGAGCACGCCGAACGCATCCGCGAGCGCGAACGCGAGCTCCTGGGTCGGCGTCGCGCCGGCCTCCTGCAGGTGGTAGCTGCACACGTTCGAGGGGTTCCACTGCGGCATCTTCGCGACGCAGTGCTCGTAGGTCTCGGCGACGAGATCCATCGACGGCGCGGGCGGAAAGATGTACGTGCCGCGCGCCAGGTACTCCTTGACGATGTCGTTCTGGATCGTGCCGCGCAGCGTGCGCTCGTCGACGCCGCGCTCGCGCGCCATCGCCACGTAGAGCGCGAGCAGCCACACCGCGGTGCCGTTGATCGTCATCGACGTGTTCATCCGCTCGATCGGGATGCCATCGAACAGCGCGTGCATGTCGTCGAGCGACGCGATCGGTACGCCGACCTTGCCGACCTCGGGCCGCGCGAGCGGGTGGTCGGGGTCGTAGCCGCACTGCGTGGGCAGATCGAACGCGATCGAGAGGCCGGTCTGCCCGGCGGCCAGGTTGCGGCGATACAGCTCGTTGCTCGCGCGCGCGCTCGAGTGCCCCGCGTACGTACGGAAGATCCACGGAGCGTCGGTCACCCACGCACCTTATCCCGGACGCTCCGTGCGTGCGGCGCGGCCGGCCGCCGCAGGCTGACGGCGAGACCCGCGAGCGTGATGGCGGCGCCGGCGTACGCGCGCGGTCCGAGAGGCAGCTCGCGCTCGAACAGCGCGTCGATCACGATCGCGACGAGCGGGTACACGAACACGAGCGTCGAGCTCACGAGGAGGGTCGTGCGCTCGAGGAGCCAGAAGTAGGCGAGGAACGCGACGACGGAGCCGACGAGCGCGAGGTAGACGAGCGCGGCCGACGGGCCCGGCGGCGGTGGCCACGGCATCGGCTCGCCGGCGATCAGCGCCACGACGCCGACCACGAGCGCGGTGACGGCGATGAAGATCGTCGTGGCGACGACCGTGTGCACGCGGCCCGCGTGACGCTTCAGGATCATCGAGTACGCGGTGGAGACGACGACCGAACCGACGACCATCGCGAGGCCGACCGCCTGGCGCGCCGACACGTCGAGGCGATCGAGGAACAGGACGACCACGCCGACCAGCGAGATGACCGCGCCGACGACGTGCGCGCGCGTGAGCCGCTCGAGGCGCACCGCGGTGAGGCCGAGCGCGAGGATCAGCGGCTGCGTGCCGTAGACGACGGCGGCCACCGCGCCCGAGACGCGCTCCTCGCCGAGGTACACGAGCAGGTAGCCGCCGGCGTCGAGGATGCCGGCGAGCACGAGCCAGGCCCAGGTCGCCCCGGTCGGGCGTGACCGGGTGCGGATGGCGAGCGGCAGGAGGACGAGCGCGGCGAGAGCGAAGCGGAGCGCGAGGGCGAGCAGCGTCGGGAACCCGCCGTCCCCGATGCAGACCCGGATCGCGTACCACGTGGTCCCCCAGATGAGCGCGCAGGCGGCGTAGGCGGCGACAACAGCGCGCGACACGGCCGCAGAGTGCGCTAAAGTGCGCGCATGCGAAACCTCCTGCTCTGCACTCTCCTCGGCCTCGCGGCGGCGACGGGCTGCGCGAAGTCCTCCGATGCTCCGGCCGCCACCGACAAGGCGGCGGTCGCGGCCGTGCCGACGGTCAGCGTCGACGAGTGCGATCAGCAGATCGCGAAGGGCGCCCAGGCGGTGGACGCCAACGGCGACCAGACGCGCAAGAAGCTCGGCGTCGTCCCCGGCGCGGTGCTCCTGACCGACAGCGAGACGTTCGCGGTCACCGAGCTGCCGGCCGACAAGACCAAGCCGCTGGTGTTCTACTGCGCCAACACGTCGTGCGGCGCGTCGCACGAGGCGGCGGGCAAGGCGCTGACGGCCGGCTACACCAACGTCAAGGTCATGCCGGAAGGGATCGCCGGCTGGGTCAAGGCGGGCAAGAAGACGCAGGCGATCTAGACCGGCCTCGCGCGGACGCCGAGTCCGCGTCAGCCGCTACCGTTCGATGATGTAGTGGCTGCGGCGGGCGGCGTAGGCGCGGCCGTCGGGCGATGCGGTGACCTCCGGGTCGTCGCAGGGCGCGGCGAACTCGCCGACGGTGAGCAGGCCGTCGCGGACGGCGATCGTGGGTGTGGCGGGCAGTGCCGGCGTGGGCTCGTCGGGACCCAGCAGGCGCGGTGACGTCAGCGAGTGGGCGCCTGCGAGCGGGTGCAGCCAGCGTCCGCCCGCGGCGTCATGCCACCAGAGCGCGCGGCCGTCGGCCGTGAAGCCGAGGGCCTGGCCGCGGGCGAGGTCGATGCCGTGGGCGACGCGGACGGCGCCGCCGGCGAGCGCAACGACGCTGAGGGCGCCGGTCGCGCGCCGCGCGAGCGCGTAGTGCGCGCCGGTCGGATCGAACGCGACGATGTCGTCGTGGCGCGCGTTACGCGTGCGGTCCTCGATGACGAGCTGCCCGGCGCTGGATTCCCACACGCGCAGGCCGAACGGCTGGAGCTCGACGAACGCGCCCGCCACGAGCGCCTGGCACGGCGCCGGCGGCCCGCCCTCGAGCCAGCCCGGGCCGTTGACGGCCATGCGGGCGAGGTGCGCGCCGGTCCGCGCGTCGCACAGGTTGCCGCCGGTGACGAGGCGATCGCCGGCCGGCGAGAACTGCGCGGTCGTCCAGCCGTACGTGGCCGCGAGCTCGCCGCCGCGCGCGCCCGGCTCCCACACGCGGATGACGGGCCCCGAGCGCGTGACGAGCGCGCCATCGGCGAGCCGCGCGAGCGCGTCGACGGGCGGGCACGTCCAGCTGACGACGTGGTCGCCGGTGCGGACGTCGCGGATCGTCACGCCGCGCGAGCCCGCGCCCACGACCTGACCCGCGGCGAGGACCGCGGCGCGGCAATCGCCGTCGGCGGTCCACGCGATCCGCGGCACGGGCCCGAGCTCGACGAGGACGTGGCGCGCGTCGCCGTCCATGTCGTCGAGCTCGACGATGACGCGCGTCGCGTCGAGCGTGCGGATCGCCCGCGCGATCACGTCCGCGCCGAGATCGAGCGCGCGCGGCTCGCCCGCCGGCCCGACGAGGATCAGGTGACGCCACGTGCTGCTCACGTCGATCATCCAGCGGGGCCCGCCGGCGAGCGGGCGCAGGGGCGACCACGCGCCGGAGAACGCCGCGTCGTCGGCCACGCCATCGGTCCGGCGGCCGGACGTGCGGTCCCAGCTGATCGCCGCGCCATCCGGGCCCGTGACGCCGAGCTGCAGGCCATCGGCGGAGGCGCACAGCTCGCCGGCGAGGCTCGTGCGGTACTCCTCGCGCACGCCGCCCACCAGCGGCACCGGCGGCGGCCTCAGCGCGCGCAGCCGCGGGGTCCCCGCGGCCCAGTCGGCGGCCCGCTCGGCGGCCCGGACCGCCGCCGCGGGCAGGACCGGGCAGTACGCGTACCAGATCGCGTCGTGCGCGCAGCGCGCCGCGAGGCAGGTGAGCGCGAGGCCCGGGCGCGCCGTTACCAGCGCGAGGTCGACGCGGAGGGCGCGGGCGAGCCAGTGCCGCTCGTCCGTCGCGAGCTCCCACTCGGCGATCAGCGCCGGGAGCTGGCGAGCCTCCGCGCTCTCGACGACGCTCGCGGCGTTCGCGGGCAGCATGACCGCCTGTCAGCCGAGCGTGGCGCGCAGGCCGTCGACGAGCGACGTCGTCGCGACCACGCCGAGGACGTCGCGCAGCCGGTCGACCCGCGCGCGCGACTTGAGGATCTCGCCCGCGCGGGCCGGCGCGTGCGTGATGGCGGAAGAGCCGGCGCACAGCTCCACGATCGTCCGCGCGAGCTCGAGCACCGAGATCTCGCGGCCGGTGCCGACGTTCGCGACGACGCGCGAGTTGCCATCGCGGAGCGCGGCCGCGATCGCCGACACGACGTCGCCGACATAGACGAAGTCGCGCGTCTGGCCGCCGTCGCCGAAGATGGTCAGGCCTTTGCCGGCGCGCGCGCGATCGCTGAAGATCGAGATCACGCCGGAGTACGGGCTCGACGGATCCTGGCGCGGCCCGAACACGTTGAAGAAGCGCAGCCACGTGGCCGGCACGGCGTGGACCACCGCGTAGTAGTCGAGGGCCAGCTCCGAGGCGAGCTTGTCGATGCCATACGGTGAGACCGGCGCACACTTGATGTCCTCGGGGACCGGCATCTCCGTGACATCGCCGTAGACCGCGGCCGACGACGCGAACACGACCTTCTTGACGCCCGTCGCGCGGGCGTACTCGAGCACGTGCAGCGTGCCGCCGTAGTTCACCTGCATGTCGACGAGCGGGTTCGCGACCGAGTGAACGACGGAGACCTGGGCCGCGAGGTGCACGATGCGCTCGACGGGCCCGAGCGCGGCCGTCACCGGCGCGAGCGCGGCGAAGATGCCGTGGCTGACGTCGCAGACCTCGATGCGCAGCCGGTCGTCGGTGGCCCAGCGGGCGAGGTTCGCGCGCTTGCCGGTGGAGAAGTTGTCGAGAACGACGACGCGGTGGCCGCTCTCGATCAGCCGATCGACGGTGTGCGAGCCAATGAAACCAGCGCCGCCCGTGACGACGACGAGCGGAAGGGAGGGTGCAGTCACCGCGGAATGATAATACGCTCGCGCGGATGAAGGTCCGCGCCATCCAGCTCGATCGCGTTGGCGGCCCCGAGGTCCTCCAGGTGGTCGAGGTCGAGGTCGGCGAGCCGACCGCCGGTGAGGTGCGGATCCGACACGCGGCGATCGGCATCAACTACATCGACACGTACCACCGCAGCGGGCTCTATCCGCTACCGCTCCCCGCCGTGCTCGGCGCGGAAGGCGCGGGCACGATCGAGGCGGTCGGCGCGGGCGTCACGCACGTCGCCGTCGGCGATCGCGTCGCGTACGCGGGCGGCAAGCCCGGCGCATACGCCGAGGCCCGGGTCATGGACGCCACCCAGGTGGTCCGGCTTCCGGACAGCATCGACGTCGCGCGGGGCGCGGGCATGTTGCTGAAGGGCATGACCGTGGCGTACCTGTTCACCAAGGTGCGCGGGTCGTTCGGTCCGCTCGTGGCGGGCGACCCGGTCGTGTGGCACGCGGCGGCGGGGGGCGTCGGCCTGATCGCGTGCCAGTGGGCGCGCGCCCTGGGCCTCAAGCTCATCGCCACGGCGAGCAGCCCCGAGAAGTGCGCGCTCGCGCTCCGGCACGGCGCGACGCACGCGATCGACTACAGCCACGAGGACGTGGCCGCGCGCGTTCGCTCGCTGACCGGCGGCGAGGGCGTCAAGGTGGTCTACGACTCCGTCGGTAAGGACACGTGGGAGCGCTCGCTCGATTGCCTGCGGCCGTGCGGGCTCGTCGTCAGCTTCGGCAACGCGTCGGGGCCGGTGCCGCCGGTCGATCTGGCGCAGCTCGTGAAGAAGGGCTCGCTGTACGTGACCCGACCGTCGCTCGGCACCTACGCCGCGACCCACGCGCAGGTCGAGGAGCTATCGCATGCGCTGTTCGCGCGCGTGGCCGCCGGGGACGTGGTCATCGATCCGCCCCGCCGCTATCCGCTCGCTGACGCCGCGCGCGCGCCCGCAGATCTCGAGAGCCGCAAGACGACGGGCGCGAGCGTGCTCGTCCCTTGACGCGCGGGCGGTTCAGGTCGCGAACGCGATGCGGCCGAGGCGCCCGAGCAGCACGTCGAGCGCGACGTGGTTGTCTCCGCCCTCCGGCACGATCAGATCCGCCCAGCGCTTCGTCGGCTCGACGTGCTCGATGTGCATCGGGCGCACCGTCGCGTAGTACTGCGCGCGTACGGACTCGAACGTTCGTCCGCGGTGCTCGAGATCGCGGCGGATCCGTCGCATGAGGCGGATGTCGGCGTCGGTGTCGACGAAGATCTTGATGTCCATCTGGTCGCGGAGCGCCGCCTCCGTGAACACGAGGATGCCCTCGACGATGATGACCGCGCTCGGCTCCACGCGCCGCGTCCCGGCGGCCCGCGTGTGGGCGGCGAAGTCGTAGATCGGGACATCGACGCCCTGCCCGTCGCGCAGCGCCGCGAGGTGGGCGACCAGGAGCTCGCTCTCGAGCGACGACGGGTGATCGTAGTTCGTCCGCGCGCGATCGACGGGCGCGAGGTGATCCTGCATCCGGTAGTACGCGTCGTGCTCGATGAGCGCGGCGCGCCCGCCCGGCATCGCCGACACGAGCTTGTGCGCGACGGTCGTCTTGCCGGAGCCGCTACCACCTGCGATGCCGACGACGAGGGGACGCGGCGGCGTGGTGGACATCGGCGGTGTCTTCGCACGCGCGCGGCGCGCGGCGCAAGCCTACTTGCCGAAGCTGGTGCTCGACAGCGTGGTGAGGAAGCCGTCGCTGACGTGCGCGTCGAGCCGGAGCGCATCGCCGGTGTGGGCGAGCGTGAACTCGCCGAACAGCACGAGCTGGCCGAGCTGCGGGCGGACCTGGGCCTCGATCCGCGCGATGGTCTTGGCGTCGAGAGGAGAGGCGGTCCCGGCGAACCGGACACCGTCGGCCTCGACGCGGAGCGAGCCCGCGATCCCGACGCCTTTCGGCAGCTCGAGCGTGCTGGTGAAGTCATCGCCGCTGGTGCGGTCGACCACGACGCCGACGGCGCGATCGGCAGAGAGCGCGGCGGCACCCGCCCGGATGGCGGCGGGGGCGGCCCCCGTGCGCGAGGCGAGGTCGGCGATGGCGGGCGCAGCGAGATCCGTGCGGTTCGTGATGAGAACGGTGTGCGCGTCGATCCGCGCGAGGTAGCCGAAGTCGTGGATGCGCCAGAGGCGGGCGGTCCCGGGGACGGGGACCGCGGTGGGGCCGAAGCAGGTGGCGACGGCGTCCGTGTTCCAGCGGCCGCCGATGATCATGGTGCCGTGTGACGAGTCGTCGAGCCGCGGCGCGCCGTACGTCAGCCAGGCGGAGTCGGCGACGAGCGTGCGCGCGCATGGCGGCGCGAGGGCGAGGAGCGCGTTGACGCGGACATCGTCGAGCGCGACGTGGACGATCTTCGCGAGCGGCGCGTGGCCCATCACGTCGTCGATCGAGACGAGGATGACGGCCCTCGTGTCGACGGGCAGGTGGCCCAGGGAGGCGGTCGACTCGGCGCGGTACGCGGCCGGGGTGCGCGCCGGGCCTTGCGCGAGGGCGGAGGCCAGGATCGGGGTGGCGGTGATCGTCGGGACGAGGGAGCTGGCGGCGGACCCGACCGCTGCCGGCCGTGCGGTCGCCCAGGGATCATCGGTGGTGGCGAGGAGCGCGGCCGCGGAGCCAGAAGCGGGCCGCGCGGAGCCGGACCCCGACGCGGGCATCGCGACGCTCGGGCCCGGGCTGGTGCTCGGGCTCACGAGGGAGAACGCGGCCGCACCGACGCCGGCGGCGGCGAGCGCGCCGATGGCGTAGCGAGGCCACCTGCTCGGCGGCGGCGGCGCCGGCGCCGGTGCCGGTGTGGGGGCCCAGGCGAGCGGCGTCCGCCCGCGGTCGGTCGTCGGCTGACGTTCGGCAAACCACGGCTTCGCCGCGCCCTCGCCCGCCGAGGCGGCGCGCTGCACGGCGTCCTTGCGCATCGGCGCCGTCTCCGCCGCTTTCGGCTCGCTCACCGGGCCGCTGCGCTCGCCGCCCGCCGCCGCGCGCACCGCCGCCTCGAGTGCGCTCGCCGACTCGGGTCGGTTCGCCGCGCGCGTCGAGAGCGCCCGGCGCAACTCGACGTCCACTTCACTCGGCACGTCGTTCACGAGCTCACCGAGCGGCCGCGGCGAGAGCCGGGCCTCCGGATCGAGCAGGTCGTCCCACGGCAAGCGCCCCGCCAGCATCGCGTAACAGATCACCGCCAGCTCGTAGACGTCCGTCGTCACGCCCGCCGGCTGTCCGAAGAAGCGCTCCGGCGCCATGTACGCCGGCGTCCCTCGCACGCCACCATCCTGTGTGATCGTCGACGCTGCCCCCGCGATCTCCTTCGCGATCCCGAAGTCGAGGAGCACGGCGTGCTTGCCCGCGACGGCCGGGGCGTGTTCCCGGTCGGCAGCGCCGCCGGAGGGTGGCGCGATTCGATCGACCACGAAGACATTCTCCGGCTTCAGATCGCGATGGACGAGCCCCTGCGCGTGCAACGCCGCGACCGCGCCGCAGAGCTCGCCGAACAGTCGCAGCGCCACATCGAGGGCGAGCGGGCCGCGCCCCAGGACGCTCGCCAGGGTTTCGCCTACAAGGAGCTCCATCGCGAGGTACGGCCGCCCGTCCGGCAGCGCGCCGACGGCGAGGACCTTCACGACGTGGGGGTGGCCGATCGCTGCGAGGCGCTGCGCTTCGAGGAAGAACTGCGCGCGCTCCTTCTCCGTGCCGACGAAGTGCGCGTGCAGCACCTTGAGCGCCACGCGCCGCGGTCCCCAGACGGCGTCGTACACGACGCCGCTGCCGCCCTCGCCCAGGATGGCGTGGACCTGAAAGTCACCGAGCGCGGCCGGGAGATCCATGCGAGGCGGGCCTCACACTATCGCGCGGCGGTGAGAGTTCCTCGCGCATTAGCAGGCCCTACCGTGTTACGAAATAGGCTCGCCGCTTGCTAAGAATGGTTCTGAGGACAGCCCATGATTCGACTCGTAATTGCTGAAGATCACACCATCGTTCGCTGGGCGCTCCGCGAGGCGCTGAGCAAGGCGGATGACATCGAGGTTGTCGGCGAAGCAGGCACCGCCGCGCAGACGCTCGAGGTCGTGGGCGCTACGAAACCGGATCTGCTCCTGCTGGATCTCACGTTCCCCGATCGCTCGGGCTTCGACGTGCTGTCCGAGTTGCGGACAGTCGAGTCGGCGCCGCTGGTCGTGGTCCTCACGTGGCACACCGAGCCGAGCTACGCCGCGCGCGCGCTCGCCTCCGGCGCTCACGGCTACGTGCACAAGGCCGTCGAGCCCGACGCGCTGCTGCACGCGATCCGCGCGGTCAGCCGCGGCGAGCAGGTGTTCCCGGTCGGCACGGACGAGCTCGTCGCGTCGACGAACGATGGCAACCCCGCGAGCGTGCTCACGGCGCGCGAGCAGCAGGTGATGGAGATGCTCGCGCGCGGCATGACGAACCGCGAGATCGCCGAGCAGCTGCAGATCAGCATCAAGACCGTCGACACGCACCGCGGTCACGTCCTCAAGAAGCTCGGCTTGCGCAACAATACCGAGCTCGCGCGCTTCGCCGTCAAGCACGGCTTCGTCACGCTCTAGGGCGTCGTCGACCGGCGCGGCGTGGCGCCGTCGTCGACGGTGCCGTCGCTGTAGACGTCGAACATGAAGCCGACGTCGGTCTTCGGCTTCGTCGCCTTGAACGCACAGTCCATCAGCATCATGTCCGCGCCGTCGAGCCCGTAGTCGGGGCCCGTGCACTTGCCCGGACCGATGCGGAACCCATCGCTGTCCGTCGCGGTGACCGTGACCGCGACCGGCGCGACGCGGTCGAGGCGCTTGCCGTCCTCGACGAGCGTGACGGGCGCGGTCTCGACGTGAATCGCGAGCGTCACGGTGCTCTCCGGCGTCGGATGCGCCGTGTACGTGACGTCCTTCACGACGTGCCCGCCGATCGCCGCCACCCGGATCGCGGGGCGCGTCGACTGCTTCGCGTCCCAGGTCACGAGGACGGTGCCAGCCGGCGTCGCGTCCTTGGCCGCGCCGGTCCCGCACCCGACCGCGAACAGCGCCGCGGTGATCCACAGGCTCTTCATGTGCGAAGGATACCGCAGGACAGCGCGGTCCTAGAGATCGCGAATAAATCGCGGCCTCTGTCGATCGGAGAAAATCGCTCGCGCAGGCGGTCTCAGAGACCGCGCGCCGGTTGCACCCACGCGCGCGCACCATCGTCCCGGGTGACGACCGCGCGGACGTATCCGGTCGCCGGGACCGCGCGCCGGGCGGAGCGCCCGCGGACCGTCTCGACGAGCTTGCCGTCCTCGATCCAGGTGATCGTGCAAGTGCTCGCCTCCGCCGCCGCCAGCTCGACGACGAGCTCGCCCGCTTCGACCTCGGCCCGCGCCAGCTCGACGCCCGACGACGCGTAGAAGTGCCCCGCCCCGATCGCATCTAGGATCGCCTGCGGGTCGCGGCGAGCGTGCACGACGATCCAGCCACCACCAGGCGGCCACTTGCCGTGCCCGTGATAGTCGTGGGCGTCGTCGGACGCGATGCCCCACATCGTGACGCCCGCGACGAGCGTGGCGTCCCAGATCTGCTCCATCGAAAGGTGGGTCTTGTCGCCCGCGTTCCATGGCTTGAACTGCGCGTTCGCGATCTCGACGAGCTTGACGCCGCGATGCCCGAGCTCGGTCAACACCTCCGGGGTCATGCCCCAGAACCACTGCGGGTGGTTGATCTGGGTCAAGGACGCGCCGAGCTGCGCGGCGGCGGCGAGAGCGGCCTGGTACTTCGCCACTCGATCGTGCGTCTTGCGCGCCGGCGGCGTCCAGTCGATCTTGCCCGCCGGCCGCCCCGTCACGCCGATCGCGTTGACGTGGATGCGGCACTTCTTGCTCCGGTCGCCCGCGGGCAGGCAACCGCTCGGGTTGTGCGTCAGCTCGCTCCCCGCGAACACGATCAGGCCGGTGTCCGCGTCACGGACGTAGGGCTTGCCGGCCGTGTCGGAGCCGGGCGCGACCTCGCTGACCTTGTTGTGATCGGTCAAGACGATGAAGTCGTAGCCGTGGGCCTCGTACCAGTGGATGACGTCCGCGATCGGCTCGCTGCTGTCGCCGCTCGGCTTCGCGTGCACGTGCGTCGAGCCGCGCAGCCAGACCTCGGGGGCGGCGGCGGGCAGCGGCGAACCGGCGACGTCGGCGTCCCGGGCATCGAGCGGTACGGCGATCGTCACGTCCGCGTCGGCTGGCGCATCGGCGGCGCGGGGCACGAGCGGCGTGGGGCTATCGGTCGCCGCGCACGCCGCCACGATCAGCGCGAGGACCAGCGCGCATCGCCTCACGGCGTCACGAGCTCGTCGAGCGCGGCCGCGCCGGCGGCCGTGACGTTCGTGGTCACGCCCCACGGCACCTTCTTCCACACCTTGCGGAGCGCGAGGAACAGCCCGAGGTTGTCCTCGAGCATCCGCCGCTCGACGGGGTGCGTGGCCGCGTAGTCCTTCGTCTCCCCGGGATCCTCGACGAGATCGCCGACGAGCGGCGCGCCCTGCCACGCCACGCGCGCCTTCCAGCGCCCGATGCGCATCGCGTGCGCGTTCTCGTACATCGACGCGTACGACGGCCGCGCCCACCCCTTCTCGCGCCCCTGCGCGTACGGCTCGAGCGGCTGGCCCTGCGCGGCCTCGACGGGCGCCGCGCCGACGGCGTCGAGCACGCTCGGCAGGAGGTCCACCGACTCGACGCCCTCGTCGACGATCGTGCCGCCCGGGAACCGCGCCGGGTCATGGACGATGAACGGCACGCGCTCCAGGGAGTCGCGCAGCGAGCCGCCGTGGCCGCAGCGCGTGTCCTCGAACATCTCCTCGCCGTGATCGGCCGTGATGATCAGCATCGTCTGATCCCAGATGCCCCACGCCTCGAGCTGCGCGACGAGCCGCCCGACCTGCTGGTCGTGATAGCTGACCGCGCTGTCGTAGATCGCCCGCATGCGCTCCACGTCGACGGGCGGCGGGATGATGGCGCAGCCCATCGAGGTCGGCGTGATCCCGAGATCCTTCGCCGTGCCGAACTCCTGGAACGGGCCGGTGTACTTGCCGGGCGAGTAGATGTCGATCCACGGCTTGCGCGCCACCCACGGGCCGTGCGTGTCGATCGTGCCGAGGAAGAGGTACGTCGGACCGCTGCGGTGCGCGTCGAGGCGCGCGAGCGCCGCGTCGACGATCTTCGCGCCGTAGATGAGGTTATTCATGATGCCCGTCTCGCGCATCATGTTCCGGTACTCCTTGAAGCCGCGCCCGTAGCCCGAGTCCTCGTTCACGAAGCCGTTGCCCGTGACGCCGGTCGTGAAGTAGCCGGCGTCCTGCAGCTGCGTCGCGATCATCTGGAACTTCGGCGAGACGCGCCACGTGCCGCCGTTACTCTGATCGTTGTCGCGGACGCCGTGCACGGCCGGATAGAGGCCCGTCCACATGGACGTGTGGCTGACCTGCGACTCGTTGCCCTGCACGTAGTACTGGCGAAACACCGTCGAGCTCTTCGCGAGCTCGTCGAAGTTCGGCGTCTGCGCGCGGGCGCCGGGCGTGAACGTGCGGATCTTGTCGGCGCGCAGCGCGTCCATGACCCAGAGGATCACGAAGCGCGGCGGGTCGGCTCTCGGCAGCGGCGTCGGCGCGGGACCCACGAGCGTGATGCGCGGGTGCACGACGTGGGCGCGGGGACAGTCGCGGGCAGCGAGCGTGAGGCGAACGACGCGGCCGGCCATCGCGGAGAGCTCGACGCGCGACACGTCCGCGGCGAGCGCGCCGCTGGCGAAGCTATCGTCACCAGCCCGCGCCGTGACGTCGACGTGGCAGCCGGCGCCGAGCGACGCGACGTCCGCGACGAGGTTCGCGCCGTCGGGGACGGTGATGTACCAGGCGAGGGATGCGCCGGGGCCGAGATCGAGCGCGTCGGCGGTAGGATCGAACGTCGCGAGGGGGCGCGGGTCGACGATCATCGGCTTCGCGAGCGCGCTCGGCGGCCGGCCGATGCGGAGCCAGCCGAGCGCGAGCTTGTCCGTCCCGCCGCCCGTCTCGAGCGCGAGCTGGTTCTCGCCGGCGACGAAGCGCCCGGCCTCGACCGCGATCTCGACAGGTTGCCAGCCATCGGTCGCGAGCACCGCGGTGGCGTCCTTAGCCGCCTTGCGCCCGTTGACCTTGAGCGTGACGCTCTGCTTCGCGGAGCCGTGCACGAACAGCGTGACCTGCTCGGCGGCCGTGGCCTGGTCGGCCGAGAGCGGGACCTCGAGCGAGGCGAGCCGGTCCGCGACGGCCGCGCGCACGCCGTCGACGGTGACCCCGACATGCCAGCGCGGCAGCGGGATCGAGAAGCGCGTGTAGCGCGTGAGCCCGACGTCCCCGCCGTCGAGCACGAGCTCGTGGTTCACCTCGCGATGCGCGGCGTGCCGGTTGTCGACGAGGTTCCACACCGCATGCTCGGCCCGCGCGACCGCGGCATCGGGCGCCGGCGGCACGGGCACGGCCGCATCGACCTGGCGCGCGGCCGAGCCGGGCGTCGCGCTGCCGCCGCCCGCGTCCTCGCGATGCTTGTCGCCGCCGCCGCTGCACGCGGCGACAACGAGGCAGCCGAGGACGGCGACGCGCCGGGACACGCCCTACTCTACGCGGTGGCCAGATCCGAAATCTCGGCGTGACGCGGGATCTCGGCCGGCGGCGCACATCGAGCCCGACTAGCCGGTTTGCGGGCGGCCGGCGATCGTGTACGAACGCCGCGTGATTCCCACGGTCGTCGTCGAACGCGCGGAGGTGCCGGGGGGCGAGCTCGTGCTCACGCGCCGCGGGGACGAGTGGTCGATCCGCGTCCGCCGCGTGGAGCTCATGAACAGCCGCAACCACGGCTCCGAGGACGAGCTCGGGCGCATGACGTGCGCGCGCATCGGCACGTGCGCCGCGCCGCGCGTGCTCGTCGGCGGGCTCGGGCTCGGGTTCACGCTGCGGACGACCCTCGACGCGCTGCCCGCGAGCGCGCACGTCGACCTCGTGGAGATCGTGCCGGCCATCGTGCGCTGGAACCGCGACCTGTTCGGCGAGCTCGCCGCGCACCCGCTCGCCGATCCGCGCGTCACCGTCATCGAGGCCGACGTCGGGCACGTGATCCGCGGCGCCGCTGCCGGGACGTACGACGGCATCTTGCTCGACGTCGATAACGGCCCCGACGGCATCTACGACGGCAACGCCGGGCTCTACAAGCGCGCCGGGCTCGTCGCGGCGCACGCGGCGCTCGCCCCGGGCGGCATCCTCGCGGTGTGGTCGTCGTTCGAGTCGAAGACGTTCACGCAGTGGCTGCGCGACGTCGGGTTCACCGTGGATCTGCAGGGCGTGCGCGCCGCGGGCGCGCGCCACTACATCTGGTTCGCGAAGCGGGCCGCGTAGCGCGGGCAGGTCAGCTTCGCCGCGCCGCGCGCGCGCGCTCGAGCAGCGCCTCGCTGGCCTCGTCGATCGCCTCGACGACCCCGAAGCTCGAGGTCACGGTGCCCTCGGCGAGCTTCGCGTCGGCGATGTGGCCGTCGAAGCGCGCGGCGAGGATCTTCGCGCCGGCGAGCGCGGTGCCCGGCATCACGATGGCGAACTCGTCGCCGCCGAGGCGGAAGCAGGCGTCGATGCCGCGCGTGTGCTTCTTCAAGATCGCGGCGACGTCGCGGAGGATCGCGTCCCCTGCGGCCTGGCCGAAGCGATCGTTGGCGACCTCGAGGCCGTCGAGATCGAGGAGCGCGAGGCTGAACGAGTGGCCGTAACGCTTGTTGCGACCGAGCTCGGCCGTGATGCGCTCGTCGAACGCGCGGTGGTTCTCGAGGCCGGTGAGCGCGTCGTGCAGGTTGTCGTAACGCGGGCGCGGGTACGCGGTGACCTTGTGCAGCGCGATCGCGACGATCTGCGCGAGCAGGCCGAGCGTCTCGATGTCGGCCTCGCTGAACGCGCTCGGCTTCGCCGCGTTCACCTCGAGCGCGCCGACCGCGTGCTCTCCGTACATGAGCGGCACGCACACGAGCGAGCCGGCGCCGGTACGCGCGCGCGTGTCCGCGTCGACGGCCGGATCGGTGGCGACGTCGTCGACGCGCACGACGCGGCGGTCGCTCACGCAGCGGCCGGCGAGCGTCGAGCTCTTCGCGATCCGCATGCCGAGGCGCGCCTTGGTCGCGCCCGCCACGGCGCGATAGACGAGGTCATCACCCTCCGCGAGGGCGACGAGGCCGCCGCTGCCGCCGGTCAGCGTGCCGGCGCGCTCGGCGACGATCCGCATCACCTCGTCCGCGTTCATGCCGGCCGCCGCGATCGCGTTTTGTAGCTCGATGACCGCGAGCAGATGCTCCTGGCTCGGCATGACCCTGGCGTCCATCGCATTCAGCATACGCGCAGGTCAGCCGCGCTTGGGGGGCTTGCCGGCCAGCTTCGCGAACGGGTTATTCACGAACCCGGAAACGCCCCAGTTCTCGCCCGTCGGCGGGCTGGCGGACGGCGGCGGGCCGGTGCGGTCCTCGTGCCGCGGCGGCGGGCCCGAGCGGTCATCCCGGCGCGGCGGCGGACCGCGGTCGTCACGGCGATCGCCGGCGCCCGGACCACCGGGGTTCGGACCGCCCGGGCCCGGACCGCGACCGCCACCGCCACTCGGACCGGGGCCGCGGAAGTCGCGACCGCGCTGCGGCGGCGGCTGATCGTGTGGCGCCGGACCGTTGCGGTCGTCGCGCCGCGGCGGGCGCGGCTGCTGGTGCTGCGGCGGCTGCGGCTGGTGCTGCTGCGGCGGCGGACCGTCACCGCGCGGCTGGTACTGCCGGCGCGGCGCGTTCCGCGGCTGATCACCATGCGGCTGCGTGTGCGGCGGCGGCTGAGTCTCGTTGTGCTGCGGCGGCTGGTTCCGGTTCTGGCTGAACGGCTGGCCCTGCTGCTGCTGGCCGCCACCGCCGCGGCCGCGGCCGCCCCGCTCGCCGCGTGGCCGACCCTCGCCGCCACCCGGCTGCTGCGTCCGCTGCGCGTGCTGCTGCTGATCGGGACGCGGGGCCTGCGGCGCCCGCTCCGGCGGCCGCGCCGACAGCGCGATGCGCTTGCGCGGCAGATCGACCTCGAGCACGCGCACCTTGATCTTCTGGCCCGCCTTGACGACCTCGCTCGGGTCCTTGACGAACTTCTGCGCGAGCTGGCTCACGTGGACAAGGCCGTCGTTGTGAACGCCGATGTCCACGAACGCGCCGAACGCCGTCACGTTCGTGACGATGCCCTCGAGCACCATCCCCGGCTTGAGATCGTCCATCGACGTCACGTCGTCGCGGAATGCCGGCGGCGCGAACTCGGCGCGCGGGTCGCGGCCGGGCTTGCCGAGCTCGGCGACGATGTCGCGGAGCGTCGGCTCGCCGACATCACCCCCGGCGTACTTCGCGATCTCGATCTTGTTGACGAGCTCCTGGTTGCCGATCAGCTGGGGGAGCGCGACGCCCACGTCCGCTGCCATCTGCTCGACGAGCGCGTACCGCTCGGGGTGCACGGCCGAGCCGTCGAGCGGGTGCGCCGCGCCGCGGATCCGCAGGAAGCCCGCCGCCTGCTCGAACGCCTTGGGGCCGAGGCCCGAGACCTCGGTCAGCTGCGCGCGGCCCGCGAACGCGCCGTGCTGGTCGCGGTGGAGCACGATCTTCTTCGCGAGCGCCTTGCCGATGCCGGCGACGTAGCCGAGGAGGGCCGCGCTCGCCGTGTTGAGCTCGACGCCGACGTGCTTGACGGCGCTCTCGACGACGTCGCCGAGCTTCTTGCCGAGGAGCGGCTGGTGCACGTCGTGCTGGTACTGGCCGACGCCGATCGACTTCGGCTCGATCTTCACGAGCTCGGCGAGCGGATCCTGGAGGCGGCGCGCGATGGAGATGGCGCCGCGGATCGTCAGATCGAGCTCGGGGAACTCCTCGCGCGCGATGTCCGACGCCGAGTACACGCTCGCGCCGGCCTCGTTGACCTGCACGACGTACGGGGGCGGCGTGCCCTCGGGGAACGTGACGCCCACGAGCGCCTTCTTCACGAACGCCTCGGCCTCGCGGCCGCCGGTGCCGTTGCCGACGGCGATCGCGCGCGGCGCGTGCTGCACGACGAAGGCGCGGAAGTCCTCGGTGGCCTTTGCGAGCTGCGCGTCGCCCTGCGTGAGGTGCACGGTGACGGTGCCGAGGAACCTGCCGGTCGCGTCGATCGCGGCGCACTTGCAGCCGGTGCGCATGCCCGGGTCGACGCCGATGACGGACGCGGCGCCGAGCGGCGCGGCGACGAGGAGGTTGCGCAGGTTCGAGGCGAAGATGTCCACGGCCCCGATGTCGCTGTGCTGCTTGAGATCGGCGCGCACGTCGTTCTCGACGCTGGGCCCCAGGAGGCGCTTGAGCGCGTCGCCGATCGCGAGGTGGAGCTGCGATGCCCACGGCGAGGCCTCGTCGAGCTTAGTGAGGCGCCCGACGCCGGCGGCGAGCTTGGTGCCGTCGATGGCGACGTGGGCGCGGAGGACGCCCTCGGCCTCGCCGCGGCGGATCGCGAGGAAGCGGTGCGACGGGATGGTCTTCACGGCCTCGCTGAACGCGTAGTACTGCTCGAACTTCGTCGGCTCGGCGTCCTTGCCGGGGACGAGGGACGAGACGAGGTCGCCGTGCTCGGTGTACATGCGGCGAACCCACGCGCGGATCTCGGCCGTATCGGCGAGCACCTCGGCCGCGATATCGCGGGCGCCGGCGAGCGCAGCTTCGACCGCACCGCCCGGCCCTTCGGCCGCGCTGCGGGCCGGGGCGGAGCTCCCGCCGTCGTCGGTCGTGGCGAGCGACTCGGCGACGAGGGCGGCGGCCTCGGCGGCCGGATCGCCGTCAGCGGGTTGCGCGAGGATGCGGTCGGCGAGCGGCTGGAGGCCCTTCTCGCGGGCGACCGAGGCGCGCGTCTTGCGGCGCGGGCGGTACGGCGCGTAGAGATCCTCGAGCTCGGCCTTCGCCATCGCCGCGCGCAGCTTCGCCTCGAGCTCGGGCGTCAGCTTGCCCTGCTCGGTCACCGACGCGAGGATGGCGGCGCGGCGGTCCTCGAGCTCGACGTGATAGGCGCGCTTCTCCTCGATGTTGCGGATCTGGACCTCGTCGAGGCCGCCCGTGCGCTCCTTGCGGTAGCGCGCGAGGAACGGGACCGTGCTGCCCTCGTCGAGCATGGCGACGACCGCGGCGATCGAGCCCGGTG
>JANXOM010000044.1 GCA_025353585.1 Deltaproteobacteria bacterium
CGCACGCGCTGAGCGCGAATGCGTTGGCGTCCGAGGTCGGGGTCCCGCAGGGGACGTTGTCGCGCTGGCTCAAGCTCGCGGCTACGCTGCCGGCCAAGATGAGCCCGGCAGACGACGACGCGCGGCGCCCGCGAGACTGGACTCCCGAGGAGAAGGTCGCCCTCGTGCTGGAGGCCGCCGCGGTCCCCAGCGCGGAGCTCGGCGCGTTTCTGCGACGGAAGGGCGTCCACGAGGCGCAACTCGACGAGTGGCGCACGCAGGTCACGCAGAGCGCGGTGGCGGCGATGCGGCCCCCGAGCCGTGCCGCGCGCGAGGCGGCGGGCGCCGAGGCCAAGAAGATCCGGCAGCTCGAGCGCGAGATCCAGCGCAAGGACAAGGCGCTCGCGGAAACCGCGGCGCTGCTCGTGCTCCAAAAAAAAGTCCAGGCCATCTGGGGGGACGAGGACGACGACACCGACCCGAAGAGCGACAAATGATCCGCACGTTGATCCAGGAGGCCGTCGAGGCCGGGGCTCGCCGGTGGCGTGCATGCGAGGTGCTCGGACTGACCGTGCGCACGCTCGAGCGCTGGGGGACGAACGACGATGATGGGCGGCATGGGCCGAACCACGTGCCGGCGAACAAGCTCTCAGAGTCCGAGCGCCAGACGGCCATCGCCGTGATGACCGCGCCGGAGTTTCGCGACCAGTCGCCCAAGCAGATCGTGCCTGCGCTCGCCACGCGCGGCGAGTACATCGGCTCGGAGTCGACGCTCTACCGGCTGCTTCACGCCGAGGACATGCAGCACCGGCGTGATCGTGCACGGGCGCCGGTGGCGCGGCCCCACGAATACGTCGCGGACGGCCCGATGGAGGTAGCGGCGTGGGACATCACGTACCTGCGCAGCCACGTCCGCGGCGCGTTCTTCTACCTGTACCTCGTCGAGGATGTGTGGAGCCGGAAGATCATCGGCTGGGCGGTGCACGAGGTCGAGTCTGCCGACTTCGCGGCCGCGCTCGTCGAACAGATCCGCGTCGGCGCCGGCGGCGGCGACCTCAGCGGCTGGGTGCTGCACTCCGACAACGGTGGCCCGATGAAGGGCGCCACGATGCTCGCGACCCTCCAGCGACTCGGCGACGTCTCTTCGTTCAGCCGCCCGAGTGTGTCCGACGACAACGCCTTCGCCGAGTCGCTCTTCCGCACGATGAAGTACCGCGCGAAGTACCCGGCGGCCGGCTTCGCCACCGTCGAGGAAGCTCGCCTCTGGGTGCGCGACTTCGTCACTTGGTACAATGACGAGCACCAGCACAGCGGCATCGGCTATGTGTCGCCCGCGGCTCGCCACTCTGGCGGCGACGTCGGGATCCTCGCCGCGCGCCGCGCCACGTACGCGGCAGCACGCAGCCGGCATCCGCAGCGCTGGGCCCGGCACACCCGCACCTGGTCGCGGCCCACGACCGTCACTCTCAACCAGAAAGTCGATCACGTCACCGACAACAACACGCTCGCCGTCTGAACGTTCACGCGACAACTATCTTGATTCCTACCGATCGCCGAGCCGGGGAGTAGGCGATCACCGGAACCGGCCATGGCGGTGGGGGCCGGGCGGGGGCCACGCAAGAGCCAGCTTCCCCCGATGACCACGCGTTTCCGCCCTCGACGATGCTTCGCGCCGAGCGTTTCAGCCCACTCCCACGCATGGGTGCGTGAGCGCTCACCATGCACAGGTCAGGAAAGCCGTGGCGAGATGCGCGCGCGACTCCGTGCTGGTCCGGTGGTTGCATTGGCGCGGTGGCATGAAAAATGTCGCTAGCGTTAGGTCGCGGTTTACAGCATTCGCACTCGTCGGTGCAATCGCGCTCGGTGGTGGCGCATGCGGGAGCGGTCGTAACGATCCGCCCGCGCCGGTCGACGACTCGGTGAGAGGAGGGCGAGGCGCCCCGTCCAATCAAGCGCCGGAGCGCACAGGCATGTCGACGGAAAAGAAAGTGGTCATTCTCGCCGGCGCGGCTGCTCTGTACTATATGTACAAACATCATCAGTCCGCCGCTTCCACCGATGCGGAGGGCCAATACTACCTGTCCAAAAATGGGCGCGTCTATTATCGCGACGCCGAACACCGGGCACACTGGGTCACTCCGCCGTCGGCCGGCATCCAGGTCCCGTCGAACGAAGCTGCTGACTACAAACAGTTCCAGGGATACGACAATCAGAGCGCGGGCCGTGATCTCGTCGGGATCGACGGCGTCGGCTCTGATCCCGAGTAGCTAACAAAGGAGAATTATATGGCATTGCTAGATTCATTGCTCGATTCGGTAAAGTCCGCCATCACGGACCATGTGGCCGCCGGCGGTCACCAAAACTTTGATACGAACGGGTTGATCGGAAAGATCACTGACCTGTTCGGGAATCACAACCGTAGCTCGGGGAGCTCCAACAACGTCGTCCCGGCGAGTCAGGACCGCTACGGCGATCCTGCGGACCAGGGCGCAGGTCGTAGCAACGTCAAGCCGGCCTCGCAGGACCCGTATGGCGATCCGGCCGACCAAGGCGGTGGAAAGCGCTGATTCCAGCCGACGCGCAGTTGCACGCGTGATGCGGCATACCTCAGCGGCCGCGGCAGAGCTCGCGCCGCTCACGGTGCGGAAGTACGCGCGTCAACGCGATACCCCCGGACGACGACGTTGGTCGGCCGCTGTTCAGTGCGCAGCCTGATGTGCGGCCGCGTGTGAGCGTCCGGTCTACTGCACCGGGATCGCCCACTTGATCACTCCCGGTGATCGTGGGCAGCGCTACGCGGCGTTCGCGGCCGCGCGAGCGGCGGCCCAGCGGGCCGGCAGGAGCGCAGGGAGGTCGACGAGGCGGATGC
>JANXOM010000048.1 GCA_025353585.1 Deltaproteobacteria bacterium
GCATCCGCCTCATCGATCTGCCTGCGCTGCTGCCGGCCCGCTGGGCCGCCGCTCGCGCGGCCGCGAACGCCGCGTAGCGCTGCCCACGATCACCGGGAGTGATCAAGTGGGCGATCCCGGTGCAGTAGACCGGACGCTCACTCACGAACCCCAGTGGCCATGATGGCCGGCTTCACCTTCGCCGAAGTCAGGACGCGCCAGCAAGGTCGACGGAGTCCGCGGGGGTGCCCTATTTTGCAGCAGTACGCAGATGTGCGACGTGATGCCGCGACCGGTGTCCGAATTTCGGACATGACCGGGGGCGCGCGGACGCGGGGCGTAAAGCCGCGGTCATCACTCGGACTTGAACGCGCGTCGCGACCGCCGTACGCTCGGTCTGGTCTGGAAGTAGGGGTATGGGCGCGCCGAGATCAATCAGCAGCGTGTTGGTCGTCGATGACGACGCGGCCGTCCGGCGTGGATTCGAACCCGGCTTTCGCACCCTCGGCAAGGAGGTCCGCGGTGCGCCGGGCGCGTCGGCCGCCTGCGCGCTGGCGCAGGCGCTGGCCCCGATCTGGTGTTGATCGACCTTCGGCTGGGCGACGACTGGGGCATCGATGTGATCGCTGCACTGCGCAGCCTGATCCCGGGGGCGGTGCTCGCGCTGGTCTCCGCTTGCGCCGGCCCGGACGCCGCGGTCGCCGCCATGCGCGCCGGAGCGCAACACGTCTCCCCCAAGCCGATCACCTGCGCTTCGATTCTGGATGAAGTGGAGGGGCGGGCGGAGGTTGCCGTTTCGCGCGACCTACCGTCCCTCGCGAGCGTCGAGTGGGAGCACCTCGCCCGTGGCGTGGCCGAGTCGCGGGGGAACATCTCCGAAGCGGCCCGGCGGCTCGGCCTTTCGCGGTCGGGCCTGCAGCGCCGGCTGCGGAAGACGCGACCGCCCCGCTGACAGGCGCGTCGACAGGCCCCACGCGCCGGTCGGCGGCTACCTCGCGGTGCACGCACGGAGCACCTCGCCCCGCATGTCTCTCGACGCGATGCCCGACGCGTCGGGCACGTTCCACTTCGACGACGTGCCAGCGGGTGACTACACCGTCGGCATGTTCGCGATGCCGGGCTCGCCGTCGGCCCCGGCCGTCCATGCGACCGTCGTGCCGAACCAGCGCACCTCCGTGACGCTCGTCCTGCCTACCAAGACGGTCGACGTCGCGATCCACGTGACCGGCGCGGACTGCACGATGTTCATGCTCGCGCGGCCCGGCGACGGCAGCGCCCGGCTCGACCCGGACGCGACGGTGCAGGTCGCGCAGTGCGACAAAGGCGTCGCGGAGATCAGCGCGGTCGCGCCCGGGCCGTATCGGGGATGCGTGGGGATCAAGTGCGTGCCGCTCACGGTGGCGGACGCGCCCGCGAAGCAGACGCTCGAGCTCGCGTTTCCGCCGTGACGGCGCCCCCGAAGCTCCGCGACGCAGACGCGCTGCAGGCGCAGGCTGACCGCCTGACGCCCTCGCCGCGCACCCGTGCCGAGGGCATCAGGCTGTATCGCAAGGCGTATCGCCTCGGCTCCCACACCGCTGCGTTCAACCTCGCTATCACGTATCGAACCCTCGGCGACCACCGCGCGGCGGTGCGCTGGTTCCGGCGCGCCGTCATCGCCGGCGACCCGAGCGCGAGCATGGAGGTCGCCCGCGCCGAGCTGTATGGCCTCGGGACCCGGCGCGACGTGCCGGCCGTCTTCGCGAAGCTCCGCGCGATCGCGGCGGCCGCGACCATCATGGTGCCGCGCAACATCGACCGCATCCGCGCGCTTCTCCTCATGGCCGATGCCCTCGAATGGGGCTGCCTCGCGCGCATCGACGACCCCGCGAGCCGGCGTCTCGTGCGCCGCGCCGCGCGCCTCGGCAGCACGGTCGCGAAGCAGCTGCTCGTCAACATGTAGCGAGACCCGTATCTGTTACCGTCTCCCGCGATGGCGCTCTCGGCAGTCATGCGGCGGTTTGTCGTGCAGCTCGCGGACAGCGATCGCGAGGTGTACGAGGAGCTCGATCTTCGCGTCGCCCAGCACCCGTCGGAGAGCGAGCGCTACCTCGTCGCCCGCGTGCTCGCGCGCATCCTCGAGCACGGCGAGGGCGTGGACTTCAGCAAGCTCGGCGTGTCGGATGACGAGGAGCCCGCCCTCGTGCAGCGCGACCTGCGCGGCGATCTCGTCGCGTGGATCGAGGTCGGCTCGCCGACGCCCGACCGCCTCCACAAGGCCAGCAAGGCCAGCCCGCGCGTCGTGGTCTACGCGTGGAAGAACGTGCCCGCGCTCGTCGAGTCCATCGTGGAGCGCAAGGGCTACAAGGCCGAGGCCATCGAGCTCCACGCGCTCGCGCCCGAGTGGCTCGACGCGATCGCGGCCAAGCTCGACCGCCTCAACAAGTGGGACCTCGCCATCACGGGCGGGCAGCTCTACCTGACCATCGGCGGCGCGCTGTTCGAGGGTACCTCCGACCGCGTGCCGATCCAGATCGGGTAGCATCGACGACCATGCAGGGGACCAGCGGGCTGAGGCTCGTGTGCTTCGAGCTCCGGGGGCAGGAGCTCGCGCTCCCCATCGGGGATGTCCGCGAGACGCTGCCGCTCCAGCCGATCACGCACCTCTTCCTCGCGCCCGCCGCGCTCGCGGGCGTGTTCAGCCTCCGCGGCGACATCGTGCCCGCGCTCGACCTCGGCATCCTGCTCGGCCTCCCGCGCACCGAGATCGGGACCGACAGCCGCATCGTCGTCATCGAGACGGAGCGCGTCACGGCCGGCATCGTCGTCGACCGGCTCCGCGCGCTGCGGATCCTCGACACCGAGCTCGAGCCGCCGCCGGCGAGCCTGCCGCCCGAGGTCGCCGTGCTCCTGCGCGGCGTCACCAGCACCCCGACCGGCACCGTCCGCGTGCTCGACGTCGGCGCGATCCTGTCGGCCGAGCCGCTCCGCGCGCTCGCCCACGCTCACACCGCCGACGGCGAGGCCGCATGACCGCACTCCATCCCCGCCCGAAGCTCCGCCTCCCGATGTTCTTCAAGCTCCTCGTCGGGTGCCTGACCCTCGCCGCGCTGCTGATCGTCGGCGGGACGTACGTCGTCAAGCACGAGACGCGGCTGCGCTCGCGCGGCAACTACCTCGCGAAGGCGCGGCGTCGCCTCGACGGCTTCATCCAGAGCCTCGGGCGCAGCATGACCGGCACGATCGAACTCCTCGCCGATGACGGCGAGCTCGAGGCCGGGGTCGGCAAGGGCCTGCCCGAGGGCGCCGTGCACGCCAAGGAGATGTACGACTCCCTGTCGGGTCACAACGGCCTGCAGCCCGACGTGTTCGCCGTGTTCACGGTCAAGAACAAGATCATCTACACGCCGCCCGGCTCGCCGCTCAAGGAGTCGGACCTGCAGGAGCTCGCGGCGGTCGAGAAGGTGCGCACCGGCAGTCTCTTCGCCCACCGCATCCAGCTCCTCAACGGCGTGCCGTACCAGATGAGCGCGGCGCCGATCCACGCCGTCGATAGCGACACGATCATCGGCGGCATCCTGATGGGCGAGCAGCTCGAGCACTACTACGCGGAGTGGGCCGACCAGAGCGACGAGGCGCCCGAGACGCGCATGCACCCGACGCTGGTCAGCGGCCTCGACATCCTCGCGACGTCGTGGACCGCCGATCCCAAGCCCGAGCTCGCGCGCGCGCTCGAGGCCGACAAGTTCGTCAAGGTCGCGGTCGGCGACGACGTGCAGGAGGTCGTGCGGCTCAAGAGCGGCGACTACGACTTCTACAGCGACGATCTCGAGGGCTACAAGAACGGCGACCCCGGCATCATCGGGCGGCTCGTCATCATGCGCAGCCGGCTCGCGCTGCAAGATCCGCAGACGATCCCGTGGGCCGAGCTCGTGGTCGGCATCGGCGCGTCGGTGTTGATCGCGCTCGGCATGGCCTTCTGGATCACCCGGCCGATCAAGCAGTTCGTCGGGCAATCGCGCGGCCTCCTCGCCGGCGATACGGATCTGACGCAGCGAATCGAGGTCGACTCGCGCGACGAGACGGCGGACCTCGCCGAGAACATCAACCAGGTCTTCGCGCGGCTCCACGGGCTCGCCACGGGCGTGCAATCGGCGGCGTTCCAGGTCGGCGCGTCGAGCGCGGAGATCAGCGCCGCGAGCAAGCAGATGCTGAGCGGGCTCAAGGACCAGACGCTCAAGATCGAGAGCTCCACGACGGCGGTGACGGAGCTGTCGGCGTCGATCCAGCAGGTCGCGGGCAACGCGGCGCAAGCGACGCTCGTCGCCGAGCAGTCGAGCACGGCCGTGAACTCGGCCGTGCATCGCATGGAGCAGATCCGCGCGGCCGTGGACGACGCGGCCGAGAAGATGCGCGACCTCGGCGAGAGCTCGAAGCGCATCGGCAACATCGTCGAGGTGATCCGGCAGATCAGCGAGCAGACGTCGATGCTGGCGTTGAACGCGTCGATCGAGGCCGCGCACGCCGGCGAGCAGGGCCGCGGGTTCGCCGTGGTCGCTGACGAGGTGAGCTCGCTCGCACGGCGCGTGGGCCAGTCGGCGAAGGACATCGAGGCGCTGATCCAGACGGTGAAGGAGCAGACGCAGGCGGCGATGCTCTCGATGGAGGTCGGCACGCGCGAGGTCGTCGGCGGCTCCGCGCTCGTCACCGCGACGCTGACGGGCCTCGGCGAGCTGATCACGGTCGTGAAGGAGACGGCGACGGCGGTGCAGGAGCAGGCCGTCGTGTCCGACGAGATCGCGCGCAACATGGACGCCGTGCGGCAGATCGCGGGCGAGGTGCTGACGGGGAGCGAGGAGAGCGTGGTGCAGGCGGAGCGGCTGCACGAGCTCGCGTTCGAGCTGGAGGAGTCGATCGGCGGGTTCAACCTCGACGGCAACCAGGTCGGCGGCGCGAAGGGCGTGGCCGGCGCGCGGAAGGCGGCGGCGACCGCGGCGAAGAAGAAGAAGCGGCGGGCGCTGCCCGAGGCGGCGAAGCCGGATGACGACGCGTGGGAGGACGCGTCGTAGCACGTGCCGATCGGGCCCGACATCGTCGCGGGGGTGGCGCGCCGGCTCGCCGATCACGTGGGGTTCGAGCTGCCGACGTGGGTGATCGAAGCGCGCGCGGCGGCCCGGATGGCGCGGCTCGGGCTCGCGCCGGCGGACTATCTCGCGCTGATCGAGAAGGGGCGCGGAGCGAGCGAGCTCGGGCTCCTCGTCGAGGCCGTGCGGGTGGGCGAGACGCGGCTGTTCCGGCACGTGCCGCAGATCGCCGCGCTCGTGGACACGGTGGCGCCGGCGCTGCGGGGGCGGTCGCGGGTGCGCGTGTGGAGCGCGGGCTGCGCGGCGGGAGAGGAGGTCGCGACGCTCGCGGTCGTGCTCGCGCCGGCGCTGCCCGGGACGACGCTGGCGGTGCTGGGGACCGATGTCAGCGCGGAGGCGATCGCGACCGCGCGCGCGGGAACCTATCCGGAGGACGCGCTCGCTCACGTGCCGGAGGATCGCGCGGAGTGGCGCGCCGGGTTCGTGGCGGCGGAGCCGGGGCGGGTGCGGCTGCGGCCGGACCTCGCCGACGGCGTGAGCTTCGAGCGCGCGAACCTGCTGGACGCCGCGCCGGGGGACGGCTTCGACATCGTGTGGTGCCGGAACGTGCTGATCTATTTTGGCGCGGCGGCGAAGCGGCGCGCGGTGGAGCGGCTGGTGGGCGCGGTCGCGGTGGGCGGGGTCGTGTTCGTCGGGTACAGCGAGACCTTGCGCGGCGTGACGGAGCTCGAGGCGCAGCGGGCGGGGGAGGCCGTGTACTACGTGAAGCGGGGGACGCGGCGAGATGCAGCGCGGCTGACGCCGGTCGCCGGGGTTGCGGCCGTCAAGCCGGGGGCCTCGCCCGCGCCGGCCCCCGTGTGCGATCCCCGGTCGGAGGGCACGGAGCACCTCGCGCTCGCGGGCCACCCCGATCCCGACGAGCTCGCCGAGGCCCTCGGCGCCATGCTCTCCATGCACGCGCTCCGCGCGCTCGCGATCGATCTCGACGGGGCCGACCTCCTCGGCGACGAGCTCGCGCCCGTCCTGCGGCGAGCCTGCGCGGCCCTCCGCGCCGCCGGCGTTCGCGTCGAGTTGCGCGCTACCCGGGCCGGCGCGCGCCGCTGGGTCTCGCGCCACGGCCTGGAGGGCGCCGCGTGACGGTGACGCTCTGGGACCGCTACGTCGAGGGCGCCGCCCACGACGCGGCGCTGCTCGCGGCGGCGGCCGTCGATCCCGCGGCGGCGGCCGGCCTCGCGCACGTCGCGTTCCGGCTCGGGCTCTCGAGCCTCCTCATCGGGGCCGACGACGTCGCGGACCTGGCCCTCGCCGCCGAGCGCGCGCTCGACGCGGTCGCCGACGGCCGGGCCGCCCCCGCCACCCACGCGCCGATCGCGGCCGCGCTCGCGACGCTGAACGACGCCGTGGTCCAGCTGGCGAATCCGGACAGGTCGGGCGCGCGCGTGGAGAACCTGCCGCTCGCCGAGCGCCGCGCGGCCCTCGCGGCGATCGCGGGCGCCGCCGGGCCACCCGTCGATCGCGCCCCGAGCGAGAGCGCCCCGCGCGCGGCCCCCGCGGCGGCGGGCGAGCGCGCCGACCTCGGCGACGGCTTCGTCTGGACGCCCACGGTGGACGAGGACATGGTCGAGCTGTTCTTCGACGAGGCCACCGAGCGCGTCGAGGCGCTCGCCGGCAAGCTCATCGACATCGAGCGGCGCCCCGACGACCCCGAGGTGCTCAAGGACGTCTTCCGCGATCTGCACACCGTCAAGGGCAGCTCCGCGATGGTCGGCCTCGCGCCGGTCAACTCGCTCGCCCACGCCGCCGAGGACCTCGTCGGCCAGATCCGTGACGCCGGGCGCGCCGCCGACGGCGCGGTGGTCGACGCGCTCCTCGCCGCGCTCGACGGCCTCCGCGACATGCTCGCCCAGGCCCGCGCCCGCGCGCCCGTCACGTACGACCCCGCGCTCGTCATCGCGCGCCTGCGCAACCCCGCCGCCGTCGTCGTCGTACCGGCGTCCGCGCCCGTCGCCGCCGCCACCCCGCGCCCGCCCGCCAGCGCCCACGGTCCGCACGCCGCCGAGGCCCGCCAGACGATCCGCGTGGACTTCGACAAGCTCGATCGCCTGCTGAACCTCGTCGGCGAGCTCGTCCTCGGTCGCGACGATCTCCGCGGCGCCGTCACCGCGCTCACGAGCGTGACCTCCGAGCTCGCCGCCGATCGCGGCGTGGCGCGGCGCGTGAGCAGCGTGCGCGCCGCCGCGGGCGCGGCGCAGGCGCGCGGCCTCGACATCCTTGGCGAGGAGATCCACCGCGTCGAGCGCGTGCTCGCGGATGTCGCCGGCGACCTCGACCGCGGCACCGATCGCCTCGACGCCATCTCCGACGAGCTCCGCGAGCAGGTGATGCGCCTGCGCATGGTCCCGGTCGGCGGCGTGTTCCGCAAGCACGTGCGCACCGTCCGCGATCTCGCGGCCACCCTCGGCAAGCGCGCGCGGCTCGAGCTCGTCGGCGACGACACCGAGCTCGACAAGCTCCTCGTCGGGGCGCTCGACGAGCCGCTGATGCACCTCGTCCGCAACGCGATCGACCACGGCCTCGAGCCGCCCGACGCGCGCCTCGCCGCCGGCAAGCCTCCTGAAGGCGTCATCCGCCTCGCGGCCGCGCACCGCGGTAACCAGGTCGAGATCCGCGTCAGCGACGACGGCCGCGGCCTCGACGCGGCGAAGCTCCGCCGGAAGGCGCTCGAGCGCGGCATCGTCACGCCCGCCGAGGCGGAGGCGCTCGACGACCGCGGCGTGCGCGAGCTGATCTTTCGTGCCGGGTTCTCGACGGCGGCGACCGTCAGCGAGGTCTCCGGGCGCGGCGTCGGCCTCGACGCGGTCCGCCAGACCATCGTCACCAAGCTCAAAGGCACGATCGAGATCGAGTCGACACCCGGCCAAGGAAGTGCGTTCGTGCTCGAGCTGCCCCTCACGCTCGCCATCATCCAGGTCATCGTCGCGCGCGCGAGCGGCGAGACCTTCGCGATCCCGCTCGACGTCGTGCTGCGCGTGGTGGCGATCGCCCCGACCGACGCCCTGCGCATCGGTGATCGGGAGGTCGTCGTCGTGCGCGGCAAGCACGTGCCGCTCGTGCGGCTGGACCACACGCTCGCGCTGCCCGGCGCCGGCGCAGGGGATGCGACCGAGCTGCAGCTCGTGCTCGTCGAGGACGGCGGGCAGACGTACGCGCTCGCGTTCGAGCAGCTGCTCGGCAAGCGGGAGATCGTGATCAAGTCGCTCGGGCCGCTGCTGGTAGGCGCGCGGTGCGTGGCGGGCGCGACGCTGCTCGGCGACCGGGTGGCGCTGATCCTGGATGTGCCCGCGATCGTGAAGCGGGCGCTCGCGCAGGGGGCGGCGCCTGCTCGCACGCACGGGCAGGGGCTCCCACGCGCCGCGGCGGCGGGCCCGAGCGCGGGCTCGGGAACGGCGTCGCATGTCCTGCTCGTGGAGGACAGCGACATCATCCGCGAGTCCTTGCGCCGCCTCCTCGCCGAGGCCGGCTACCAGGTGACCGTCGCCATCGATGGCCTCCACGGCCTCGAACTCGCGCGCAGCCGCCGCTTCGACCTGGTCTCGACGGACGTCGTCATGCCGCGCATGGACGGCTACGAGCTGACGCGTGCGCTGCGGGCCATGCCCGAGTACGCCGACGTGCCGATCGTGATGGTCACCAGCAAGGGCGAGCGCATCGATCGCGTGCGCGGGTTCGACGCCGGCGTCGACGAGTACATCACCAAGCCGCACGATCGGCAGCTGCTCCTCCGCGCGGTGCGCAAGCTCCTCGGTCACCCGATCCCCGAGGGCGAGTCCCCATGAACGTCGTCATCGTCTCCGACGAGCCCGTGCTCGCCGAGCTCGCGCGCCGCCCGCTCGAGCCGCTCGGGCACGCCGTCGTGCACCTGACGTCCGCGGCCGAGCTCGAGGCCCGCCTCGCCGAGCTCGCCCCGCGCGCGGCGCTGTTCGCGCGCCGGCTGCCGGACCGGAGCCTCGCCGACACCATCGCGATGCTGCGCCGCTACGAGCTCGAGCCGATCGCGGCGATCGTCGTCGGCACGGCGGCCGATCGCGGGCTCGCGCGCGCGGTCGCCGCCGATGGTTTCCTGCAGGTCCCGTTCTCCGATGCGGAGGTCCTCGAGATCGTGGGCGCCACCACGCGCGCGCGCCGGCTCGTCCTCCTCGCGGACGATTCGCCCATGATTCACCGCTACACGGTGCCGATCCTCGAGGACGAGGGCTTCGACGTCGTGTCGGCCCACGATGGCGCCGAGGCGATCGCGCTCGCCCGCACGCACCAGCCGGACCTCGTCATCACCGACGTCGAGATGCCGAAGCTCGACGGCTACGCCGTGTGCAAGGCCATCAAGGGCGACCCCGCCACCGCCCACGTGCCCGTGATGATCTGCAGCTCGCTCGGCGAGGCCGCGGATCTCGAGCGCGGCTTCGACGCGGGCGCCGATGACTACCTCGTCAAGCCCGTCGTGCCGGTGGAGCTGTCGACGCGCGTCCGGGCGCTCGTGCAGGGCTCCCTGCCGGCCTCGCGCGAGCGCGTGCTCGTGGTCGACGATTCGCCTGCGCAGCGCCACTACGTCGCCGACTGCCTCGCGCGGCAGGGCTTCGAGGTCGCGACGGCCGAGGACGGTCAGCAGGCGCTCGCGAAGGCGCAGGCGTGGCGGCCGGCGCTCGTCGTGTCCGACTACGAGATGCCGGTGATGTCGGGCTTCGAGCTCGTGCACGCCCTCCGCCGCGACCGCGAGCTGCGCCAGATCCCGGTCATCATGCTGACCGCGCGCGACAGCAAGCGCGACATGGCCCAGATGCGCGCGGCCGGCGCCACCGGCTACCTCGTGAAGCCGTTCTCGCAGGACAAGTGCGTCGCGATGGTCGAGCGCACGCTCGCCGAGCGCCGGCTGCTCGCCTACAAAGAGGCGTCGGCGCTGTTCATCTCCGAGGGCGCGCGGGCCGCCGCGGAAGAGCGCGCCTCGTCCGGCGAGATGCTCGCGGTGCGCGCCGACGAGCGCACGCTGTCCGTGATGTTCTCGGATCTCGTCGGCTTCACGCCGATGTCGGCGACGCTGACGCCGTACCAGCTCATCGCGCTCCTCAACGACTACTTCGACGTCATGTGCCCGGTCGTGAAGCAGCACGGCGGCGACATCGACAAGTTCATCGGCGACGCGATCATGGCGATCTTCGACGAGGTCCGCGGCCTCGCGCCGGCTCCCGAGCGCGCCGTGCGGGCCGCCCTCGCGATGCAGCGCGCGATGGCGGACTTCAACGCGAACCGGACGATCAAGCTGGCGATGCGCATCGGCATCAACACGGGGCCGGTGATCCGCGGCGACCTCGGCTCGCGTGCCTTCCGCCGCGACTACACGGTGATCGGGGACACGGTGAACCAGGCGAACCGCTACGAGGCGAAGTGTCCGGTGGGCGCGGTGCTCGTGTCGCGGTCCACGCGCGACGCGCTCGGCACGCGAGCGCGCGCGACGGAGGTGCCCGGTCTCCAGCTCAAGGGCGTGGGTGTGCCGGTGACGGGCTTCGTCATCGACGGGCTCGCCGAGGAGGTCGCGTCGTGACCACGGGCGCCATCACCGGCAGCGGGCGGCGGATCCGCGTGCTGATCGTCGATGACTCCCTGTTCATGCGCGCCGCGATCGCCAAGACGCTGGCCGCGGGGCCGTTCGACATCGTCGGCCAGGCAAAGGACGGCAAGAGCGCGCTCGAGCTCGTCGCGAAGCTCGCGCCGGATGTCATCACCATGGACTTCAACATGCCGGGCATGAACGGCGCCGAGACCGTGCGCGCGCTGATGCAGCTGCGCCCCACGCCGGTAGTGATGTTCTCCGCCCACACCAAGCAGGGCGCGCGCGAGACGTTCGACGCGCTCGCGGCCGGCGCGGTCGAGTTCGTGGCGAAGCCATCGGGTGAGGTCTCGATCGATCTGTCGAAGATCGCCGAGGAGCTGCTGCGCAAGGTCGCGGCGGCGGCGACGGCGAAGCCGCGCGCGGTCAAGGCGATCGCCACGCCCGCGCCGAGCGCGTCGATGTCGATGCCGGCGATGCGGAGCAGCGGCGCGATCCCGACGGCGGGCATCACGCGCCACACGCTCAGCGGCGGGTTGCCGCGGCTCGTGGTGATCGGCGTGTCGACGGGCGGCCCGGCCGCGCTGACCGAGCTCATCCCGGCGCTGCCGAAGGAGCTGCGGCTCGCCGTGATCGTGGTGCAGCACATGCCGGCGCACTTCACGCAGGCGCTCGCGGAGCGGCTCGACGCGGCCAGCGCGCTGCGGGTGCGCGAGGCGCAGGACGGCGACCGGCCGATGCCGGGCGTCGTGCTGATCGCGCCCGGCGACAAGCACCTCGAGCTCGACGAGCGCGGCCTCGTGATGCTCACCGACGGGCCGCCGGTCAACGGGTGCCGCCCCGCCGCCGACGTGACGATGATGTCCGCGGCGGCGGTGTACGGCCGGCGCGCGAACGCGGTCGTGATGACGGGCATGGGCAAGGACGGCGCGGCGGGCGCGCTGGCGATCAAGCACGTCGAGGGGCGGACGGCGGCCCAGGACGCGGCCACGAGCGTCATCTACGGCATGCCGAAGTCCGCCGTCGATGCGGGCGGCATCGACGACGTCGTCGGGCTGCACGAGCTCGCGCATTGGCTGAAGAACCTGTAGGGGGTGCTACGCTTGCCGGATGCGCATGCGCCTCCTGGTCTCCACGCTGCTGCTGGCCGCGAGCTGTGGGCGGGCGGCCGCCCCCGAGCGGCTCTACGTGACGCTGGGGGTCGATGCGCTGCCCGCGGCGCAGGCGCTGACGGGCGCCCACGTCGCGCTCGACGGCACGGATCACGACGTCGCGCTGATCGAGATCGACGCCGCGCAGATCGACGCGCTCGCCGACGTCATGCACGAGCAGTTCGCGCGCTGCGGCGGGTTCTTCGTGCACGACTCGCTCGCCGACGCCGAGGCCGCGCTGCACGCGGTGGCCGCGCCGCGCCGCGCGGCCGTCGACTACACGCTCGACCGCGCGGAGCTCGTCACGCGCCTGCTCCCGCAGCTCGACGCGGAGCGCATCCGCAGCACGATCGCCGAGCTGTCGGCGATGAAGAACCGCTACTACCAGTCGCAGACGGGCGCGGCCGCCTCGACGTGGCTCGCCGAGCGCTGGCGCGGTCTCTCGACGCGCTCCGACGTCACGGTCGAGCAGGTCGAGCAGGGCTGGGCGCAGAAGTCGGTGATCATGACCATCCCCGGCACCACGCACCCCGACGAGATCGTGGTCATCGGCGGCCACCTCGACTCCATCGCGCTCGGCGGGGCCACGAGCACGGCCCCCGGCGCGGACGACGACGCGTCCGGCATCGCCACCGTCACCGAGATCGCGCGCGTCTTCCTCGCGAGCGACGTGCGGCCCGCGCGCACGATCCAGTTCATGGGCTACGCGGCGGAGGAGGTGGGCCTGCGCGGCTCGCAGGCGATCGCGAAGGACTACGGCAAGCGCGGGCTGAACGTGGTTGGCGCGCTGCAGCTCGACATGACGAACTACCGCGGGTCCGAGAAGGACATCTGGCTGATGAAGGACTTCACGAGCGCGGCGCAGAACGCGTTCCTCATCCAGCTGATCGACACGTACGTCGGCGCGACCTGGGGCCTCGACGCGTGCGGGTACGGCTGCTCCGACCACGCGAGCTGGTACCGCGCGGGCGTGCCCGCCTCGATGCCGTTCGAGGCCCGCTTCCGCGACCACAACAAGAAGATCCACTCGCGCAACGACACCCTCGAGGCCAGCGACGCCAACGCCGCTCACGCCCTAAAGTTCGCCCGCCTCGGCCTCGCCTACGCCCTCGAGCTGGCCAAGCCCTGACCCCGGTGCGGCCGCCGCCGTGTCCGGCCGCCGGCCACCCCCAACGGGGCCAGGCCCCTCTGTTCGCCGATCTCGAGTGATTGCAGGCTGTTGCCAAAGAGAATGGGGCCAGGCCCCGGCTGTCAGCGCGACCACACCGGGTCGGTGATCCCCACGTCGTCGCACCGCCACTCCCAGCGGGTCTCGTCGGTCTCCTGCAGCTTCGCCTTGGTCGGTCCGACGAAGCTCTGCTCGCGCGTGACCCGGTGCTTCGCGTCGTAGGCGTAGGCCAGCCGGTTGGTCTCGGGCGTGCTCTGGGCGTGCATCACGGAGAGCCGCTCGGTCAGCTCGCCGCCCGTCCAGGTGAGCGTGTCCGTCCCGTCCTCGTCGGTGCAGCCCGCGACGTGCCCGTCGTTGCCGATCGTGCAGTGCTCGGGGACCATCGTGCCGTGCGCGTCGAACGCGTAGCTCGACTTCGAGACGCTCTTGTCGCGCGCGCTCACCTCCGCGAGGTCGACCGAGCCGGTGAACGGGATCTGGTTCGGCATGTGCGATGTGTAGAGGTGCGACGTGGAGGCGTAGGTCGCCGGCGGCGCCGTCACGGGCTTGACCTTCCACCGGTACGTCGTCGTGCCGTACTTCGTCACCCACGTCGCGGGGAGGCCGTTCGCGCCATACGTGAGCGTCTGCTTGTCACCGTTGTCATCGATCGCGACGACCTTGTTACCGCTCCAGCTGTACGCCTCGGTCGATAGCTTCTTTCCGTCGCGCCAGACCTCGGTGCGCGTCACATGGCCGCCCGCCGCGTAGGTCAGCGCGAGGCCCCGCGCCTCACCCGCGTGGCGCTCGATCCCGCACAGGTCCCTGGTCGCCATCCCATCGGTCAAGGACATCGCCTTGAAGTCGGCGTCCGACGGAGGGGCTGCGTCGGCGAGCGACGCCGTGGCGAGGAGGAGGAGGAGGCCGGTCTTGATCACGCGCCGAGCATGACGTATCCGGCCCGGCGCGTGGGCTACGGCTTGAACTTGTTGTCGCGCACGCCCGAGACGCCGAAGGTCGAGTCGCCGACCGCCGTGCGGACCTGGCGCAGGATCGTCTTCCACGACGCGCGGTAGCCGTGGTCGAGGCCCCAGACGATCTTCGCGATGGCCGGCGCCGCGAACTCGTTCGCCGATGCGCTGACCTCCACGACGCTCGACATGATGTCGAGCTTGGCCCAGCTGTCGCCCTTGCCGTGGAGGATCGGGCGGACGTAGTACTCGTAGCCGAGGCAGCCGCCGTAGAGGAAGATCTGGTAGGTCTTCGGATACGTCGGGCGGGACCAGAAGTCGCTCGCGCCGAGCATCAAGTGGCCGTCCCACACGACGATCTCGTGGTCGGAGAGCGCGGTCTGAAAGTTGGCGAAGTGGCCCTCGTCGTCGAGGCCCGAGAACACCTTCGGGGAGTAGAGATCGATCTGCACCGCGATGCCGGCGACCGTCTTCTGATAGCGCTCGCCGAGCGGCGCGGTGACCTTCGCGTAGCCCGCGTCGGCGAGCCACTGGCCGTAGCGGTGGAAGCTCTGCATACCGGTCTCGTCGTCGGTGATCGGACCGTCGTCGATCTCGCCGAACATGATGACCGCCGTGAGCTTCTTGTCGGTGACGAGCTGGTCGTACTCGGGGAACACCGCCGGCTGCGTGGAGCCGCCGAACGTCTTGCTGACGGTGACCTTCAGGTCCTGCGTCGCGACCTTGCAGGTTCGCGCGCCCGGCTCCCAGCGGTACCAGTACACCGTCTGATCGAGGCCGATGTGATCGTCGGCGTCGGCGCACGACGCGCCGGCGTCCGTGTAGATGCTGAACGGCGCGGCGGGGACGGGCGCGATGAACGTCTGTCCCACGGCGGCGTGCTTCGACGCGGCGAACAGGAGCACCGTGTCGAGGCCGCGCATGCGCCAGTGCGCGAGCTTCGCGCCGGCCGGGACCTTGGCCTCGGTGTACCAGGTGCCGTCGACGAGCCACTCGGCGCGATCGGCGGCCGTCGCGTCCTCGGCGAGCGACTCGATGTACATCGTGTTCGCCTTGCGGAAGTACGTCATCGCGAACTGGCCGAGCTGCGCGGGGCCGTCGGCGAGCTCGTACGCGGGGCCGGTGACGTCGCCCTCGAGATCGACCTCGACCTCGACGCCGTCGGGGTTCACGTAGCCCGAGTCCTCCTTGCCGTCATCGTCCGTCGGGTGCAGGAACGGGTTGTCGTCGGTGGGCGTGGCCGCGCCGCTGCAGCCTGCGAGGCCCGCGCCGACCAGCACGACCGCCACCGAAACGAGGCTCGAGATCTTCCGCATGCCGCGCTGTTCAGCAACGACCGCGCCAGGTTCGACGCGAGGCGGGACGCGGACTTGCGCCGCGTACGGGTGGCGGGGCGAATTGCCACGGAAGGCCGCGCGGCCAGGCCCGGGTCGCTACACTGCGGCCATGACGACGTTCGTCCTGGGTGGCGCGCAGAGTGACTTCGCCAGGCACCTCGCGCGCGAGGGCGGCGGGCTCGCGGAGCTGACCGGCGAGCTCGTCGACGCGGCGCTCGCGGACGCGGCCATCGCGGCGAGCGAGGTCGGCACGATCCACGTGGGCAACGCGTTCGGCGAGCTGTTCACGGGGCAAGGCCACCTCGGCGCGATGCCGGCGACGATGCGGCCGGCGTTATGGGGGATCCCCGCGTCGCGACACGAAGGCGCGTGCGCCTCGGGCTCGCTCGCGATCCTCGCCGCGGCCGCCGAGCTCGAGGCCGGGTACTACGACTGCGCGCTCGTCCTCGGCGTCGAGCAGGAGCGCAACGTCAGCGGCGTCGTCGCGGCGCAGCACCTCGGCGCGGCGGCGTGGGTCGGGCGCGAAGGCGAGGAGACGGACGCGGCGCGGTATCTCTGGCCGCACCAGTTCGCGAAAATCGGCGCGACCTACGCGGAGCGCTGGGGCCTCGATCGCCGGCACCTCGCGGCGCTCGCGCAGCAGGCGTTCGCGAACGCGAAGGACAACCCGCTCGCGCAGACCCGCGGCTGGACCGTCGACGCGGCGACGTTCGCGGAGGACGACGCGACCAACCCGGTCATCGAGCGCGGCGGCGGGTTCGGCGTGCGCCGCAGCGACTGCGCGCAGGTCACCGATGGCGGCGCGGCGGTGGTCCTCGCGTCGACGCGCTTCGCGGAGGCGTGGGCGGCGCGGCGCGGCCGCGCGCTCGCCGAGATCCCGCGGCTCCTCGGCTGGGGCCACCGCACGGCGGGGCTGTCGCTCGCCAGCAAGCTCGCGCGCGCCGCGCCGGGCGCGCTGCTGTTCCCGCACGTCGCCGAGGCGATGGCGGACGCGCGCCGGCGGGCCGGGCCCGCGGGCGCCGCGGGCGCCGCGCTCGACGGCTACGAGGTGCACGACTGCTTCACCACGACGGCGTACATGGCGATCGATCACCTCGGCCTCACCGCGCCGGGCCGCTCGTGGGAGGCGATCGAGGACGGCCGCACCGCGCGCACCGGCGCCGCCCCGATCAACCCGAGCGGCGGGCTCGTCGGCATCGGCCACCCCGTCGGCGCGACCGGCGTGCGCATGGTGCTCGACGCCGCCCACCAGGTCACCGACCGCGCGGGCGCCTGCCAGGTCCCGGGCGCGCGCCGGTTCGGCACGTTGAACCTCGGCGGCAGCGCGTCGACGGTGGTCGCGTTCGTCGTCGGCGCGGGATAGGCTCACCCCACCATGATCGTCCGCGAGGTCAGCCGCGTTCCGGACCGCTTTCCCAAGCCCGACGATCACCCGTACCGCACCGGCGCGTGGCAGCCGCAATTCGTCGAGTACGACGCCGACGAGTGCGATGTCGTCGAGGGCGAGCTGCCCGCCGACCTCGACGGCGTGTACCTCCGCAACACCGAGAACCCGGTGCTGCCCGCGATCGGCCGCTACCACCCGTTCGACGGCGACGGCATGCTGCACGCGATCCGCTTCGCGAACGGGCGCGCGTCGTATCGCAACCGCTTCATCCGGACCGCGGGCCTCGCCGCCGAGCTCGAGGCGGGCGCGCCGCTGTGGGCCGGCATCGTGGAGTCGCCGGCGAAGTCGCTGCGCGATGGCTGGGGCGCGCGCGGCCGCATGAAGGACGCCTCCTCGACGGACGTCGTCGTGCACGCCGGGCGCGCGCTGACGACGTTCTACCAGTGCGGCGATGTCTATCAGACGGACCCCGTCACGCTCGCGCCGCACGGCGCGGCGCCGTGGGGCCAGACGAAGATGGGCGTGTCGGCGCACCCGAAGCTCGATCCCGCGACCGGCGAGCTCCTCTACTTCGGCTACGGCACGGAGGCGCCGTACATGACGTTCGGCGTGCTCGACGCCGCCGGCCACCCGATCCACCAGCAGCCCGTGCCGCTGCCGGGCCCGCGCCTGCCCCACGACATGGCGTTCACGGAGCACTACGCGATCCTCAACGACATGCCGCTGTTCTGGGATCCGGACATGCTGGCGAAGGGCGTCCATCGTCCGCGCTGGCATCCGGAGATGCCGACGCGGTTCGCGATCGTCCCGCGCCGCGGCGGCGAGGTCCGCTGGTTCGAGGCGTCGGCGACGTACGTGCTGCACTGGATCAACGCGTACGAGGAGGGCGACGAGATCGTCCTCGACGGCTACCACCAGGCCGATCCGCTGCCGCGCCCCGATCCGGCGGACGGGCAGTACGCGGGCATCAAGCGCATGCTCGACATCTACGCGATGGTCGCCAAGCCGCACCGCTGGCGCTTCAACCTGCGCACCGGCCAGACGCGCGAGGAGCGGCTCTACGAGGACATCAGCGAGTTCCCGTCGATCCATTACGCGAAGCCGGGTCGGAAGCACCGCTACGTGTGGTCGATGACGGCGCCGCGCGGCTGGTTCCTGTTCGACGGCCTCGTGCGCTACGACCTCGAGACCGGCGCCGAGCAGCGGTTCAAGTACCCCGAGGGCGTGTACGCGAGCGAGGCCCCGATGGCGCCGCGGCCGGGCGGGACGGCCGAGGACGACGGCTGGATCGTGACGTTCGTCAGCGACGTCGCGCGCGATCGCAGCGAGTGCCACGTGTTCGATGCGGCCCGGATCAGCGACGGGCCGATCGCCCGCGTCGCGCTGCCGGCGCGGATGTCATCGGGCACGCACGCGTGCTGGGCGCCCGGGACCGCGCTGCGGCCGGACTAGACGCCGCTGCAGGTCGAGAGCGTCTCGGCGTTCCACGCGCCGAGGTTGTTCATCGCGGGCTGGGCCGGGTTCAGCACGTGCACGGCGAAGGTGTGGGCCGCCGTGTTGAAGAACACGGGATCCGCCGTGACCGTGCCGGTGTAGACGAACGGCGCGTCCCCCGGGTCGGCGCTACCCTCGTCCACATCGAGGACGAGCGACGTGTGGATCGCGACGTGGTCGTGGGCGATCGGCGTGCCGGTGCGCGTGAACGTGGCGACGAACGTGCCCTCCTGCACGACGCTGCCGTCGGATTCGAGGACGTAGAGCTCGACCGACGCGAGGCCGTTGCGCGGGCAGCCGACGAAGAACACCGGATCCTCGACGCCGTTGTCCGGGCTCGGCACCCCGAAGACGCCGAGCGCGACGCCCTCCGACGCCGACGGGACATCGGGCGCATCGGCGCCGGCATCGTGCGTCTCGCCCCCGCGACAGGCGGCGAGCGCGAGCGCCATCGCGATCCCCGCGCGCCTCACGCCACCACCTTGCCGAGCTCCGCGGTGGGCAGCGGCAGCGCCGTCGCCGGCACGAGGCTCGGGCCCGACACGACCCGCGGCGGCTCGCCTCCCGCCGCGAGCAACTTCCACGCCGTGGTCCATGTCGTCCAGCGTAGCGCTTCCCGGCCGAACAAGGCGTTGCGCCCGGCGAGCACCGGCGCCACGAGCCCGGCGATCGCCTCGCCGCGCATGGCGTGCGTGACGTGCCGCGCGCGCAGGTCGTACACGATCTCCGCGGCGTAGCCCGGGCCGGGCCACGCGACGAGGCCCTCGCGCGAGACGTCGTACGCCGGGACGCCGCCGCTCGCGCCTCGGAGCGCCTCGGCGAGCTGCTCGCGCACCACGTCGACGCCGGTGAGCTTGTAGAACCCGGCGAGCGCGATCTCGAAGATGGCGCGCTGGTCGGCCGGCAGCTGATCGATCCAGCCGCGGATCGGCACGCTCGCGAGCAGCCAGCCCGATTGCTCCTCGAACGCGATCGTCACCGGCTCGGCGCCGAGGCTCGGCGCCGCGAGCACGAGCTGCACGCGATTCGAGGCGAGCTCCACGTGCGCGACCGCGACGTCCGTCGCCCGGAACGGGGTGGCCTCGTCGAGCGTGGCCACCAGCTCGCGATCCGCGAACGTCCAGATCGCCTCCTCGATGTGGTGCAGCGCCTCCTTTTGCTTCGCGACGGCGCGCTCGTCGCCCTTGCGCGCTGCGCGGCGCAGCTTCGCGTAGAGCTTGGGGATCGTGCCGCTGTGGAAGCCGGGCCGCAGGAGCGTGGCCATCGTCTCGCCGTGGTGGCCGAAGCCGACCGCGTGCAGCTCGGCCGGGCGTGTCGCCGCGTAGAGCTTCCAGTTCTCCTTGAGCTCCCAGACGAGGAACCCGGCCACGCCGGGGATCACGAACAACAGAAACCCGCCGAGGCCGCTGCCGACGGCCTGGCCGAACACGCTCTGGAACGCCGGCGTGACCGCCTGGTAGAGCGGCTTCATGAACGGGACCATGACCTTGGCGGCGACGGTCACGACCGGGAAGTGCTTCACCGGGTTCACCACCGGCTCGAGCATCAGGTTCACGAACAGGCGCAGGAAGTACGTCACGAAGAACCACAGCGTGCCGAACCCGCCCTTGATGACGATGGTCGCGCGCGACTGCCCGGCACGAAACCGGAACCACTCGTCCACGCGGTAGAGGCCGCGATCGAACATCTCGATCAGCGTGGCGAACACGTCGATGACGAGCCGGAAGAGGCCCGGCGCGAGGCGGCGCGCGACGTGCCGGCTCGACATCACGAGCCAGTCGGCGACGAGCTCCCACGCGAGGCGCCCCGTGCGGGAGTTCATCACGGCCGCGAACACCGCGAACACGACGGCCGCGATCGGCCAGCGGATCTCACCACCGAAGAGGAGCACGGCGAGGCCGGCCGGGATCCCGGGCTTGACCAGGTAGCGCGCGACCCAGCTCCGCGACGCGCGCTGGACGAGGGGCAGGCGCCATACCGCCCGCGGCGTGTCCCACAGCGCGACGCGCAGGCCGCGGCCGAGCAGGCGGATCCCGAACACGACGCCGTCGCGAAACGGCCGGACGTGGAGGAGCGCGAACACGAAGACGGCGAGGACGGCGAGCGTCTCGTCGGGGTGCGACGCCTCGAGCTCGACGCCCGTCGTGAGGTGCACGAGCGCGCCGCCCATGTGCTCGATGCCCATCATGGATACGTAGGCCGCGATCACGGGGAGCAAGATGAAGCGGCTGAGCAGCCGCCCGACGCGCGTGCCGAACAGGATCGACGACAGCTTCTGCAGCGCGCGCAGGTAGATCTCGCCGCGGCGGTATACGCCGTCGAGCGTGGTCGCGAGGATCTTGTCGGCGCGCAGGAGCTGATCGCCGCGACCGAGCTGCGACGCGCGGAGGTCGTGCATCTTCAGATCGCTGTGAGACAGCGCGTCGCGCAGGTTACCGAGCGAGAGCCGGCCGACCGCGACGGCCTGGTCGAGCAGCTCGTCCACGAGCTTCTTCTGCGCCACGCGCTCGGGCAGGTTCGCGGGGCGGAGGTCGACCTCGTCCAGCGCGGCCTCGATCTTTGGCCGCATGACGCGGCGCACCTGATCGTCGGCGTGCTCGACCATCGTGTGGACGGCGGCGGCGAGCTGCTCGCGCTCCTCGGCGGAGACGAGGCCGGCCTGGGCGATCTTCTTGTTCGCCGCGTGCAGGTGCTTCGCGAAGCGGATCTCGCGCGTCGCGGGCAGCGAGCGGATCACCGGCTGCTTGCCGCCGGACAGCGCCCACGTCACGGCATCGACGACGCGATCCTCGCGCGCGGCGTCGACGCACGCCGACTGCAGATCGTGGAGCAGGCGGGCGCCCGCCGTGTACCGGACGACGCGCTGGCTCGCCGCGTAGCGCGCGACGGGCAAGAGCGCCTCGGTCCAGCCGGCCGTGGGGACGCCGCCGAGCGCCGCGGACAGGGCGGCCACGAGCGCGTCGAGGTCGGCCCGCGCGAGCTCGTCATCGCCGGCGCGGAGCGCGAGGATCGCGGCGCGGGTGAAGTTGCCCTTGGTCCGAGCGGCGACGGCCGCGGGGCGCGCGGAGGCCTCGCGGACCCGGCGCAGCGGAGGGCGGGCACGGACCGCCGTGGCCGCGGCCGCGAGCTCCGGCGTGGGGGGCGCGGCGGCCGGGCGGGCGGCGGCGAGCAGGGCGATATCGTCGACGTCGAGCCCGATCGTGGCGTCGACGTGCGTGGAGCGATGGAGCGTCGGGAAGATGCGCGCGATCTCGCGGGGCGCGAAGTGCTTCAGCTCGAGGTAGAGCGCGACGAACTCGACGTACGTGGACAGGTCGTCCTCGGGCGGAAGGAGGCTGTCCTCCTGGCGCAGCACGACGCGGATCTCGTCGAACTCCGTCTCGCCGACGCGGTGCACGCGCTCGCGGATCGCCGCGGCGGTGAGCGCGTGGTCGGTGCCCGCGCGCGCCTCGAACGCAGCGTGCACGCGCCCGTGAAAGATCTGCCGCCACGCCGCCGTCCAGGCCTCGGGGCTGCCCGTCCGGAGGAGCGCGCGGTCGGCGCGAATCGCGACCACCTGGTCCGGGAGGTCCGGGCGCGCGGCGAGCTCGGGCTCGAGGGCGGCGAGCGCCGTCCGCGACAGCGCGTAGCAATCGGCGTGCGGCACCTGCAGCCCGATCCCCGTCAGCCCGCGGTGATGCTTGATCAGCCGGCGGAGCGCGCGGTCCTCGACGACGATCGCCCCCACGGCGGCGAGCTGCGCGTCGATGTCGTCCACGGCGGAACCATACCAGCGGGCGGGCGCTTTACCGTCGCATCATGCGAGCTCTCGGTCTGGGTGTGGTCGTCGCCGGCAACCCGCTCACCGCCATCGGCGACATCCGGAAGACGAAGCTCGTCATCGCGCGCGGGCGGGTCTACGAGTCCGCGGCGCTCTGGGCGCTGGCCGGCTTCCACTGACGTTGCGCTGGGCCCGAACGCGAATCGCCGGTGCGCCTTCGTCGAGGAGCGCGAGATCGAGGAGGTCCTTCGGGCGTCCGCTTGCCAGCTTGTTCGCGCGGAGATCCGCGAGCCCGAGGACCGGGATCTCGCCTCCCGGGGTGGCAAGCGCAACACGATGCTTCCACGCCGTTCGAAACGTCACGCCGGAGATCCGGTTCAGGATATCGATCTGCAGCGGGGGGTGTCCGAGCGTGATCATCCGATCACCGCTCGCGAGACGGGCGGCGGCGCGGCCGGCGCCCGCAAAGCCGAAGTCACGGAGCGCGGCGCCGAGTCGACGAGCGTTCGCCTCGGTCGGGTCGATCAGGATGTCGAGATCCTGCGTGAACCGCGGGCGGCCGTGCGCGGCCAGAGCGTGCGCGCCGATCAGGAGGAAGCGGACGCGGTGCTGTCGTAGTGATGCGAAAAACGCGGTCCAGTCGGTCGGGAGCTCCACCGTACAATCCCCATGCTGCTTGTCTGATCGCCTCGACGGCCGAGACGCGTTGGACCATCGTTTGCGTTCGCCAGAAGGTCGCCTCGTCAGTCGGCGCGCGGCCCACGGTGGTCAGACAGGCGACGCGCTTCACGCACGCAGCATAGCAAGATCGGCCCGCGCGATGCCGATGGCACCTCGTCTGCGCGCGCGCTACCGTCGAGCCGATGCGGACCGTGGCGTGGCTCGGGCTCCTGCTTCTCCCTGCGGCGCTGCCTCGCGCGGTCGCCGCCGAGCCGGCCGCCACACCCGCACCGCCGCCGGCCATCTGCGCGGCCACGGGCGACGTGACGGCAGTCGAGGAGGTGCTGCAGTGCCCGGCCAGCGACACGCGGCGCTTCGTCGAGCGGTCCGAGCGCCGGACACACGGCTGGCACCAGGTGACGGACGCGGGCGACGCGCCGTTCTCCGCCGACGAGGCCACGCAAATGGACCAGCTGCTCGCGGCTGGCCTCGCGCGCGTCTGCGCCGGCGACACGAGCGCGGACGTCCGGTACCAGAGCCTCCACACGAAGGAGCTCGGCTACGCCCTCGATACCTGCCGTGGTCAGCGCTTCCTCGTCGTGATCCGCGGCAAGACGCGCCTCGCGCTGCCGGGCTCGCCGCTCGTGTCCGAGCTCGCCACGGTCGAGTGGATCGTCCATCTGCACGACTTCGGCCGCCGGGCCGTGTGGCCGCCCCCGTAGTTGGCGTAGGCTCGCGGCGATGCGGTGGATCGTCGGGTTCGGGTTGCTGGTGCTGTTCGTGCTCGGCGCGGCCGTCGGGCTCCTGCTCGGCGTGCTCTTCATCTTCTGGTACAGCCTGTATCGCGGGAAACGCGCGGTGCACGCCGACGGCGTCCTCTGTCGCGCGGAGGTCATCGCCCACGACAAGATCATCGGCCCCGAGCTCGCGGGCCCGGCGCTCGTCCGGCTCTCGGGCGCGTTCGCCGGCCTCGCCACGACGGGCCACGACGTCCTCGGCATGGACATTCGCTTCCAGAAGACGGCCGTCGACGACGCGAGCGTCGGCGATCAGGACCTCCTGCTCGGTAGCTTCGAGTCGTTTCACACGGCGGCGAAGGCCCGCGAGTTGACCGACGCGGTCGATTACCTGGACAACGACTACTCGACCGTCACGCCGTGGTGGTCGCCGGGGCAGGGCTCCGTGACGTGGCAAGTCCACCGGCCCGAGCGGCGCGCCGTCGACCGCGCCGGCGACAGGACGGGCCGCCTCGACGCCGACATCGTCGATGACGTCGCGCGTATCGTCCTCGAGATCGCGGGCAAGCCGATCATCGAGCTGCGCCTTACCTCGCGCCTCGCGATCGACCAGCGCACCCTCAAGGCCTCGATGTTCCGCACCGGGCGCGGCATCCGCCCCGTCGGATTCCGCAACGGAATTCGCGCGACTGTCTATCCCATCAGCCAGCTCGCGCGCGGCCTCCGCGGCGGTTAGCAGGCGCCAGCAAATACTGCCGGTCCCGTCGCCGGTCGCCGCCAGGGCCAGCGTGTAAGCTCGACCCGAGGGTGTTGAACGTCGCCACTGCGACCGAGCGGTACCAGGTGCTTCGCCGGATCGGCGCAGGCGGCATGGGAGTCGTGTACGAGGCCGAGGACCGCGAGAGCGGCCAGAAGGTCGCGCTCAAGACGATCTCGAACCCGAACGTCGAGAAGGTCTACCAGCTCAAGCGCGAGTTCCGCGTGCTCGCGGACCTCAGCCACCCGAACCTCGTCGCGCTCTACGACCTCGTCGTCGACACCGAGTCGTGCTTCTTCACGATGGAGCTCCTCGACGGCGTCGACCTCCTCGCCTACCTGTGGAAGCGCAGCACGAGCGACTTCGAGATCGCACACGCGGCGACGACCACCAGCGGCGCGCGCGTGGCCGCCCTGGGCGCGATCGGCAGCGGGGCCGTCGCGATCGTCCCCGAGGGCGAGGCCGAGACGATCAGCGGCGTGCGCCCCACGCCGTGCCACTTCGATCGCCTGCGCGCCGCGTTGCCGCAGCTCGCCCGCGGCCTCCACGCGCTCCACGCCGCGGGCAAGATCCACCGCGACGTCAAGCCGTCGAACATCCAGGTCACGAGCGACGGGCGCGCGGTCCTCCTCGACTTTGGCCTCGTCGCGGAGCTCGAGCGGCGGCACGCGGGCGACGGCATGATCGCCGGCACCATCGCGTACATGGCGCCCGAGCAGTGCGCGGGCGACGTGGCGCTCACGCCGGCCGCCGACTGGTACGCGCTCGGCGTCGTGCTGTTCCACGCGCTCACGGCGCGGCTGCCGTTCGAGGGCGCCCCCGCGCGCGTGCTCCTCGAGAAGCAGACGCTGGCCGCGCCGCGCCCGTCGCGCCTGGCGACCGGCATCCCCGCCGACCTCGACGAGCTGTGCGCCGAGCTCCTCGAGCGCGAGCCGGCGGATCGCCCGAGCGGCGCCGCGCTCCTCCGCCGGCTCGGCGTCGGGGAGGCGGACAGCAGCCGGCTGCCGATGATCAGCCTCTCGCGCGACGGCGGCTTCTCGGGTCGCGACGCGGAGCTCGCCCAGCTCGAGGCGGCGCTCGAACCGCTCTCGCGCCGCCGGGCCGCCGTCGCGGTGGTCCGCGCGCCGAGCGGCATGGGCAAGACGTCGCTCGTCTCGCGCTTCTTCGACCGCGTGAAGGCCACGCATGACGACGTGCTGCTCCTCCGCGGCCGCTGCATCGAGCGCGAGGACGTGCCGTACAAGGCCATCGATCACCTGATCGACGAGCTGTCCGACTGGTGGCTCGCGTTGCCGCCGAAGGAGGCGCAGGCGCTCCTGCCGCGCGACGCGTGCCTCCTCCCGACGTTGTTCCCCGTGCTCGACCGCGTCCCCGCGATCGCCGACGCGCCCCGCACGCGCCAGATCGCCGACGCGCAAGCCCGCCGGACCCACGCCTTCGACGCGCTGCGCGAGACGCTGCAGCGGCTCGGCGATCGCCGCACCGTCGTCCTGTTCCTCGACGACATGCAGTGGGTCGATCGCGACACCACCGCGCTCCTCGCCGACCTGATGCGCGCGCCGGATCCGCCACCGCTGCTGCTCGTCCTCGCGACGCGCGCCGACGACACGGCCGTCCTCGACCTCGTGCGCCGCATGGACGCCGAGCCCACGTTCGTCGACCTCGGCCCGCTCCCCGAGGCGGCCGCGCTCGCGCTCGCCGTGTCCCAGCTCGGCGAGTTGAACGTCGAGACGGCGCAGCGCCTCGTCGTGGAGGCGGACGGCAACCCGCTGTTCCTCATCGAGCTCACGCGCTACCTGCACAACCGCAGCATCGAGGACGCGGCCGGCAAGGGCCTCGACGCGATGCTCGCCGAGCGGATCGACGGCCTCGGCGAGGACGCCCGCCTGCTCGCCGAGATGGTCGCGATCGCGGGCGAGCCGCTCACCCGCCGCGTGCTCGGCGCGGCCTCCGCCGTCCCGGGCGCCGAGCTCTCGCGGCAGCTCTCGTCGCTGCGGGCCCAGCGGGTCGTGCGCAGCTCGGGCTCGCGCTCCGACGACACCATCGAGCCCTACCACGCGCGCATCCGCCTCGCCGTGGCGGCCGGCGTGCCCCCGGAGCGCCGCGCGAAGCACCACCGCGCCATCGCCACCGCGCTCTCCGGCAAGGGCACCGCCGACCAGCTCGCGCGCCACTGGTACGGCGCCGGCGATCTCGAGCACGCGGCGGGCTACGCGCGGCGCGCCGGCGACGAGGCGCGCGCCAAGCTCGACTTCGATCTGTCGGCGCGCTGGTACGCGATCGCGCTCGAAGGCGGCCAGTGGTCCGACGACGAGCGCCGCGAGCTGCGCACCCAGCTCGGCGATGCCCTCGCCGACGCCGGCCGCCCCCGCGATGCCGCCGACCAGTACCTCGCCGCCACCGCGGGCGCCGACGGCGCGACGACCCTCGAGCTCCGCCGCCGCGCATCCGCGTCGCTCCTGCAGTCTGGCTACATCGCCGAGGGCATGGAGATGACGCGCCACGTGCTCGGCGCCGTCGGCCTCGCGCTGGCGAAGTCACCGATGCGCGCGCGGATCTCGATGCTGCTACGCCGCGCGTGGATGCGCGTTCGCGGCCTCGGCTTCACGCCGCGCCCGCTGTCCGAGATCAGCCAAGCCGAGCTGACGCGCGTCGACGTCTGCGAGGGCACCTCGTTCGGCCTCCTGCTCGTCGACACGTTCGCGTCCATGGATTTCGGCACGCGCTTCCTGCACGCCGCGCTCGAGCTCGGCGAGACCTGGCGCGTCTCTCGCGCCCTCGCGCTCGAGGCCGACTTCCTCGCCGCGACGGCGAAGCGGGCCCGCGCTCAGCGCGTGCTCGACCGGCTCGCGCAGATGACGGAGACCCTCGACGCGCCGCCCGCGCAGTCGCAGCTGATGACCACGCGCGCGATGCTCGAGTTCTTCGTCCACAACAAGTTCCGCTCGGCGGCCGCGCAGTTCGCCGATGCGATCGCGCGCTACCGCGCCGTCGTCGGGCGCGCCGGCTTCGAGCTCGACACCGTCAGCATGTTCCACTGCTGGTCGCTCTACTACCTCGGCGAGATCGGCGAGCTCTCGCGCATGGTCCCCGCGATGGCCGAGGCCGCGCTCCGCAACGGCAATCGCTACGCCGCCGTCACGCTCCGCTGCGGCTTCCCCGTCGCGTGGCTCGCGCGCATGACGCCGGTGCAGATCGAGGCGGGCCTCGACGACGCGCTCGGCTCCTGGGCCGTGCCGGACGGCGCGTACCAGCTCCAGCAGATGCTCGCGCTGTGCTCGCGCATCGACCTCGCGCTCTACGTCGGACAGCCCGAGCGCGTGACGGCTCAGATCGCGCGCGAGTGGCCGATGATCCGTCGCGGGCTCCTCGATCGGGCGCCCATGCAGGCGCTGCTCCTCCGCACCTCGTTCGCGCGGCACGCGGTCGCGCTCGCTGCCGCCGCCCCCGCCGGCTCGCCCGCCCGGCGCGCCGCCCTCGCGCAGACCCGCAAGCACTTGCGCGCGTTCCGCAAGATCCCGGTCCCGATCATGGTGCCCGTCGCGCGGGCCTTCGATGGGGTCTACGCCGAGCTCGCCGGCGACGAGGCCGGCGCCGAGCGGGCCTATCGCGAGAGCATCCCCGGGCTCGAGGCCTGTGACACGCACCTGTTCGCGAACGCCGTTCGCGACCGGCTCGGCCGCCTCGTCGGCGGCACGGAGGGCGGCACGCTGCGCGCGGCGACCCTCGCGTGGCTGGAAGGGGAGGGCGTGCGCGAGCCCGCGGCGATCCTCGCGATGCTGCTGCCGGGTGCGCGCGGCGCAAACTAGCCATGCTCGACGCGACGCACGCGCTGACGATCCTCGCCGAGCTCGCGCCCGACCGCGCCCGGGACCTGCCCGCCATCCTCGACGAGATCGCGACGGCCCTCCGCGGCCGCGACGACCTCCCCGACACGCACTTCATGCGCCTCGTCATCGTGGACGACGCGCGCGCGGAGCTGGCCCCGGTCCTCGCCTGGGAGAGCAACTACGACGGCCCGCTCGCCGACTACCTCGTGGCCGTGTTCGCGGCCGTCCCCCAGCTCGACGCGGCGTTCGCGTGCTGTGCCGGCTATCCGCCCGCCGGTCGCGCGGATCACGACGCGTGGCGGCGCTGGGTCCATGCCCGCACGCACCGCTCGGCGGCGTTCTACGCCGGCTATCGCGGCGTCCCGCGCCGCCAGGTCGTCAACGACGCGGAGCTGCACGACGCGCTCCGCGCGGCCGTCGATCGCGAGCGCTCCACCCTCGGCCACGAGTCGCCCGCGCAGGTGCAGGCGCAGCTGGTCGCGTCGGTCCGGGCGGCGCGCCCCGACCTCGACACGTCGCCGCCGACCTCGGACACGGTGCGCTGGCTCGTCGCGAAGCTTCTCGCCGCGCTCCTGCTGCTCGCGCTCTCGCCGCTGCTCCTCGTCATCGCCATCCCCTGGTACCTGCTCCTCCGTCACCGCGAGGCGACGGACGTGCCGGACCATGATCCGCGGCCGGTCTACGACGACAAGGACCACCACGCCAGCGAGGACGCCGACGGCGTGACCCAGAACGCGCTCACGCACCTGGTCGACATCAAGCCCGGCTGGTTCCGCCTGTTCACGGCGTGGACCGTGCTCTCCGTCATCGATCTGGCGGCGGCCGCCATCTTCGTCCACGGCAACCTCGGCGGCATCACCGACATCCACTTCGCGCGCTGGGTGATCGTCCTCGATCATCGCCACGGCGTCCCGCACGCTCGCCGCCGCCATCGGCTCCTGTTCTTCTCGAACTACGACGGCAGCTGGGAGAGCTACCTCGGCGAGTTCGTCGACCGCGCGTCGAGCGGGCTCACCGGGGTGTGGTCGAACGGCGTCGGCTTTCCGCGCACGCGGAACCTCGTCCAGGAGGGCTCGCGCGACGAGGAGGCATTCAAGAGCTGGGCGCGCCGGAACCAGGTGCACACCGAGGTCTGGTGGACCGGCGTCCCGACCTCCACCGTCCAGAACGTGCGCGACGACATCGCGCTGCGCCGCGGGTTCGCGCACCTCGGCGATGACGAGGCGGCCCGCGCCTGGCTGGAGCTCCTGTGAGCCAACCGCACCCGCCGCACCCGCCGCACCCGAGCGCCAGGGATCTCGAGGACATCCAGGGCCTCGTCTACAACGGCTGGAACGACCACGGGTTCGCCGGCTACATCCTCGGGCGCTTTGGCTCCGCGCCCGGCGACGCCGCCCGCGGCCGCGCCTGGCTCGCCGCGATCGCCGCGCAGGTCACCACCGCCGCGAAGCACCAGCGCGCGCCGCATGGCCGCCTGCAGGTCGCGCTCTCGCCGTGCGGGCTCGCGTCCCTCGGCGTGCCCGACGACGTCATCGGCAGCTTTCCGCAGGAGGCCACGCAGGGCATGGCGACGCGCGCGCGCATGCTCGGCGACGACGCGCAGGAGGGCTGGGAGCTCGGCGCCGAGGCCGACCGCCTCGACTTCCTCGTCATGGTGTACGCGCGCACCGAGCTGGCCCGCGCCGCCATGCTGGCGGATCGCCGCGCGGAGCTGGTGGCGGCCGGCGCGACGCTCCGCCCCGACGAGATCGGCTTCCCGCTCGGGATGCGCGAGCACTTCGGCTTCGCCGATGGCCTCTCCCAGCCGTTCTTGCCGGGCTCGCGCGAGCCGCGCCACAAGGGCGAGGACACGCTCGCGGCCGGCGAGATCCTCCTCGGGTACCCGAACGAGTACGCCGCGATCCCGCACAGCCCGCGCTGGGATGGCTTCGACCTCGGCCACAACGGCACCTACCTCGTGTTCCGCAAGCTCGAGCAGCACGTCGATCGGCTGTGGGGGTACCTCGCGGCCGAGGCGCGCGCGCTCGAGTCCGACCCCGCGAAGCACGACGCGATGACCGAATACCTCGGCGCGAAGATGATGGGGCGCTGGCGCAGCGGCGCCTCGCTCGTGCAGACGCCATTGAACGACGATCCGGCCTTCGCGGCCGTGAACCTCGTCAACAACTTCGCCTACGCCGACGCCGACCCGCTCGGCATGAAGTGCCCGATCTCGTCGCACGTGCGGCGCGCCAACCCGCGCGATGCCCGCGGCGGCAGCAAGCGCGAGTCGAAGACGGTCGTCCAGCGCCACCGCATCCTGCGCCGCGGGCGCTCCTACGGCTCGCCGCTGCCGCTCGCGGAGGCCAAGCAGGGCAAGCCCGACGGCGTCGCCCGCGGCCTCTACTTCATCTGCATCCAGGCGAGCATCGCGCGCGGGTTCGAGTTCATCCAGCAGACGTGGCTCTCGAGCCCCGGCTTCCACGGCCTGCACGGCGAGCCCGATCCGATCATGGGGAACAGCAACGGCGACTGCCCGTTCACGATCCCCGCGACGCCGGTCCGCCTTCGCCTGCGGTCGGTGCCGATCGTCGTCACGGTGCGCGGTGGCGGCTATTTCTTCCTGCCGTCCTTGAAGGCC
>JANXOM010000116.1 GCA_025353585.1 Deltaproteobacteria bacterium
CGAGCGTCCAGCCGCCGACGTCGATCGCCAGCGTGCACGGGTTGTAGAGCTCCACCCACTCGTCGCCCGCCGACGCGCCGCCTGCCTGCACCTCGTTGATCACGGGGTGACACGCGACCGCCGTCACCGTCGCGGTGATGGTCGCGGTGAAGCCGCTGGCCACCGCCGAGATATGGGCCGTCGCGAGCGCGCCGCCGGCGGCCAGCGACGCCCCCGTCGCGACCACGCCCGCCGCATCGCTCGCCCACGCCGCGGTCGTCGTGACGTCCTGCGTGGTGCCATCCGTGAACGTGAGCGTCGCGTGCAGCTTCGCCCTCTGGTGCTGCGCGAGCGCGACATCGCCGCTCGTGATCGCGAGCGAGGCCGCCTTCGCCGCCGCGTCCGTGACCGTCTGGGATGCCTGCTGCGCGTCGATCGTCGCCGAGATGTCGGCCGTGCCGGACGCGGCCACCGCGGTCACGAGGCCGCCCGTCACCGTCGCCACGCCGGCGTTTGTCGTCGCCCAGGTCGCGCGATCCGTGACGTCACCCGTCGTGCCGTCGCTGAACGTGCCCGTCGCGACGAGCTGCACGGTCAGACCCTTCGCGAGCGGTGACACCGCCGGCGCCGCGACCACGAGCGTCTCCACGATCGCCGGGACCACCGTCACGGTACGCGAGCCGGCCGTCGTGTCCACCGTCGCCACGATCGACGCGAGGCCCATCGCGTGGGTCGTCACGAGCCCGGTCGCGTCGACCGAGGCGATCGCGCTCGCGGAGCTCGTCCAGACCGCCGTGGCCGTCACGTCACCGGTCGTGCTGTCGCTGTAGTGGGCGGTCGCGTGGAGCTGCGTCGTGAGGCCGGCCGGCACGCTGGCGACCGGGTCGACGGACATCGACGAGAGCGTCACCGGGTGCGGCGCCGCGTCGATCACGGCATCCGGGGGCGCGGCATCGGGCGCCGCGTCCGGGGGCACGAACACGTCCGGAGGCGCGTCCATCTTCGCCGATGCGCACGCCGCCATTCCGATCCCGATCAGGGCCGCGATCCAGGTCCGCATGGGCGGGTGATACGAGTTCACGACACCCCGGGTCAACGACATTCCTGTGACGACACGGATCAATCCGCCGACTACTCGGGTAGCCACTGCCCACGCCTCGGGGCAGGTACGCCAGACGCTACTTCTTCGGCAAGGCCGCTTCGACGGCCGCGATCACCGTCGGGTCATCCGGCTTGGTCCGCGGGTCGAACCGCGTGACCTTCGTGCCGTCCGCCGACACGACGAACTTCTCGAAGTTCCAGCGGATATCGCCGGTCGTGCCCTTCGCGTCCGCGATCGGCGTGAGCGCCTTGTAGACCTCGTGCCGGCTCGGTCCGTTGACGTCGATCTTCTCCATGATCGGGAAGGTGATGCCGTAGTTCACCGCGCAGAACTCCGAGATCTCCTCGGCGGTGCCCGGCTCCTGCCCGCCGAACTGGTTGCACGGGAAGCCGATGACGGTGAACCCCTGCGCCGCGTACTTCTTCTGCAGCGCCTCGAGCGAGCTGTATTGCGGCGTGTTCCCGCACTTGCTCGCCACGTTCACGATCATGAGCGCCTTGCCCTTGTAGTCCTCGAGCTTGGCGGGGGTGCCCTTCAGCGTCTTGAGCGGTGCGGTCCACATCATATCGAGCTCCTTGGTCACGGCGACAGGGGTGGGGGCGGTGCCGGCGGGCGGCAGGCTCGCCGGGTCGGAGGCCTTGGCGGTCGCGCCTTCGACGACGGCGGGCGGCGGGGCCGGATCTTTTGCCGATCCGGACTTAGAGCACGCGGCGACGACGAGCAGGCCGAGCAAAACGGTGCGCATGACGGGAACCTAGCTCTTAGAGGGCGCCTTTGCTACACCGCTCACCCCATGCGCCACCTCTACGCCGACTTCATCGACCGCGTCGCCAAGCCGATGCGGTACCTCGGTGGCGAGTACCAGGCCGTCATCAAGGAAGGCCCCGAGGTCTCCGCCCGCGTCTGCCTCGCGTTCCCGGACGTGTACGACATCGGGATGTCCCACCTGGGGACCAAGATCCTCTACTCCCTCCTCAACCGCGACCCGCGGATCGGGTGCGAGCGCGCCTTCGCGCCGTGGCTCGACATGGAGGCCGAGCTCCGCGCGCACGACGTGCCGCTCGTCTCGCTCGAGCGGCAGCGCCCCCTCCACGAGTTCGACGTGCTCGGGGTCTCGCTCCAGTACGAGCTGACGTTCACGAACCTCCTGACGCTCCTCGATCTCGGCGGCATCCCGCTCCGCAGCGCGGACCGCGCCGAGGACGCCACGCTCGTGCTCGTCGGCGGCCCGACCGCCTCGCACCCCGAGCCGGTCGCCCCGTTCATCGACGCGGCGTTCATCGGCGAGGCCGAGGAGCTGCTCCCCGCGATCGTCCTCGCGTGGGCCGAGCTGCGCCGCGCGATCCGCGCCGGCCAGCGCACGCGCCGGGACGCGCTCGCCGACCTCGCGTCGCGGTTCCCGCTCTACGTCCCCGCGCTGTACGCGACCGAGATCGACGCCGCGACCGGCATGACCGTCGTCGGCGCGCCGCTCGATCCGCGCGCCCCCGCCCGCATCTCGCGCGCCATGGTCCGGAACCTCGACGACTATCCGTTCCCGAGCGACGCGCCGGTTCCGTACGCCGAGGCCGTGTTCGAGCGCGCCTCCGTTGAGATCGCGCGCGGCTGCACCGAGGGCTGCCGCTTCTGCCAGGCCGGCATGATCTATCGGCCGGTGCGCGAGCGCTCCCCCGCCTCGATCGCGAAGTCGCTGATCGACGGCGTCGAGAAGGCCGGCTACGAGGAGACGGGCCTGACGTGCCTGTCGACGGCGGACTTCTCGAGCATCACGCCGCTCGTCAAGTCGCTCGCCGGCGAGCTGCGCAAGCGCGGCGTGTCGATGTCCGTCGCCTCGCTGCGCGCGTACGGCCTCAACGAAGACCTGCTCGACGAGCTCGCGCTCACGCGCATCTCGGGCCTGACGTTCGCGCCCGAGGCGGGCACGCAGCGCATGCGCGACGTCGTCAACAAGAACGTCACCGAGGCCCACGTCGAGGAGAGCTCGCGGCGCGTGTTCGCGCGCGGCTGGCACCGGCTCAAGCTGTACTTCATGATCGGCCTACCGACGGAGGAGGACGACGACGTCCGCGGCATCGTCGAGACCGGCCAGCGCATGCTGCGGATCGGCCGCGAGCACGTGCAGAAGCGCGCCGAGGTCACGGTCAGCGTCAGCAGCCACGTGCCGAAGCCGCACACGCCGCTGCAGTGGTGCGCGCAGGACAGCGAGCGCGAGATCGTGCGCAAGCAGGGCGTCCTCCGCGCGACGGTGAAGGAGGCCGGCCTCCGCCTCAAGCACCACCACAGCGGCATCTCGTTCATCGAGGGCATCCTGGCGCGCGGCGATCGCCGGATCGCGGACGTCATCGAGACGGCGTGGCGCGACGGCGCCCGCTTCGACGGCTGGGACGAGGTGTTCGACGCCGAGCGCTGGCAGCGCGCGCTCGAGACGCACGGCGTGGACGTGGCGAGCGACCTCGGCACGCGGCCGATCGCGGCGCGCCTGCCGTGGGATCACATCGACGTCGGCCTCGAGGAGGGCTTCCTCCTCGCCGAGTACCGCAAGGCGATGAAGGGCCGGGCGAGCCCGCCGTGCGGCAAGGTGGCCGGCATGCTGATCCACCACACGAACCTCGCGGACGCGGCGCCGGATCAGCGCCGCCTCGTCTGCTACGACTGCGGCGTCGCCTGCGATCTGACGAAGATGCGCGACGACCGGCTCGTGGCCCTGACGGCCCTCGGCGCGGAGGCGCGGCCGGCCGCGCGGTCGCTGCCCGTCGTGGACGGCCCCGGCATGGTCGACGTCTCGGAGCGCGGCGGCGGCTCGCCGGGCGAGGTCTCCGACAAGGTGAAGAACCGCGAGACCGATCGCAGCGAGCGCGTCCGCCTCGCCGGCTACGTCGGCGCTGGCATCACGTACACGACCTATCGCATCCGCTTCGCGAAGGTCGGCCGCGCCGCCTTCCTCGGCCATCACGACCTCGCGCGGCTCCTCGCGCGCAGCTTCCGGCGCGCCGACCTCCCGCTGTGCACGACGCGCGGCTTCAACCCGCACCCGCGCATCACGTTCGGGCCCGCGCTCGGCCTCGGCATCCCGAGCCTCGGCGAGCTCATGGACGTCGACCTCGAGCACCTCGCGCCCGGCATGAAGACCTGGGAGACGCCCGCCGATGCCCCGCGCTCCGAGCTCCCCGCCGACGAGGTGCGCGAGCGGCTCGCCAGCGTGTGCCCGCCCGGCATCGAGATCCAGTCATGCGCGATCGTGCGGCTGCCCGGGCACCCGCTCACGATCGGCAAGGCGCCCGCGTGCGCGCCCGACGCCGGCCTCGGCAAGCGCATCGACGCCGTCGACGTGCTGATCCGCCCCGCGCCCGACGGCATGGCGTTCGACAGCGCGCGCCTCGGCCGCATCACGGCCGCGTTCCTCGCGAAGGCCTCGGTCCCGATCTGGCGCGGCGCGCGCACGATCGACGCGCGCGAGCTCGTCATGGCCGCCGACGTCATCGACGGCGACGCCGCGACCAGGCTCGCCGGCGCGCTCGACTGGCCCGACGGCCCGCTCCTCCGCGTCCGCGTCAGCGCGACCGCCGAGGGCAGCGCCAAGCCAGCCGAGCTGGCGAAGGCGTTCGGCGTGTTCGGCGCCGACG
>JANXOM010000139.1 GCA_025353585.1 Deltaproteobacteria bacterium
CAGACGTCCCGCGAGTGCGGTAGGTTTGGTGGGCAAATGGTGGGCAAAAAGGCAACCGTAGAGCTGACAGACCGCTTTCTCGAGTCGTTCGATCTGGGCACCCAAGACCGCGTCAAAGTGTGGGACTCGAAGTTGACCGGCTTCGGCGTGACGATCGGGAAGCTGCGCACCAGCTTCATGGTGCAGCACCGGGTAGGACGCGAGCAGCGGGTGATCACCGTCGGCCGCTGGGGGCCCCAGAAGATGCGCGTGCTGCAGCCGAACCTGTTAACGGTCGCGCGCGCCCGTGATGCGGCGGTCCGAGTGCTCGCCGACATGATGCGAGGCGAAGATCCGCGCGGGCCGCGCGGCGTGCGCCGTCACGATGCCCCGACGCTCGGCAGCGCCTTCGACCTGCACATCTCGCGGATGAAGGCGAACCAGGCGAGCCCGCGGAGCATCACGACGATCAAGAGCGAGGCTGACAAGTACCTGGCCGACTGGCTCAAGCGCCCGCTGCACGAGATCGAGCGGAGCGAGTGCCGCGCGTTCCACGAGAAGCTCAGCAAGGACAACGGCCCCTACATCGCGAACCGGATCATGCGGCACATCCGTGCCGCGTGGAACACGGCTCTCAAGGAGCACGACCTGCCGGCAAACCCGACGATCGCCGTGCACTGGAACCGCGAGCACCGGCGCCAGGAACCGATCGCGTGGGCGAAGCTTCCCGCGTGGCTCGCGACCGTCGCGAAGCTCGAACCTGTGATCGTGGATGGCAAACGCGTGCGCGAGCGGTCCGGCATTCGCGGCGACTACCAGCTGTTCATGCTCTTCACCGGGCTGCGCCGGATGGACGCCGCCACGGTGCGCTGGGACCACATCGATCTCGAAGCCGGCACGCTGCGCCGGCCGAACCCGAAGGGCGGCAAGGACCGCGCGTTCACGATCCCGCTCAGCTCCGAGTGCGTGCGGATCCTCGCGCGCCGCGCGGCCGAGAACCGCGAGGCCTACACGGAGGGCGACGGCGGATGAGTGTTCCCGACGCGCGCGATCAAGGATCGCGAATGCGATCTATGCAAAGCGCTCGGGCTCGGCGAGCACAAGGCCGGCGGCGTGTGCCACGTGATCGAGGGCAAGCAGCAGCGCTACGACAAGGAGCTCGGCAAGGCCAAGAGGATCCTGCCGTCGCCGCACCGGCTTCGCGACACGTACACCACGGCGCTTGTCGAGGTCGGCCAGATCTCGCCGTTCGCGATCGACGTGCTCACGAACCACCGCCCGCCGCGCGGCTCGGTGACGGCGGGCTACGTCAACCTGTCGATCGAGCACCTCGCCGAGTGCCAGGAGCGCGTCACGCAGTTCCTGCTCGCGAAGATGAACCCGCCGACCGAGCCGAAGACGAAGTCGCGGCGCGCAGGGCACCTCAGGGCCCTCCCCTGATTCGATCAACGCCGTCGATCGAATCGGGCTGCCCTCGCGCGGCATCCGTTCCGCGGAGCTGCGCGAATTCGCCGGACGCTGTCTGGTGAATCCGGGCGACACTGTCGCACCAATTCGCCAACCACTCGTCTTGCTTTGGATTTACGGGATCCTCGCACGTCGGCCGAATAGGTCAGACGCCGTCTGACCAATTGGCTCAACGCTGTCGAGCCGATTCAAGGCGAGGGCGATCGGCTCGCGCGTCAGCGCGTGAAGACCGGGCGAAGAAGGGCGCGCGCCGATGGCGAGAGGCGGAACGCAGCTCTGCGGTAATACCGCGCGTCGTCCGGCGGATCTTTCAGCAGGTCCTTCGTCGCGTCGACGCTGGCCTTGGTGAGCGCCTGGTACTTCGCCTTCGTGAGCTCGAGGCCGCCGAGATCCGTGTCGAGGAAGTGAACGATGCCTTTCTCGAACTTCGTCCACTGCGGGTTGTCGCGCTCGCCCGGCCACGCCGCAATGCACACGTACGGCGCACGCCGCGTGACCGGCATCGACGCAAACGGCGCGAACCCCATCACGGATGAGACCAGACCCTCGCGGACTCGCCAGTCCACGCCGACGAACACGTCGTCGGTCTCGACGCCGTCCGGCGACACCTCGGCGATCCGCCAGCGTTCGCCTTCGCTCAGGCGCGCGAGTTGCTCGACGAGCGCCGCTTCGGTGCGAATGCCCGTGAAGATCGCGATCGCCGGCAGCCTCGCTTCCCGGCAAGTATCGAGGAAGCCGCTGACGTCCGCCTCGTCGGCTACAGCGGGAACCACGAACGAGAGGATCCGATGCCGTTCGCGAGCGATGCGCGCGGCGAACTGGCAGCCGGTCAGGCCCTGCGCCAGCCAGCGGCGAAGGTGCGCGTCCGCGGACACGAGCTACCGGAATTCAGGAAGGGCGGCGTGCGGGCTCGAAACGTGGAAGCGGACGGAACCATCGGCGTTCACGACATCGACGCCGCCAGCCTTCTTCGCCGCAGCGATCACCGCGCGGCGATCACGATGAAACTGCTCGATCGTCATCGTACGGCGCTTCTTCGCGGTGGGCTTCTTCGCCATCGGACCTAGTCTACCCCGTCGTCGATCTCGGAGAAAGCGCGGGGATCGATCACGCGACCTGCCCGTGTGTGTTCGCGCGGAGAAACTCGTCGACGTCGGCGACGCGGTACCGGACCATGCGACCGAGCTTGATGAAGCGTGGCCCGCGCCCGGCGTAGCGCCAGATCTGTAGCGTTGACCGGGAGACCCCGAGCTTCGCAGCCAGCGCCGGCTCATCGATGAGCGGGCTCGCGCCACCGGCGATCCCCAAGGTCGGCGACTCGTTCTCGTTTGACGCGGACATGATCGACTCCTTGGACCAGTCTGCACGAAGGGTCTGATCGCGAGCCGGGGCCTGCCATCGGTCATGCCGCGGCACGCGTCAGCACCCTGCCTCGCCGGCATGTCAGACCCGCCAGCTAAGCTGCTTTCATCATGTCGCGGGATTTGCCCATCCGGTTTCCTTCGAAACCAGAATCAGTAGTTACACCCTCGAAAACCGCGTCGCCGACGCGGAAATCACGACATCTATCGGCACTTCCCAGCGGTGATCGCCTCACCCGCGGTCAGGTTGCGGAGCGTCTCGGCGTCAGTATCTCCACCGTGCGCCGGTACGAGGGCACGCAGCTGCACCCCACGGTCGACGAGAACGACGTGCGGTGGTTCGCGCAAGCCGAGGTCACGGCCCTCGCGGCCCGGATCGCAAACGAACGGAGCGACAAGCCCTCGCGCGGCGTCGGCTCAACCGCGAGCGCGCCGAAACGATCGCCGGGCGAGCTCGCCGCGCTCGTGTTCGAGCGCTTCGAGCAGCGCCAGTCGCTCGCCGAGATCGTGATCGGCCTGCGGATCGAGCCATCGACCGTGCATGGTCTCTTCGACCAGTGGTGCGTTGGCTTGACGGAGCAGCACCTTCTCACCGCCTCCGAACCGCGCGTGGCCCGCGAACGCGACATCCCGCGAGCAAGCGCCGCAGAACTCGCGCGCCTGCTGGACGAGCTTCCGCGCGATGCAGCTACGAGGATCAGCGTCGGTCGTTATCGCGGCACGTACGTGTCCGACAACGTCGACTTTGCCGACATCGTCGAGCTTGGAGGATTCCACGCCAGCGGCGGGTGCACGCTGAAGGACCTCACAAGACGATTCGGTGGTGGCGACTTCCGTGTCAGCGCCTACGGCTTCGTTCCACCAGCGCTGCGCTGGGAGGTCCTAGTGAAAGACATCGTGGCAGGCGTATGAACGGTTGCGGCGAGCCCCGTGACCCACCGGTTCACGGAATGGACGTAGCCGCACCGGGCTTGGGCGCTCTCCGGGTCCCGACGCTCACCGCACGCACGTGTTCCTCGGCGGCGATCCTCTTCATCCGTATCAGGCTCTGCACAGTCCGTGGCCTCGGTCTAAGACGTCATGAAGGTCTTGGATCGGGGCTGTTCGTCGCACGGTCGGCGAGCACGTCCTCGAGGATCGCCTCGGGGCCGACCGCCACGCGATTGACCCGGATCTCGCCCTTGGGCGCCGTCTCGTCGAGCTCGACACGGACGCCCGCACGGCGAGGACAATCAAGCGGCGTTCGGCGGGCGGGCGGGCGGCGACGGTGGCGGCGAGGACAATCAAGCGGCGTTCGGCGGGCGGGTGACGGGGCTCGTGACCGCACCGGTGGGCGAAGCGGGTGGGAACCGCTGCGCGTCACGTAGGCCAGCTCACGTTCGGCGAGGGCATGGACGCAGGTTGCCGGTCGCGAAGGGATTCCCTC
>JANXOM010000292.1 GCA_025353585.1 Deltaproteobacteria bacterium
CTTCGCTTTGCGCTTCGCCGGATAGCTCGTGTCGTCCGCGCGGAGCCCGGCGAGCAACGTCGCGAGGAGCCGCTTGGGCGCCTCGGGATCCTTGGTCTGCTCGTAGACCCACGCCGCCGCCTGCCCCGCCATCACGACGTCGCTCGGCACCACGTCCGCCCGCAGCTCTCCCGCCTCCTGCGCGCGCCGCACCAGCGCCGCGCCGGCCGCCGCGATCGCATCGCACCCGCGGCACATCGGCGCCGTCTTCTTCGCGAAGTAGCCGGACGCGACGGCCTCGGCGAGCCCGCGGTACATCGTGTTGTAGCCGACGAGCGCCTCGAGCCACTGCGCGAGGCCGAGGCTCGGCGACGGGGCGTCCAGCAGCTCGGCCGCGCGCGCCACGATGGCGGCGGTGCCCTCGTCGAGCACGACCGCGAGCAGCGCATCCCGCGTCGGAAAGTGGCGGTACAGGGTCCCGATCCCGACGCCCGCGCGCCGCGCGATGTCCTCGAGCGACGCGGCCGCGCCGTGCTCGGTGAACGCAGCGTCCGCGGCGGCGACGAGCAGGTCGTAGTTGCGCTTCGCGTCCGCGCGCAACGGCTTCGCGGCGAGATCCGCGGCGGGAGGCGCCTGGAGTTGTGGGGGGTTGGAGCGCGGCATGGGGAAACCTCCGTCGCGCGGCTTGCCAACCGGAGGGCTCCTCCGTATACGAACCGGAGGATGACTCCATTTAAGCTAGCACACCCCGCGGGTGCCGCCGTGGCGGCACTGGCCCTGGCGGCATGTTCGACGGCCGCGGCGACGCAAGCGCCCCCGCCTCCCGAGGTGACCGCGCAGGCCGTGGTGCAGCGCGACGTCAGCCCCACCGACGAGCTGACCGGGCGCGTCGAGGCGATCTCGCACATCGACGTCCGCCCGCGTGTCGCCGGCTACGTGACGGCCGTCCGCTACAAGGAGGGCGCCGAGGTGCCCGCCCGGGCGGTGCTGTTCACGATCGACGCGCGCCCGTACCAGGCCGTCCTCGCCCGGGCCACGGCCGAGCTCGCCCGCGCGCGCGCCCGCGTCGACTTCACGCGCGCCGATGCGGCCCGCGCCGAGAAGCTGCTCGCCGCGAACGCGATCCCGCGCGTCGAGCGCGACACGATCGCCTCGACGGCTGCGCAGGCCGACGCCGACGTGCAGGCCGCGCAGGCGAGCGTCGACCTCGCGCGGCTCGACGTCGAGTGGACCTCGGTCCGCGCGCCGATCGCGGGTCGGACCGGCCAGGCGCTCGTCACGCAGGGCGACTACGTGGCGGCCGGACCCGCGCCGACCGTGCTGACGTCCGTCGTCTCGGTCGATCCCGTCTACGTCTACTTCACCGGCGACGAGCAGACCTACCTGCGCTACGCCGCGCACGCCGAGGCCGCGCCGGTCACGATCGGCCTCGCCGACGAGTCGGGGTTCCCGCACGCCGGCACGATCGACTTCGTCGACAACCGCATCGACGCGGCGACGGGGACGATCCGCGTACGCGCGCGCGTCCCGAACGCGGACAAGCGCCTCGCGCCCGGGCTCTACGCGCGGGTGCGCCTCGCCGAGGGCGCGGCGAAGAGCACCCTCCTCGTCGACGACAAGGCGATCCTGACCGACCAGGACCGCAAGTACGTCTACACGCTGAACGGGACCGACAGCGTCGATCGCCACGACATCAAGCTCGGGCCGATCTTCGAGGGTTTGCGCGTCGTGACGAGCGGGCTCGCGCCGGGCGACCGCGTCGTCGTGGGCGGCATCCAGAAGATCTACCCCGGCGCGAAGGTCACTGTTGCGCCGCCGCCGCCGCCGCCGGCCGCGGGCTCGGCCGCCGGTTCCGGAGCCCGGCCGTGAACATCTCGCGCTTCTTCATCGACCGCCCGATCTTCGCGGGTGTCCTCTCGATCATCCTCTTCGCCATCGGCGCGATCGCGATCCCGATCCTGCCGGTCAGCGAGTACCCCGAGGTCGTCCCCCCGCAGGTCCAGGTCCGCGCGTTCTATCCGGGCGCGAACCCCAAGGTGCTCGCCGAGACCGTCGCCGCGCCGCTCGAGCAGGCGATCAACGGCGTCGATCACATGATGTACATGAAGTCCGTCGCCTCGAGCGATGGCGCCATGCAGCTGACCGTGACGTTCCGGCCCGGCACGGACCCCGACGCCGCGCAGGTCAACGTGCAGAACCGCGTCGCCCAGGCCCTGGCGCGCTTGCCCGAGGACGTGCGGCGGCAGGGGGTCACGGCCGAGAAGCAGTCCTCGAGCATCACGCTCGTCGTGCACCTGCTGTCGCCCGACAGCCGCTACGACTCATTGTACCTGCGCAACTACGCGATCCTGCACGTGCAGGACGAGCTGCGCCGCATCCCCGGCGTCGGCCAGACGAGCGTGTTCGGCTCGGGCGATTACGCGATGCGCGTGTGGCTCGATCCCGGCAAGATCGCGGCGCGCGGGTTGACCGCGAGCGACGTGGTGCGCGCGATCCGCGAGCAGAACGTCCAGGTGTCCGCCGGCCAGCTCGGCGCGCCGCCCACGACGAAGCCCGCCGACTATCTCCTCTCGATCAACGTCGAGGGCCGCCTCGTGACGGAGGAGGAGTTCGCCCAGATCGTCATCCACACGGGCCCGTACGGCGAGATCACGCGGCTGGCCGACGTGGCGCGCCTCGAGCTCGGCGCCGGCACGTACTCCCTGCGGTCGCTGCTCGACAACAAGCAGGCCGTCGGGATCGGGGTCTTCCAGGCGCCGGGCAGCAACGTCATCCAGCTCTCGCACGGCGTGCGCTCGCGGCTCGCCGAGCTCGCGAAGACGTTCCCGGCCGGCTTGACGTACGAGGTCGCGTACGACCCGACGGTGTTCGTGGAGGAGTCGGTCTCGTCCGTCGTGGAGACGCTGTTCGAGGCGGCGCTGCTCGTGGTGCTCGTGGTCATCGTGTTCCTGCAGACGTGGCGCGCGTCGGTGATCCCGCTCCTGGCGGTGCCGGTGTCGATCGTCGGCACGTTCGGCGCGCTCCTGGCGCTCGGCTTCACGATCAACACGCTGACGCTGTTCGGCCTGGTGCTGGCCATCGGTATCGTGGTCGACGACGCGATCGTCGTCGTGGAGAACGTCGAGCGCAACATCGAGGCGGGCCTCGACCCGCGGTCGGCGGCGCACCAGGCGATGCGCGAGGTCTCCGGCCCGATCGTCGCCGTCGCGCTGGTGCTGTGCGCGGTGTTCGTGCCGATGACGTTCATGACGGGCCTCACGGGCCAGTTCTTCAAGCAGTTCGCGGCCACCATCGCGATCTCGACCGTCATCTCGGCGATCAACTCGCTGACGCTGTCGCCGGCCCTCGCGGCGCGGCTCCTGCGCCCCCACGGCGCGCCCCGGGACATCCCGACCCGGCTGATCGATCTGCTGTTCGGATGGTTCTTCCGGATCTTCGACCGCGTGTTCAAGCGCGGCTCGCGCTCGTACGCGGCCGGCGTGGGCGTGGCCGTCCGCCACCGGCGCACGGCGTTCGTGGTCTATGCGGCCACGATCGCGATGGCGGTGGTCATGTTCACGAAGGTCCCCGGCGGCTTCATCCCGACGCAGGACAAGGCGTACCTGGTCGCGATCGTCAACATGCCGCCGGGCGCCTCCCTCGACCGCACGGAGAAGGTCGTGCGCGAGCTGACCACGCGCGCGCTGGCGACCGATGGCGTGGCGAACGCGATCGCGTTCCCGGGCCTCAACGCCGTGCACTTCACGAACACGCCGAGCTCCGCCGTCGTGTTCCTGACGCTCAAGCCGTTCGACGAGCGGACCCACTCCGCCGAGCAGATCGCCGGCGAGCTCAACGGGAAGTTCTTCGGCATCCAGGAGGGCTTCGCGTTCGCCATCATGCCGCCGCCGATCCTCGGCCTCGGCACGGGCGCCGGGTTCTCGCTCTACGTCGAGGACCGCAGCGACGCGGGCTTCGGCGCGCTGGCGCAGACGCTCGGCCTCTTGCAGGGCGGCATCGCGAAGACGCCGGGGCTCACCCCGCCGTTCTCGACGTTCCAGCCGAACGTGCCGCAGCTCGAGGTCAGCGTCGACCGGACGAAGGCGAAGGCGGAGGGCATCGCGCTGACGGACCTCTTCGACACGCTGCAGATCTATCTCGGCTCGGCCTACGTGAACGACTTCACGCGCTTCGGCCGCACCTACCAGGTCATCGCGCAGGCGGACGCGCCGTTCCGCGAGCGCGTGGAGCAGATCCGCGAGCTCCGCACGCGGAACACCGCCGGGACGCTCGTGCCGATCGGCACCGTGGTCGACGTGCACGAGGGCTTCGGGCCCGATCCGGTGGTCCGCTACAACGGCTTCCCGGCCGCCGACCTCGTGGGCCAGGCGGACCCGGCGAAGATGTCGTCGGAGGAGGCGATCGCGGCCGTGAAGAAGCTGTCGGCCGAGACCCTGCCGCCGGGCTTCTCGCTCGAGTGGACGGACCTCAGCTACCAGCAGGTCACGGAGGGCAGCGCGAACCTCGTCGTGTTCCCGCTGGCGATCCTGCTCGTGTTCCTCGTGCTCGCCGC
>JANXOM010000228.1 GCA_025353585.1 Deltaproteobacteria bacterium
CGCAGTGCGCTGGATATGCTTGCCGTCGGCGGTAACTGCCCTTAAGCGGCCGCCCGTCGTTTGTCTTGTTCAGCGCGGCGGAGAAATCTGTCGCGCTGTTCGCGTTTCGGCGGTCAGCGCGTTCGCAATGTGGCGACGCTAAGCGCGCCAACCAGCGTCGGCAGATGCTGCATGCTTACCGCTGCGTTTGGGACGTTGATCCGGATGCGGCCAATTCCGCCGCCGCCCGCACCGCCGAAGTACGAAATGTTCGGGTTGCCGTTGGCAACAACCGAACCGCCCGCGATGCCGTTGGCGGTCGCGGTGGTCGAACCGCGGCCCGCCTCTCCGACATTGAATCCGACAGCACCGTTCTGGCCGCCGCTGCCGCCCCGGGCATCCAGGTTTGCCCCGGCGTTCAGGTCAATCAGCGGCGCTTCGAGCAGCACGTTGCCGCCGGCTCCTCCGCCGCTGACCACCAGGCTGCTCGTATCCGCCGTAATCTGGTCGCCGGTTACATAGCCAGCTCCACCAGACGCGTCGATTCGAGCGTTTACCGTGATTCGAGTGCGACTGCTCAGCTGTAAGCCGCCGCCGCCAGGCGAGCCAGGATAGTGCAAACTCGAATCTGCGAACACCAAGATCGAGCCGGCATCGCAGCCGCCGACCAACGGCTGCAGGTCGGAGGTGCCCGCAATGGCGCCGCCCGCGCCACCCGCTATCGTCGCGTCGCCGGTGATCCCGCCGCCGGCGCCGCCCGACGTGGCATTGCCGCCGCCGCCGCTGGCCGCGGAGAAGTCCGGATTTTCGCCCGCGTCATGGCCGGGGCCTCCGGCGCATGCGACGGAGTTGCCGGCATGAGAATCGATCGGCGCGTTGATGGTGATGTCCCCGGACGCAAGAATCGCAACGGGGAGCGAGCCGGCGAGGTACAGGGTATCGTCGACGAGGTCACGTACAACGTAGACCCGGATCGCAGGACCGCCATTCGAAGGCGGCGCGATGAAGGACGGAATCATCAACGTTGCCTGACTGGGCGTCAACACCAACTCGCCCGTGTCGGAATTCACAGTGCCGGTGGAGTCGATGTGCACGTCCGGCGGGTTTGTCACCATGTCCAGGTACATCGCCAGCCCGTTGCTCGGGTCGATGTCCGTGCACCTCGGCTGATCCATGAAGCAGCCGAGGGCGCAGGCGGTCGAGGCCACGTTGCCGCTGCCGTCGCAGACGGAGACTGCGCCGTTCGCGCAGACCGTCTGGCCGGCGTCGCACGCCTTGCAGCCGACGGTCGGCGCGCAGCCGTGGTCGCACGGGATCTCGTCGAAGCTCGTGCCGCCGACGCTGCACGTCAGCGCCGCCGAGCCGCGGCACTCGGCGACCTCGCCTACGGTACACGTCACGGCGATGCAGGCGTTCGCGGTGCCGCCGACCGCCCCGTCGACGTCGCAGAACGGGAACACGGGATCACTGCACGTGCCGTCCGCACACGTGGCGGCCGGATTGGCCTTTGTCCCGCACGCCGATGCAACGGCGGCCATCGACACGACGAACAGCAGCTCGCGAACCCCTCTAAACCTGCCCATGGATTGCTGATACCGGAAACTGGATGGTTGCATGGTGCGCTATATCGACCAGCCCGCGCGCCGGTTGCGCGCCGTGGTACCACCCGCGGATGCGCAGCCTGATCCTTGCCCTGCTCGTGGCGGCGTGTGGTGATAACGCTAGCGCGCCAACCAGCGACGCCGCATCGCCCGGGGATGCCGGGCCGGCCTGGCTGACCTCGGCGCGCGTGTTCGTCGATGGCGTGCACGAGACGAACCTCGATTGCCGCACCGGGCTGTGCCCGCACGACGAGAACACGGACCTCGTGGTGTTCCAGGGCGCCACGTACCTCGTCCACCGCACCGCGGAGAACCAGGTGCTCGGCCCGAACAGCTCGCTCCGCGTCTATCGCTCGGCGGACCACGGCGCGCACTTCGACCTGCTCGCCATCATCCCCGCGCCCGTCGACCGCGACCTGCGCGACCCCAGCTTCTACGTCATCGACGGCAAGCTCGCGCTCAAGGCGATCACGCGCCTGCCCGTGACGTCGGACCGCGACTCGAACGTCGACTCCATCTCCGTCAACACGATCTCGGCGGACGGCGGCACCACGTGGGGCCCGCTCACCGCCATCGGGCCCGAGATGTGGAGCTTCTGGCGGATCCGCGACGACGCGGCCGGCGTGAACTACAGCGCCGCGTATCACGACGGCGATCAGAGCGTGCAGCTGTTCACGTCCGCGGACGGCCAGGCCTGGACGGCCGGCGCCGTCATCTACGCCAAGAGCGAAGACACGCCGCTCGAGACCGAGCTCGTGTTCCTGCCGAGCGGCGACCTGCTCGCGCTCGTCCGCATGGACGGCACCAACGACGAGCTGTTCGGCAACTTCGGCCGGCTCCGCACCGCGGTCTGCGTCGCGTCGCCGCCGTACACGGCGTTCACGTGCCCGCAGACGCTCGACGGCGTTCGCCTCGACGGCCCGGTGGCGTTCGCGAGCGGCGGGCGCCAGCTCGTCATCGCGCGCAAGCACTTCATCGAGTCCGCGGACCGCAAGCGCACGGCGCTGTACGAGCTCGTCGGGGCGCCGGGCAGCTACCGCGTCATCGATCACGGCGACTTCCCGTCCGCCGGTGACACCTCGTACGCCGGCGTGGTCCCGATCGCCGACCAGCAGTTCCTCGTCTCGTACTACTCGAGCAACATCGCGGAGGACGGCCCGTGGGCCCGCGACATCCTCGAGGCCAGCGACATCTGGCTCGCGACCATCGATCTCTCGAAGCTGTAGGTCGTCCGACGCGCCTAGGGTGCCGTCAGCTTGCAGCAGCGAAAGCCGTTGGTCTGCTCGATGATGTTGACGGCCGCGCGCGTGGTCCGGAACTGGCAGGTCGCGCCCGCCGCCGGCGTGTCGTACGCGCCGCCGCGGAGGACGGCGATGTTGACGCCCGCGGACGTCTGGCCCGTGATGTCGTTGGTCCACTCCTTCAGGTTGCCGGACAGGTCGTGGACGCCCGCGGCGGACGCGCAGCTCGCGGCCGCGCCCGTCGGGACGAGCACGTCGTCGTCCGCGCCGCCCGGCACGCCGTCGAACGCCTCGGTATTGCACTCGGTGCCGGCGAAGAGGTTGCCGTACGGGTACGTCGTCGCCGGGCTGCCCTCGCACGCGGTCTGCCACTGCGGCGCCGTGCACAGGGTCTTGCCCGCCGCCGCGCACGCCGCCTGGGCCGTCGCGAACGTGGCCCCGCGCCAGGGCAGGACGCCGGCGTTGCTGCAGGCGCGCGTCGTCTTCACGCCATCGACCGTCGCCGTCGCGTCCGGGTGCGCCGCCTCGTACTCGTCGATGAAGTAGTCCGCCGAGCCGATCTGCACGTGCTCCATCGCGTCGATCACGCGGGCAGCGCCGGTCGCGTTATCGACGACGCCGTCGCAGTCGTTGTCGAGGCCGTCGCACAGCTCGGGGCCCGGCGGGCTCGCGTTCGGCAGCACGGACAGATCGCAGAACGTCTGCGTGTGGTCGAGCGGATCGCACGTGCGCTCGCCGACGTCGCGGCAGACGCCGATGCCGCCGTTGTCGCACTCCTGGCCGAGGTCGGTGAAGCTGTCGTCGGGGATCCCGTCACAGTCGCCGTCCTTGCCGTCGCAGAGCTGCTCCTGGAGCACGATGCCGTTCGGCACCGACGGATCGAACTCGACGTCCGCGCCGTAGTCGCAGAACCAGCGCGTGTCACTGCCGCGCGTGGCGCAGATCATCACCGTGTTCGCGCACGGCGTGCCGGGCGTGTCGCGACACTCGCCCTGCGGCGGCGGCGGGAGGTCCTCGTCGATCACGCCGTCGCAGTCGTCGTCCACGCCGTTGCAGTCCTCCGCGATCGGCGGGAACAGCGGGCACCGGTACTCGCAGGTCTTGCCGTCGCCGTCGAGGTCCGCGAAGCCGGGCTGGCACGCCGTGAACATGCACGCGCCGCCGCTGCACCCGAAGACCGCGCCGTCGCCGGCGCAGCGGTGGTTGCAGGCGCCGCAGTTGTTCGGATCGTGCTGGAGATCGAAGCCGTTGTCGACCACGCCGTCGCAGTCGTCGTCGAGCGTGTTGCACGTGTCGTCGACGCCGCTGGGCACGCACACCGCCGCGTCGCTGCCGCCGCCGCCGCTGCCGCCGTCGCCATTCCCGCCGCCGCCATCGCCGTTGCCACCGCCGCCATCGCCGCCGCCGGCCGTGTCGTCGCCGAGCGGGTAGCTGCGGACCTTGCAGCCGCCCGCCGTCGCGGCGACGAGCACCATCGCCAGGACGACCTTGCTCATCCGACCCTCCGGCGCCGCGTGACGGCCGCGAGCGCGAGGAGCACCCCGAGCCCGCCGCCGCCGAGGCCGCCCGCGCCGCCGCCCGCGTCGCAGCCGGCGCCGCCCGCGTACACGCGCGTCTTGCCGCCCGGCGTGTTCGGCTCGCACACGGCCACGCCCGCGGCGACCTTGCACGCGTAGCCGTCGCTGCACGCGACGAGCTTGCACGGGTCGTCGATGCACGCGCCATCGGAGCAGGCCTCGCCGGCCTTGCACGTCACGTCGGTGCAGCGGTCGGCGGTACAGGTCCCGTCCACGCACACCTTGCCCGCGCCGCACACGACCCCCGCGCACGTGCTCGCGACGCACGCGCCGGTCGCGTCACACGCCGTCCCCGGCGGGCACAGCGAGCTGTCGCAGTTCGCGATGCACGCGCCGTCGTTGCAGCTGCAGTCGAGCGCGCCCGTGCAGCCGCTCGCGCAGTCCACGTTCGTGCACGGGTTCGCGATGCACTTCGACGCGCTGCAGACCTCGCCGCTCGGACACCCGAGGACGTTGCAGTCGACGCACGAGCCGAAGCGGCACTCCTGCTCCGTCGGGCACGTCACGCCCGCGCACGGGTCCACGCACGTGTCGTTGTCGCAGATCTCCTTGTCCGTACAGTGCGCGCACGGGCTCGGCACGCAGAACTTGCCGGCCGGCGCCGTCACGCACTCGAGGCCACCGGGGCACGCGAACTCGCCGTCGTTGCACGGCACCCGGCAGCCGCCCTGGACGCACGCGTCGCTGGTCGGGCAGGGCGCGTTCTCGTCCGCCGAGCCGTCGCAGTTGTCGTCGACGCCGTTGCAGACCTCGGTGGTCGGGTCGCTGTTGCCCTCGCACAGGATCGCGCCCGCGACGCAGACCTGCGTGCCGAGCTTGCACGGCGCCACGTCGGAGACGCCGCACGCCTTGCCGACCTCCGGATCGCTCTCGTCGATCGCGCCGTCGCAGTCGTCGTCGAGGCCATTGCAGATGTCGGGGCCCGTCGGCGTACACCCCGGCGTGCAGGAGATGCCGTCGTCGATGGCGCCGTTGCAGTTGTCGTCGAGCCCGTTGCAGACCTCGGCCGTCGGGTTGCCGCCCGGCTGATCGATCGCGCACTGCAGGCCCGCGCCGTTCGCGCTGCACACGAGGTGCCCGGTGCCGCGGCACGTGCCGAGCTTGCCGTTGTCGCAGGCGTCGCCCTTCTGCGGAAAGTCCTCGTCGACCTTGCCGTCGCAGTCGTCGTCGAGACCGTTACAGGTCTCGAACACCACGGAGCCGGAGACGATCGTGGCCAGCGCGTTCGCCAGGCCGTCCTTGTCGCTCGCGAGGAACGCCGAGCCCGTGCCGCCGGCGGCGGCGATCGCGTTGAGCTGCGCCTGCTCGGAGCCGAGCACGGAGAAGCCGATGACGAACGTGTCGATGCCCTTCGCGCGGAGCGCCGTGGCGGCGGCGGCCGGGTCCCCCTGGCAGTCCTCGGCGCCGTCGGTGAGCAAGATCGTGCCGTAGCGGCGGCACGTACCGATCGCGGCGCGGTCGCAGGCCTTGATGGGCGTCAGGAAGTCCTCCACCGCCTGCAGCGAGCTCGCGAGCGGCGTCGGGCCCGTGCCGCGGAGCTCGCAGTCGCCGCCGCCAGCGAAGTTGCAGAAGTCGCCGGTCGTGGCCGTCGCGTCGAAGTGGCTCTCGCTGCCGTCGAGCCACATGAGGTACTGGTTGATGTCCGCGCCGAACCCCACGAGCACGTCCGCGCCGCGCCGGGGAGCGCCGCACGTGCCCGCGTAGTTGATGCACTCCTCGTCGCCGGGGGACGTATCCAGCACGGCCACCGAGCCGCTGCCGACCGCGACGTTGCACGCCGGGACCGCGGCCGAGCCGGTGTTGTTCTTCGGGTTGTCATAGCTGCAGCAGATGTCCTCGCACTCGAAGTTGTGCGCCATCTGGCAGCTCCGGTTCACGGCCTCGTCCTGGTGGTAGCGCGCGAGCGCGAAGTCGATGTCGGGGTACGCCGAGATGACCTCGGTGAGCGCCGACTTCGCCTTGAAGAGGCGCGAGTCGTCGGCGCTGCCGTTGCCGTCGTTGTCGAGGCCGAGGTGGCCGAGCGAGCCGTCGCCGAAGGTCGGTACGCCGGGCGGCGTCTCGAGCATCGAGCCGGAGGTGTCGACGATGACGGCGAACCGGGCGCGGCTGTCGGTGACGGGGCCCTCGCAGGCGGGGACGGCCGGCGGGCACTGCTGCGGGACGCCGTTCAAGCACGACGGCATCGTGGTGGCGCCGCACGTCAGGAGCGGGAACCCCTCGTCGACCGCGTCGTCGAAGTCGTTATCGAGGCCATCGCAGAGCTCGCCGACGAAGCCGCCGCTGATCTGCAGCTCGCCGACGCCGCCGCCGGCCTCGCCCGTGCACAGCGTGGAGACGCCGCCCAGGCCGCCGCCGACGCGGAACACGGCCTCGTCGGCGATGTCGGCGTTGACGGAGAGGACCGAAACAATGCCGCCGCCGCCGCCGCCGCCGCAGTCGTCGGCCTGCTTGTTCTGCTGGAACGGCGGGGCGCACTCGCCGGTCGGATCCGTGAGCAGGCCCTGCGTGTCGCCGCCGAGCCCGCCGGCGGCCGAGATGACCGCGGTCGCGGCGATCGACACGTTGTCGCCGACGACCAGCACGGTGCCGCCCGCGCCGCCGCCTCCGGAGTCGTTGCCGTCGCCGCAGCCGCGGTGGCCCGTGGCGTCGAGCACGCCGGCGATGGTGATCTGGCCGGCGCCGGACAGGCTGACGAGGACGATGCGACCGCCGCCGCCGCCGCCGGTCGAGAGCGTCTTGCCGTCGCCGTCGCGGCAGCCCTTGTCGCCGCCGGCCGCGCCGAACTCCGGCGTGTACACGGA
>JANXOM010000253.1 GCA_025353585.1 Deltaproteobacteria bacterium
GTGCACGAGCCGGCCGTGTCCGGGGATGGCCCGCGGCTCCGGGTGGTGACGACCGGCGAGAGCGACGACCGCGACGTGGCGCGGCTCGTGGAGCCCGAGCGACCGCCCGTGACGTTCGCCGACGTCGGCGGCCTCGATGACGTCAAGACGCAGATCGAGAAGCGGATCATCCTGCCGTTCCAGAAGCCGGCGCTGTTCGCGAAGTTCAAGAAGAAGGCGGGCGGCGGCATCCTCATGTACGGCCCGCCGGGGTGCGGCAAGACGCTGCTCGCGCGCGCCACGGCCGGGCAGTGCAAGGCCACGTTCGTCAACATCGCGATCGAGGACGTCCTCGACATGTACATCGGCGAGAGCGAGCGCAAGCTGCACGCGCTCTTCGAGAAGGCGCGCAGCTCCACGCCGACCGTGATGTTCTTCGACGAGCTCGAGGCGCTCGCGGGGAAGCGGCAGTACGCGCGCGCGGATTCGTCGTCGAAGCTCGTGAGCCATTTTCTGTCGGAGATGGATGGCTTCGCGCAGAACAACGCGGGCGTGCTGATCCTCGCCGCCACCAACGTGCCGTGGGCCATCGACCCCGCGTTCCGTCGGCCGGGCCGCTTCGACCGCGTGCTGTTCGTGCCGCCGCCGGACCGCGTGGCGCGCGCGTCGATCCTGAAGATCCTGCTCTCGGGGCGGCCCGCCGCCGCGAGCCTCGACCTCGACGTGCTCGCCGTGAAGACCTCCGGCTTCTCGGGCGCGGACCTCGAGAACCTCGTGGACACGGCCGCCGACCGCGCGATCGCCGCGTCGCTCGAGCGCAACACCGAGGTGCCGATCGACGCGGGCCACCTCGCGTCGGCGCTCGCCGAGGTGAAGCCCACGACGATCGAGTGGCTCACCACCGCGCGGAACTACGCGCGCTACGCCAACGAGGGCGGCCAGTACGACGAGGTCCTCGAGTTCCTGCGCCGCCACGGGAAATCATGAGCGCCTACCACATCGCCGACGTGCCCCTCGAGACGTCGCTCTCCGCGTACGTCGTGCGCCCGCAGGTCCCGCTCGCGGCGGCCATGTTCGCCGGCGCGTGGCTGGCGTGGCCCTGGTTCGCGTTCAACGCGATCGCGATGGGCAGCCCGACCCGGAAGAAGGAGGTCGCGCTGTGCGCGGGCGCGTTCGCCGGCACGCTCGTGCTCGCGGTGGTCCTCGTGGCGCTCGTGCGCACGGGCGTGATCACGAGCTCACTGTGGTGGCGGCTCGGGCTCACCGCGATCGTCGCCTTCAAGCTCACGATGAGCTACTACATCTCGACGGTGCAGGAGCGGACGTTTCACGTGTACCAGTACTACGGCGGCAAGTTGACCAGCGGACGCGTCGCGCTCATCGGCGGCTATCTGGCGCGCGAGATCGTGCTCGGGCTCGTCGCGGGCCCGGTGTGGGCGATCATCGTGTCCGGCGGGATCTAGGGAGCCAGGAAGCATGGAAGAGCGACAGATCCAGGTCCTGCTCGAGCAGGCCTACGCGCAGCGGCAGCTCAGCAACTGGAAGGGCGCGATCGACCTGTGCCAGCGCGCGCTCGCGATCGATCCGGACAACGGCAAGGCGCACGCGGCGCTCGGCGTGTCGCTGCTCGGCGCGCGCCGGCTCTCGGCCGCGCTCGTGGAGATGCGCATCGCGCTCGGCCTCGACGGCAACGAGCCGTACGTCCACTACGCGGCGGCGATGATCCTGCGCGCGGCGCGCAAGCTCGACGACGCGTGGGCCCACTGCCTGATCGCGATCGGCGACGCGGAGGCCGACGCCGGCGCGTACGTGCTCGGCGCGCAGATCCAGGTGCTGCTCGGCGATCGCGCGAAGGCGCGCGAGCTCCTCGGCGAGGCCCTCGAGCTCGAGGCGGCGCACACGGGCGCGCTCACGCAGCTCGCGCGGCTCGAGCTGAGCGTGGGCAATCACGCGACGGCGGCCGAGCGGGCGCTCGCGGCGCTGCAGTCGGCGCCAGGGAACACCGATGCGCACGTCGTGGCGGGGCTCGTCGACCTCGCGCGCGGCGATGTGGCGTCGGCCGAGACGCACGCGCGGTTCGTGCTGACCCAGGACGGCAACGACGAGGGCGGCCTCGGCTTGTTCGTCGCGATCAAGGTGCGGCGGAGCCCGGTGCTCGGGCTGTGGTGGCGGCTCAACTCGTGGCTGACGACGGGCGACGACGGTCGGCGCGTGGCGCTGATGATCGCGATGTTCGTGCTGGCGCGCGTGCTCATCATCGTGACCGACGAGGCGGGCTTCCCGACGGTGTCGCGCGCGCTGTGGTTCGTGTGGCTCGGGACCTGTGTCTACACGTGGATCGGGCCGCTGGTGTTCCGCTACTGGCTCAAGCAGGAGCTCGACGACGTGAAGCTCGATCCCACGTTCTAGCCGCGCGGCCGCGTCACGTGAGCTCGACGCGGTAGCGCGCCTTCCCGTCGATGCCCCAGAGCTGCACGACGAGCGCCTCGCGGGAGACGTCGAGGGTCCCGAAGCTCTGCAGGCCGTCCCACGGCGCGAGGTTGGCCTGGCCCGGCGGCGGCGCCCACTGGAACGCGATCTCGGGGCCGAACGTGGCGTCGAGCGGGTTCGGCCCGAAGGTGCCGGCGTGGATCGGGCCCGCGATGAACTCCCAGAACGGATCGAAGTCGGTGACGGTCGCGCGCCGTGGCTCGTAGTGGTGGGCGGCCGCGTAGTGGACGTCGGCGGTGAGCCAGACGACGCCGGTGACGCCGGCCGCCTTGATGCCGGCGAGGATCGCGGCCAGCTCGTGCTCGCGGCCGGTGAGCGCGGGCGTGCCATCGGCGAAGCCCTCGATGCGGGCGTCGTCGGGGCCATCGCCGATGCGCACGCCGATCGGCTGGTCGCACGCGATGATCTTCCAGCGCGCGGTGGAGCGGGCGAGGGCGGCGATCGTCTCGCGGACCTGCGCGGCGCCGAGCATGGCGGTGCCCGCGCCGCGGTCGTTCGGCGAGCGGAACGAGCGGCAGTCGAGGACGACGACGTCGAGCAGCGGGCCGTAGCGCACGACGCGCTGCACGGGGCCCGGCGGCATGGGCGTCCACTCGAGCATCGCGCGGCGGGCGTAGCCGGCGAGCGTGGAGGCGTCGCGCTCGCGCGTGTAGCGCGGATCGTCGAGCTGCTCGCCGGGCCACCAGTTGTCGTGCGTCTCGTGGTCGTCCCACTGCGCGAGGATCGGGACCTCGCGGGCGAGCGCCTGCACGTGCTCGTCCTCGAGGTTGTAGGCGAAGCGGGCGCGGAAATCGTCGATCTCCTGCGCGACGCGGGCCACGCGCTCGTTCGACACGTTCGTCCACACGCGGCCATCGGGGAGCGTCTTCGTGGGGAGGATCGGGCCGTCGCCGTAGATCATGTCGCCCGAGTGCAGGAGAAACGCGGGGCGGGCGGCGAGGAGGGCCGCGTAGCCGCGCATGCCGCCCCACGCGGGGTTGCGGCCGTAGCCCTGGCCGCACGTGTCCCCGGTCCACGCGAAGCGGAACGGCGCGTCGCTCGCCGCCGGCGTGACGAACGTGCCGGCGACGACGTCGCTCGTGCCGCGGGCGGCCTCGCGCTCGAACCGCACGCGGTAGGCGATGGTCTGGCCGGCGGGCAAGGCGGGGAGGGCCACGGTCGCCGCGAAGCCGGCGTCGGGGCCGACGACGGGGCCGCGCACGGTGCCGCGCTGGCGGGAGCCGGCGGCGGTCTCCCAGTCGACGAGCATGCGCGCGGGCTCGTCGCAGCGGGCCCAGACGAGGGCGCGACCGGTCTGGACATCGCCCGCCTGGACGCCGTGCGTGACGCGCGGGCGCGAGGCCTGGATCAGCGGCGCGCGCGTACATGCGTAGAGGCCGGCCGCCGACAGCGCCCCACCGACGAAGCCGCGACGCGTGATCATGCCGGCCAACGGTACCCGATCGGCTATGCTTGAAGCGTGCTGCAACGCGAAGTGATCGGACGACCGACTGCGCGGTGGATCGGGCTCGCGGCGCTCGGCGTCGGGCTGTGTACGGCGGCGCTCCTGGCATCACCGGCGCGGCGGCCCGCGTCCCCGGTGGTGCGCGTGGCCATCCGCGTCGACTGCCGTGACGCGGCAGCATGCGCGCTCGCCGAATCCTGGTCCGATGACGTGTGGAGCGAGGAGCGCGGCGCGGGTCTACCGCTCGACCTCGTGGTGGCCAGCGATCGGCTCCCGCTGCTCGCCGCGCAGGGCGTGACCTGGCAGGTCCTCGTCGCCGACATCGACGCGGTCGCGGCCGACGAGCACGCGCGGCTCGCGCAGCCGGCGGTGGCGGACAAGGGCGGCGACTGGTTCGCCGAGTACCGCGACTACAAGGCGATCACCACGCACCTCGAGGAGCTGACGGCGCTCGCGCCGGGCCTCGTGTCGATGCAGGCGATCGGCAACTCCCTCGAGAACCGGCCGCTGTGGGCGTTGAAGTTCGGCGGCAGCGCGCCCGGCAGCACGAAGATGATGGTCAACGGGACGCAGCACGCGCGCGAATGGATCGCGGCGATGACCACGACGTGCGTCGCCGACCGGCTGATCCGCGGGTACGCGACGGATCCCGCGATCCGGGACTTCGTCGATCACACGGAGCTGTGGGTCGTGCCGGTCGTGAACCCGGACGGCTACCAGTACAGCTGGAGCACGAACCGCTACTGGCGGAAGAACAAGCGCGACAACCACGGCGTCGATCTCAACCGCAACTTCGACCTCGCGTTCGGCGGCGCCGGCTCGAGCGGGCTCAAGGCCGCGGAGAACTACCGCGGGCCGTCCGCGTTCTCCGAGCCGGAGTCGGCGGCGATCCGCGATCTCATGCTGCGCGAGAAGTTCGCGCTCAGCATCGACTTCCACGCCTACAGCCAGCTGCTCCTCTACCCGTGGTCGTACTCGAGCAAGCCGGCGAAGGATCGCGACAAGCTGGCGGCGATCGGCGACCGCATGGCGTCGGCGATGTACGCGACGCACCAGGTCTCGTACAAGCTCATCTCGGGCGTGGAGCTGTACCCGGCGTCCGGCTCGCTGATGGACTGGGCGTACGGCGAGGCCGGCGCCCTCGCGTACACGATCGAGCTGCGGCCGAAGGGCCCGGGCGGTCGGGCCGGCTTCGTGCTGCCGCCGAGCGAGATCCGTCCGACGTGCGATGAAGGCCTCGCGGCGGTGCTCGAGCTGCGCCGTTCGTATCGGTAGCGTACGCTGCGCTCGCTTGTCGGTCGAACCTCTGCCCGGTGTGTCGCGCCCGTCTGCGCACGCGCAGCTCCACGCGATCGTGGTCCTGTGGGGTTGCACGGCGATCCTCGGTCGACACATCTCGATCAGCGCGGTGCCGCTCGTGTGGTACCGGCTCGTGCTGGTCGTCATCGCGATGGCCGTCCTCGTACCGGCGCGGCGGATCCCGGTGCGGGTACCGCTGCGCGCGGCGCTGCGCTACGCGATCGTGGGCGCGCTGATCGGCATCCATTGGTTGTGCTTTTACGGCGCGATCAAGCAGGCCGGCGTGGCGACGGCCGTGATCACGCTATCGACGATCGCGTTCTTCACGGCCGTCTTCGAGCCGATCGTATTTCGACGGCGCGTCGCGGTCGACGAGCTGGTGATCGGCGCGGTGGTGGTCGTCGGCGTGGCCCTCCTCATCCAGGTCGAGCTCGAGGTCGATGCGCTCGGGCTCGCGCTCGGGTTCGCATCGGCGCTGTTCGCGGCCGTCTTCAGCACGTTGAACGGGCGTTACACGCGCGACGAGATCCCCGAGCGCTTGATGCTCTACGAGATGAGCGCGGCGGCGATCGTGGTCAGCCTGTGCTTCCTCGTCGCGCCCGACCAGTTCGTCTCCCCGGCCGCGCTCTCGGGCGCGGACGTGGGCTGGCTCGTGGTCCTCGCCGTGCTGTGCACGGTGGTGCCGCAGGTGTGGATCCTCCACGTGCTGCGCGTGCTCTCGCCGTTCACCGTCGCTGTCAGCACGAACCTCGAGCCGGTGTACGCGCTGATCCTGACGGCGGTCCTGTTCCCGGCCGACGCGCCCCTCGGCCTGCGCTTCTACCTGGGCGCCGGCGTCCTGCTCTCGCTCGTCGTCATCAACGGCGTGCGCAAGAGCCTGAAGTAGGGGGGGACGCTGTCAAGTTTGTCAACTCTGCCAAGATCAGGTTCGCCAATGATTCCGTCGGCTTGATCGGGGACGCTGTCAATTCTGTCACCTCTGGGCGAAGCGCGTCGGTCACCGGTATCCTGCCCCATGGCTCGTCGGCGCAGCCCAGACGACGGACATGGCTTCCTGCGCGCGATCCGCCTCGAGCGGGATCAGGTCGCGTCGTTCGACGTCTATCCTTTCTCGATCCCCGCGATCCGTCAGCTCGCGGAGCTCGCGCTCGATCCGAAGGTCACGTTCTTCGTCGGTGACAATGGCGCCGGCAAGTCGACCCTGATCGAAGCGCTCGCCGTCGCGTGCGGCTTCAACGCCGAGGGCGGCACGAAGAACTTCGACTTCGCGACGCGCCGCTCGGAGTCCGAGCTTCACGCGTTCATCCGCGTCGTGAAAGGCATCCGACGCCCGATGGCCGGCTTCTTCCTGCGTGCCGAGAGCTTCTACAACGTCGCGACCGAGATGGAGAACCTCGGCGTCCAGTACGGCGACATCTCGATGCACGCCCAGTCGCATGGCGAATCCTTCCTCGCGCTCGCGCGCGATGGGTTCCGGGACAATGGCCTCTACTTGCTCGACGAGCCGGAAGCGGCGCTCTCGCCTCAACGACTGCTGTCTCTCCTGGCCATCATCCATCGACTGGTCGAGACGACGGGGAGCCAGTTTGTCATCGCGACGCATTCGCCGATCCTGATGGCGTATCCGGGCGCTCGGATCTACCAGCTCGACGCAGCGGGCATCGCGCCCATCGCGTACGAGGTGACAGAGCACTTCCGCATCACGCGCGACTTCTTGAACCACCGGCAGAGCTATTTCGCGAACCTGTTTGCGCCGCCGGGAGGCGAACCCGAAGCGGACTCGTGAGAGTTGACAAACTTGACAGCGTCCCCGGTCAAGGTGCTGACTTTGTTCGTCATCATGCCGGAGCTGGAGTTGACAAACATGACAGCGTCCCCGGGGGGCGCCCGGGGGGCGGAGGGCCGTGGCGTTTCACATGGTCGAGGCAATGTGACACCGTGCGCGCATGGCCGCTCGCCTCGATCTCTTGCTTCTGCTCGCCTCCTCGGCGTCCCTGCTCGCGTGCTCGGCTCCGGCCGCGCCGCCACCCGCCGCGCCGGCGAGGCTCCCGCCCGCGCTCGGGCATGGCCCGGTCATGCAGCCCGGCGCGGCTGACGCGGCCATCGCGAAGGTCGAGGCCGAGTACCTGGATACGTTCGGCAAGCTGTCGCCCGTCGACGCCACCAACGCCGGCGACCACCGCTTCGACGGCGCCTGGCCCGACGTGAGCCCCGCTGGCGACGCGGCCGCGCGCGCCTACGCCCAGGGCGTCCTCGCGAAGCTCGCCGAGATCCCGACCGGCATGCTCGGCCCGCAGAACCAGATCGACGCGCAGATCCTCGGCGATCAGATGAAGTTCACGCTGTTCGCGCTCGACCAGCTGAAGACGGCGGACCTCGATCCCGCCTACTACACCGACATCGTCGGCGAGGGCCTCGACCCCCTCGTCAACCGCAACTTCGGCACGCCCGCGTCGCGCATCGCCGATCTCGCGAAGCGCCTCGATGGCATCCCGGCCGTCCTCGCCGCCGCGCAGGAGCGCCTCGCGCACCCGGCGAAGGTCAACACCGAGACCGCGATCCAGCAGACCGACGGGCTCATCGATCTCGTCGAGCACGAGCTCGCCACCCGCTTCCCCGCCGACAAGACGACGCTCGCCGACAGCTCGGCCCGCGCCGCGAAGGCGCTCCACGCGTTCCGCGACTTCCTCGCGAAGGATCTCCTCGCCCGCTCGGACGGCTCGTTTCGCCTCGGCCGCGAGAAGTTCGCCGCGAAGCTCGCCTTCGTCCTCGAGGACAAGGTCGACATCGACGCCATCGCCGCCGGCGCGCACGCGCTCCTCACCGAGACGCAGGAGGCGATGGTCGACACGGCGAAGCAGATCTGGGCCGCCGATCGCCTCGGCCCGCTGCCGCCGCTCGAGACGCTGGTCCAGCGCAAGGCGTTCGTGAAGAAGGTCCTCGACCTCGTCGCCAAGAATCGCCCCACGAACAAGTCGATCGTCGCCGACGCGAAGGGCCTCCTCTCCAAGGCCACCGCCTTCGTGCGCGAGAAGGACCTCGTCCGCGTACCGGACGAGTCGGTCGCGGTCATCGAGATGCCGGAGTACCGCCGCGGCGTGGCCATCGCGTACTGCGACTCGTCGGGCCCCCTCGAGAAGACGCCGGAGACGTTCTTCGCCATCGCGCCCACGCCGGCCGACTGGAAGCCGGACCGCGTGGCGTCGTTCTATCGCGAGTACAACCAGTCGATGCTCGCCGACCTCGCGATCCACGAGGCGATGCCGGGCCACTACCTGCAGCTGATGCACAATAACCAGTTCGCCTCGAAGCTGCGCGCGGTGTTCTCGAGCGGCGCGTTCGTCGAAGGCTGGGCCGTGTACAGCGAGTGGCTCATGGCAGAGAAAGGCTTCGGCGGCCCGCGCGTGAAGCTCGAGCGCCAGAAGATGGTGTTGCGGCTCGCGGCGAACGCGATCCTCGACCACGACATCCACGCCGGCCAGATGGAAGAGAAGGACGCGCTCGCGCTGATGACGGGCGAGGCGTTCCAGGAGGAGGGAGAGGCCGTCGGCAAGTGGAAGCGCGCCCGCCTGACGAGCGCACAGCTGACCACCTACTACTACGGCTTCACCCAGCTGCTGGAGCTGCGCCGCGCCGCCGCCCAGCAACCGGGCTTCACCGAGCGCGCGTTCCACGACCGGCTCCTCTCGTACGGCTCGCCCGCGATGAAGTTCATCCGCACGCTCATGGCCCCGTAGCACGAGGTTTGTGTAGGCTGTTGAGCGATGCTCGCCCGTGCCCGTGTCGTCGCTGCCTCGCTCGCGCTCCTCGCCGCCGGCGCGTGCAGCAAGAAGTCCGCGCCGCCCGTCGAGAACGGCAGCGCGGCCGTCGCACCCACCGGCGCGCTGAAGGGCGTAAAAGTGCTCCTCGGCGGCCGCGCGGGCGCCGGCGCCGAGCCGTTCGCGCCGAGCACCGAGGGCTTCAAGTTCCCGAACTACGGCAACGAAGAGGGCATCGAGAACCTCACGGCCGCCGAGCTCGAGCGCATGTTCGGGGACCAGGTCTGCGCGGACCGAGAGGGCACCACGTGCCTCCTCACGCCGCCCGCCCAGCGCTGGATGGAGCAGACGAACAAGGCGATGGACAGCGGCCACTGCGAGGGCCTCGCGACGATGGCGCTCCTGTTCCAGCTCGGAAAGCTCAAGGCCTCCGATTTCGGCGCGCCGACGGCGTTCGAGCTCGCGATCACCGACAACAAGAAGCTGCAGCACGAGGTGGCGCTGTGGTGGTCGACGCAGACGATCGCGCCGATGAGCTCCGCCGAGATCCGGACGCTCACGCCGAACGATGTCGTCGACACGCTCGCCACCGCGTTCCAGTCCGGCACCGAGAGCTACACGATCGGCATCTACATGCCCGACGGCTCGGGCGGGCACGCGACCACGCCGTACGGCATCGTCGACAAGGGCGACGGCAAGGCGTGGATCCTCCACTACGACAACAACTTCCCCGGGGAGGAGCGGCACATCGAGGTCGACCGCGCCGCGAACACGTGGGCGTACTTCACGGCGGCCGATCCGAAGGAGCCGGGGTCCGCGTACACCGGCGACGCGACGACGAAGTCGCTGACGCTCGCGCCGACGAGCGTGCGCACCGGCAAGCTCCTGTGCCCGTTCTGCGGCAACGTCGACGCGGACGGTGCCGACGCCGGCGGCGACAAGGGCGCGATGCGCCAGATCTCGCTCGAGGGCGGCGCGGATCTGCTCATCACCGACGACGCCGGCAAGCGCATCGGTCATGTCGACGGCAAGCTGGTCAACGAGATCGCGGGCGCGAAGATCGTCGAGATGAAGGGCGAGGCGCGCCGCAGCGAGCACGAGCCGATCTACGACGTGCCCGTCGGCCACCCGCTGACCGTCACGCTCGATGGCTCCACGCTCAAGGGCAAGGAGTCGACCGACGTGACGCTGCTCGCCGCCGGCTACACGCTCGGCGTGTACGGCGTGGCGCTGTCACCGGGCGAGAAGGACACGATCCACTTCTCGTCCGACTGGCGCGAGATCAGCTACCAGACCGACGACGACGAGACGCCCGAGATCGAGCTCGGCGTCGAGACGACGGGCGCCGACTACGAGCTCGACATCCACGCCGCGGGGGAGACGGGCGGCCAGCGCGTGGACGTGGGCCTCGACGTGAAGGACGGCGTCCTGACGGTGCAGGCGAGCGCGAAGGACGGCACCGCCACGTACGAGGTCGAGATCCATCGGATCGACAAGCGCGGCGAGCAGGTGTTCAAGCACAACGGCGTCGCGGTCGGCGCGGCCGACAAGTTTGTCTTCCACTACGCCGACTGGAAGGGCAACGGGACGCCGATGAAGGCAGGCGTCGACAAGGGCGGCGACGGCTCGATCGACGAGACCGAGGACCTCGGCGACGAGGACTAGTCTACGACCTACTTCTTGCGGGCGTAGAGGCCCTGCAGCTTCGCCGTGCCGAGCGAGTTCGCCATCACGTTGAAGCCGACGTACGCGGCGGTGGCCGTCGGGGGGATGTCGAGCTTGTCGGTCTTGAGCGCGAACAGCGTGAAGTTGTAGTGGTGGTTGCCCGAGCCCGGCGGCGGGCAGGGGCCGCCGTAGCCGGGCGCGCCAAAGTCGGTGTTCTGCTGCACGGCGCCCTTGGGCAGCGCGCTGCCGTCGGCCTTGCCGGCGCCGGCGGGGAGCGTCTTCGCGTCCGCCGGGATGTTGTAGACGACCCAGTGCCACCAGCCCGAGCCGGTCGGCGCATCGGGGTCGTGGACCATCAGCGCGAAGCTCTTCGTGCCGGCGGGCGGGTTGGTCCACTCGAGCTCGGGCGAGGTGTTGTCCCCGGTGCAGCCCATGCCGTTGAAGGCCTGCTTGTCGGCGAGCGCGGCGCCGGCCTTGAAGTCCTTGCTAGTCAGAGTGAACGGGGCGGCGCTCGCGGTGGCGGCGAGCGTGACGGTGGCGAGACAGACGGCGAGAACGGTCCTGGTCATTGGTAATCTCCTGGGTCGCATCTGACACCGAGCGGGGCCGATCGTCTCGGCCGCCGGTACGCCTCACGCGGCGCGGCGTGGAACGATTTGTTGCGCCGGCTTGACTGACCGGCGGTCAGTGACCTACGGTCAGCCAGATGAACGCGCGCCAGCTCGCCGCGGACGACACGCGCCGGCGGCTGTACGTCGCCGCGGTCGCGCTGTTCGCGGACGCCGGCTATCACGCGACCACCGTCGACGCGATCGCGAAGCGCGCGGGCGTCGCCAAGGGCACGTTCTTCGTCCACTTCGCGACGAAGGACGCGGTGCTCGTCGATCTCGTCCGCAAGCAGACCGCCGTCGCCCGCGCGGCCCGCACGGCCGCGCTCGTCCACGGCCCGATCGCCGCGCTGCGCGCCACCGTGCTCGCCCTCGGCGCGGAGGCCGGTCGCTCGCGCGAGCTGTCGCGCGCCGTGCTCGCGGCCACGCTCGAGAACCCGGCCGTCTCGCAGGACGCCGATGACCTGTTCGGCCTCGTCCTCGCCGATCTCATGACGGACGCCCGCGCCGTGCGCCCGCACGACCACGAGACCCTCGCGCGCGGCCTCATGGGCGCGTACCTCGGCGCCGCGTTTCACTTCACGTCGAGCCGCACGGCCCCGGGGCTGACCGAGCTCCTCGTGCCCCTCGTCGACGCCTTGCTTCGTCCACCCCTTGCTCTGGAGCCTCGCCATGCGCCGCCTGCTGCTCATCGTCCTCGCCGCCGCAGTTAACGCCGGATGCGGTGGGAGCCCGGCCGCCGGGACGCCCGACGCCATCGCCGGAACCGACGCGGGCTCCGGCTCGGCCGCGGCGCCGGACGCCGCCATCACCCCCGCCGCCTGCAGCGGCCTCCCGGCGGCGACCGGGGACAGCGTGTGGACGGTGACCTCGAGCGGCGTGCCGCGCGTCGTCACGGTGCACGTGCCGCCGCACTACGACCCCACGAAGCCGACCGCCCTCGTCCTGAACTTCCACGGCTTCACCTCGGACTCGATCGGCGAGGACGTGCTGTCGCAGATGGATCCGAAGGCGGACGCCGAGAACTTCGTCGTCGCGTATCCGCTCGGCACCGGCACGCCGCTGTCGTGGAACGCCGGCGCGTGCTGCGGCACGGCGGAGGCCACCGGCGTCGACGACATCCAGTTCGTGCGCGACATCCTCGACGCGGCGCCCGCGAAGCTGTGCGTCGATCCGAAGCGCATCTACGCGACCGGCATGTCGAACGGCGGCTTCCTGTCGAACGAGCTCGGCTGCGACCTCGCCGATCGCATCGCGGCGATCGCGCCCGTCGCCGGCGTGCTCGGGATCCCGGCCGCGAGCTGCACGCCCGCGCGCCCGATGCCGGTGATGCACTTCCACGGCACGCTCGATCCGCTGGTCCCGTGGGCGGGCTCGGCGACGCTCGGCTTCATCTCCGTGGACGATTCGATCGCGGGCTGGGTCGCGCGCGATCACTGCACCGGCGCGGCCGTGCAGACGTTCTCCCATGGCGACGCGAGCTGCGCGACCCACCAGCAGTGCGCCGGCGGCGCCGAGGTCACGCTCTGCACGATCACGGGCGGCGGCCACACCTGGCCGGGCGGCACCCCGGTGCCGACGCTCGGCTACACGTCGACCGACATCTCGGCGACGGATCAGATGTGGACGTTCTTCGCCGCGCACCCGCTGCCGTAGCGGACTCCGCTCAGCGCGACATCCCCATCTCGCTCGACTTGAGCTGCGGGCGCTTCGGGTCCGGCCAGTCGATGTGAAACATCTCGCCGCGCGGCGCGTCGATGCGCTCGTAGGTGTGGGCGCCGAAGAAGTCGCGCTGCGCCTGCAGCAAGTTCGCCGGGAGGACCTCGGCGCGGTAGCTGTCGAAGTACGACAGCGCGCTCGCGAACACCGGGACCGGCGTGCCGTCGAGCGCCGCGCGCGCCACGACCTTGCGCCAGTTGTCCTGCGTCTTCTTCACCTGCTCGACGAAGTACGGATCGACCAGCAGGTTGTCGAGCGTCTTGTTCTTCTCGAACGCCTCGGTGATCTTCTGCAGGAAGCGCGCGCGGATGATGCACCCGCCGCGGAAGATCTGCGCGATCGCCGCGAGGTTCAGGTTCCACTTGTACTCGGTCGACGCCTGCGCGTAGAGCGCGAAGCCCTGCGCGTAGCAGCAGAGCTTGCTGCAATAGAGCGCGTCCCGCACGGCGTCGACGGTGATCGGCACCGCCGCGCCCAGACCCGTCGGACCCGAGAGGAGCTTCGACGCGCGAACGCGCTCGTCCTTCTGGCTCGAGATGAGCCGGGCGAACACGGCCTCCGCGACGGACGCGGCCGGGATACCGAGGTCGAGCGCGTTGACGCTCGTCCACTTGCCCGTGCCCTTCTGGCCGGCGGTGTCGAGCACCACGTCGACGAAGGGCTTGCCCGTGACGGGATCCTTCTGCTGGAGGACGTCCGCGCTGATCTCGATGAGGAACGAGTCCAGGTCGCCCTGGTTCCACTCCTTGAAGATCGCGCTGATCTCGGCCGGCGACTTGCCGAGCGAGTGGCGGAGGATCGAGTAGGCCTCGCAGATGAGCTGCATGTCGCCGTACTCGATGCCGTTGTGCACCATCTTCACGTAGTGCCCGGCGCCGTTCGGGCCGATGTACGTCGTGCAGGGCACGCCGCCCTTGATCGGCTTGCCGGGGGCGGCGCCCTCGAGCGGCTTGCCGGTCTTCTCGTCGACCTTGGCCGCGATCGCCATCCACACCGGCTTCAAGATCTCCCACGACTCCGGCTTGCCGCCCGGCATGAGCGACGGTCCGAAGCGCGCGCCTTCTTCGCCACCGCTGACGCCCGAGCCGACGAAGAGCAGGCCCTTCTCCGTCAGCGCCTTCTCGCGGCGGATCGTGTCGGTGTAGAGCGCGTTGCCGCCGTCGACGATCACGTCGCCCTTGTCGAGGTGCGGGACGAGCGAGTCGATCACCGCGTCCGTCGGACCGCCGGCCTTGACGAGGATGACGATGCGCCGCGGCTGCTTGATCGACTTGACGAAGTCGGCGAGCTCCGCGCCCGGGACGAGGCTGCCGCCGCCGTCGCCGAACACCGTCGGCGGGTTGGCCGCGACGAACTTCTCCGTCGTCGCGGTGGTGCGATTGTAGACCGCGACCTTGAAGCCGTGGTCGGCCATGTTGAGGACGAGGTTCTGGCCCATGACGGCGAGGCCGACGAGACCGATATCTGCGGAATTCGGAGCAGGCTTAGCGAGCGTCATACGTTCCCCCCTGTGATCGTAACGGTTAACCATATTAGGCACATGCCGTTTCGATCCATGCTCGGGGCATGTCGGTTTCGGCGGCCAAAAGTCGCGTGATGCAAGCTCGGTCCGCGCTCGAGTCGGGGCGCGGGGACGACGTCGATCAGGTCCTGCAGGCGGCGGAGAACTTTCTCGCCGACGCGACACCGGAGGAGAAGGCGCCGATCCTCGCCGAGATCCGGGCGCTGCGCGAACAGCTCGCGGGCACGATGAAGTCCGAGGACCGGCGCGCGCTGTCCGCCGCGCAGGGCAAGATCCGCCAGGCGCGGTCCGCCGTCGAGGAGGAGAACTTCTTTGGCCTCGAGGAGACGCTCGGCGCCGCCGAGAAGTTCCTCGCCGCGATCAGCCCGGCCGTGAGCGACCACGCGGACATCGCCGCCGCGAAACAGGAGATCGGGACGCTGCGCGCGCGTGGCCGCGGGCTCAAGGTGTCACCGGGCGGGGCCCCCGTGGCCTTCGCCGCCGCGCCCGCCGCCGCGGGTGGCGTTGCGCCCGTGACGTCGCACGTGGTGCACGAGGCCGTGGCCGTCCCCGCCGCGCATGCGTCGGCGATCGCCGTCGAGACACCGCGCACGCCCGTCGACTGGGAGTACGCCGCGATCAAGGAGCGCGTCGGCGCGGCGTGGGGCGACATCTATCCCGACATCCAGGGCTGGGAGCACGAGGCGCTCCCCCTCGACGCGGGCCCACTCGACGAGCCGCTGCTCCCGCTCACGCGTGCGGCGGTCGTGCGCATCGGCTACATGCTGCGCGATCCAGCGACGCGCGCGAACCGCAGCGATCCCAACTTCGAGGCCGCGTACGTCGCGTCCGAGCAGCAGTTCGACGCGGCGGCCGCGCAGCTCGCGAACGCGTACCACGCCGTCCTCGGCGCGGCCGAGGCGCTGCCCACACCGGGGCGCCGCGCGGATCTCGATCGCCCGGTGCAGATCGCAGCCAGCGCCGAGATCGCCCTGCACGGCACCACGTATCGCGACGCCGTCGCGACGCGCGCGCGTCAGCTCGCGGCGCGCTGGCAGGCCGAGCACGTCACCATCGTCCGCCCGCACGTGCCGCAGGCGGAGGCCCTCGCGCGCGTGGCGGACGCGGCGTGGCCGATGATCATGCAGCGCACCGACGTCCAGCCCGAGCTCGACCCGACGAAGCTCGCCTCGCGCGGCAAGACCGTCCTCCTCCGCGGCGTCATCAACCGCTGCGGCTGGGAGCTCGGCGGCCCGGGCTACGACTTCGCGATCCGCGCGGGGAGCGCCCCGCTCGCCGGTGCCTTCGAGCCGCACGTCGTGGCGGCGCTCGAGCGCGCGTACGCGGCCGGGCTCGAGGTCAGCGACCGCATCGCGTGGGACGTCATCGGCGTCGTCGATGGACCCGACACGATCGGCGAGCGCACGCTCGTCACGCTCGAGGACGGCGCGACCCACCTCGAGATCGGCGTGATCGAGGAGTGGCGCCGCATCGTGTGCTTGCGCCTCAAGATCATCGCGCTGCGGGCCGGCCCCGTCGCCGTCGGCCCGTAGACGCGCGCTCACGGGACCAGAGTGAGGACGCGGTCCCTACGCTTACCGCAGAGTCGCGGCGAGTGAGGAGCGAGCGTGAGGCTTGGTGCGCACGCCCCAACGGGTGCAGCCGTCGCGTCAGCGGAGGCAACCCCTCTCCCGCTGCCCCTCACTCCCCGCGCGCTTTGCGACTTTGCGGTAAGCGTCGGGCAGACTTCCGCCCCGCGCGTCGCTACTTGAGGCCGCGCTGCTTGAGGAGCGCGTCCGCGTTCGGCTCGCGGCCTCGGAAGTCGAGGTAGAGCTGGTGCGCGTCCTTCGTCGCGCCCTTCGACAGGACGCTGTCGCGGTACTTCTTGCCGTTCGCCGCCGTCATGCCGCCGTGCTCGGCGAACCACGCCGCGCTGTCGGCCGCGAGCACCGCGGTCCACGCGTACGCGTAGTAGCCGGCCGCGTAGCCGCCGGCCCAGATGTGGGTGAAGTACGGCGTGTGGTAGCGCGGCGGCACGGGCGGGAAATCGACGCCGTGCTTCTTCAGCGCGGCTGCCTCGAACGCCTCGGGATCCTGCACGGGCGCGCTCGCCGGCAGCGCGTGCCACTCGAGGTCGAGCAGCTGGCTCTCGAGCGTCTCCAGGGTGTCGTAGCCCTGGTTGAACGCGCGCGCCTTCTTGATCTTCGCCACGAGCTCCGCCGGCATCGCCTCGCCGGTCTTGTAGTGCTTGGCGTAGTTCGCGAACACCGTCGGCTCGAGCGCCCAGTTCTCGTTGAACTGCGACGGGAACTCGACGAAGTCGCGCGGCGTGTTCGTGCCCGACATGTACGGGTACTTCACCTTCGAGAACAGGCCGTGGAGGCCGTGCCCGAACTCGTGGAACATCGTCGTCACTTCGTCGAACGTCAGCAGCGCCGGTTGGCCCGCCGCCGGCTTCGGGATGTTCAGGTGGTTCGCGACGACCGGCTTCTCGCCGAGCAGGTCGCTCTGATCGTTGTAGCTGTTCATCCACGCGCCGCCGTGCTTGCTCTCGCGCGCGAACGGGTCGGTGTAGAGGAGGCCGATGCTGCTGCCGTCGGCATCGAGCACCTCCCAGACGCGGACGTCGGGGTGGTAGACCGGCAGGTCGGTGCGCTGCTTGATCGTGACGCCGTACATCTGATGCGCGGCGAAGAACACGCCGTCCTTCATCACGTGGTCGAGCTCGAAGTAGGGGCGGATCTGCGCGTCGTCGAGCGCGTACTTCGCCGTGCGGACCTTCTCCGAGTAGTACTGCCAGTCCCACGCGGCGAGCTTGAAGCCGCCCTTCTCCTTGTCGATCACCTTCTGCAGCTCGGCCGCCTCGGCCTTCGCGTGCGAGACGGCGGGGCCGCTCATCTGGCCGAGCAGCTTCATCGCCGCCTCGGGCGTCTTCGCCATCTGGTCGTCGAGGATGTAGCTCGCGGCGCTCGAGAACCCGAGGAGCTTCGCGCGCTGGGCCCGGAGCTGGGCGAGCCGCCCGACGAGCTTCGTCACGTCCGTGTCGCCGCCGTGGTGGCCGCGGGCGATCGAGGCCCGGAAGATCTTCTCGCGCAGCGCGCGGTTCGAGAGCGACGCCAGCGCCGGCTGCGTCGTCGTGTTCACCAGCGGGATGAGCCATTTGCCCGGGAGCTTGCGCGTCGTCGCCGCTGCCGCGGCCGCCGCGATGTCGGCGTCCGACATGCCGGCGAGGTCGGCCACGTTGTCCACGACCACCGCGCCCGCGTTCATGTCCTTGAGCTGCAGCTCCCCGTACTTCTGCTGCAGCGTCGAGACCTCCTCGTTCATGCCGCGAAGCGTCGCCTGGTCGGCCGCGCCGAGCTGCGCGCCCGCGCGCACGAAGTCGAGGTGGTAGCGCTCGAGGAGGCGCTTGTCCACGGGGTCGAGGCCGAGCTTGTCGCGCTGCTTGTAGAGCGCGTCCACGCGCGCGAACAGCTTCGCGTCGAGGTGGATGTCGTCGTCGTGCTTCGCGATCATGGGCGCGACGTCCGCCTCGATCTTCTGCATCTTGTCGTCGGTCAGCGCCTGCGCGAGGTTGCCAAAGATGTAGTTGACGCGCGTCCACGCCACGCCCGTGCGCTCGAGGGCGACGATCGTGTTGTCGAACGTCGGCGCGTCGGCGCGGTCGGCGATCGCGCGGATCTCGGCCGCGTGGAGCCGGTTCGCCTCGACGAAGGCCGGCATGTAGTCGTCCTCCTTGATCTGGTCGAACGGCGGCGCGTGCTCGTACAGCGAGCTGAGCGCGAGGAGCGGGTTCGCGCGCGGCGGCGCGGGCGGCGAGGGAGCCGGGGCCGGGGCCGTCGGCGCGGGTGGCGTCGGGTCCGCGGCCGCGACCGTCGGGCCGACGGGGGCAGGAGCCTGCGCGTTACCGCCGCACGCGGCGAACAGGAGCACGGCGAGCGAGATCCGTAGATTGGTCACGGGCGGACCCTATCACTGGTCGCGCGACGAGCGTCACGCCAGCTGCGCGTGCAGCTCGAGCCCGGCGCGCACCGTGCCCGCCACGCTCGGGTAGCCGGCCGTCGCGTTGACGAGCCAGAGGTTCCGCAGCGGCGTCTCGTGCGGCAAGCGCTGTGGCCCGACGAAGCGCGGCGTCAGCGCCACGCCGTACGCGTTGCCGGCCGGCGCGTTGCAGAAGCGCTCGTTCGTCGCCGGCGTCCCCATCACGCGGATCGCGAGGTGCTTCGAGAGCCCGGGGACGTAGCGCTCCTCCACGATCTGCACGAGCCGGTCGCGCACCCGCTTCTTCTCGAGGTTGTAGCGCCGGCGATCCGTGTCGCGCAGCGTGCGCCACGGCGCGTACGGGGCGCTCGTCGCGAGCTCGAGGATCTGGTGGCCGGGCGGGCAGAGCCCCGGCGCGTCCGTGTGGAGCGTCGGCGTGGACATGAACAGCCACGGATCGGAGTAGTCCTGCCCGACGAGCTGGCGGCGATAGATCGCGTTGATGTCGTCCGTGGGGTAGTGCCACACGTTCCAGGAGCCGAACCCGTGGTCGCGGAGATCGATCCCCGCGACGCCGAGGTACAGCGTGATGTTTCCGGACGAGTACGGGTAGCGCAGCCGCGCGCGGTACGCCGCCGGGAAGTCCGCGCCCGCGGCGAGCTCGGCCGTGCGCGCCGGGTCCACGTTGGACACGTAGCGGGCCGCGGTGTGCACGGTCCCGTCCGCCGTGCGCACGCCGGTCACGCGGCCGCGCTCGACGACGATCTGCTCGACCGTCTGGTTCAGCCGGATCTCGCAGCCCGGCTGCGCGCGGATGAAGTCGGCGATCGAGCCCACCAGGTGCTGGAAGTGCTTCTTCGGGTAGTACGCGCCGCGGTCGTACCCGCGCACGAGCGCGACGTGCAGCATCAGCGACACCTCGGCCGGCGGCAGCAGGTAGTCGCCGGCTTGCCCCGCGAGCACGGTCTGCAGGCGCGCGGGCAGGCCGAGGTGGTCGTAGAGCCGCTGCAGCGTCCACTTCTGGTAGCGGAGCAGGTGCGGGAAGCGGAGCGGCGCCGTCGCGTAGTCCCGCCACGTCAGCGGCTTCGGCAGCGTGTCCATCTCGCGGCCGATCGCGGCGACGGTGTCGAAGTACCGGCGCAGCGCGCGCGCGTCGTGCGGGAAGCGGCCGATCAGCCGGTCGCGATACTTCTCGAGCCCGTTGCAGACGCGGTAGCGCTCGCCCGCGACGACGATGTGGTCGAAGCCCTCGGGATCGAGCCGGTGGAACTGCACCTCCTCGGCGAGCCCGAGGCGCGCGAGCAGGGTGTGCACGGCCTCGCCCTCGCCGCAGTTGAAGATGTAGTGGACCTGCGCGCAGAAGCGGTACGCGCCGACGCCGAACGTGTGCGCATAGCCGCCCGCCGTGTCGTGCGCCTCGAGCACCAGCACGCGGCGGCCATCGGCGGCGAGCTGCGCGGCGACCGTGAGCCCGGCCATGCCGGCGCCGATGACGAGATCGTCGAACGCAGCGGCGGGGCGGGGCATGGCCGGAAGCGATACCACGCCGGCCCCGGGCCTCGGGCGGGTGCGGTCGGAGCGGTGCACGCCTGGTGAGGCGTCGGCCGCGGCGCGGAGGCCTGCGGCGGTTGCCGGCTCCGGGGACAACCGCACGTGGCGGTGCGGGCGAACGCGGGCGACCGAGAGCGGGCTAGCCAGGCCGCTGCGCCGGCGTAGCATTCATCGAGATCGCCGTGGCCGTGGCCCACCCCGCGCGGACGAGCCAGGTCGCCGGCGCGCTCACCGCGAGCGGCTCGTTGCGCTCGGGCATCCGCCACACCGGCTCCGCGCGCCAGCCGGCGAACCGGCTCGCGGACGAGAACCCGTCGAGGATCCAGTGGTCCCGGCCACGGCCGTGCTGCTCCTGGTGCGTCCGCCAGTTGTTCAGAAAGGTCGTCGATCGCGTTCCGGCACTGCACGGCGAGATTGCGCGATCGCATCTCGATCGCCGGAGCCCGCCGCCGACGCGCTCGACGCGGATCACCACGCGCGCGCGCTCGGCCGATGTGATCGCGGCGCGCCGGCGGTGCGGCTCGGACTTGCGCGCCTTCGTGTGCTTGCGGCCCGCGTTCTTGCGCCTGCCGCCGTGGGTGTCGAGCACCATCTCCGTCTGGACGCCGCGCTTCCCACGCTGACATCCGACCACCCTCGCTTGATTGCGCCGATATGTTTCTGGGCCCTTTGCACGTCGACTGCGTCGGCGCAGAGCCTGTGGATGGTGCCGGCTCCGAGAACATACGGATCGCAGAGGCAGAGCGTCGAGCCCGTTGCTTTCGCGGCGAGTACCGGTCGCGGCGCGCCGGGCCAGACCGATGATGTGCGGCCTTTGCTGCCCTGCCGAACCGAACCGAAGGGTTGGGGGCGGGGCGACAGGGCCTGTGCGCGTTGTGAAAACACGGCCCGGCCGCGCTCGCCGGGGCCGCGGTGCAGTTCTTCAGGGCGCGACGGGCACCCGCGCGTCGCGATCGCCCGCGTTCGCCACCGCGCCGCAAGCGGTTGTCCTCGGAGCCGGCAACCGCAGCAGGCCTCCGCGCCGCCGCCGTCGCCGAACCGATCGTGAGCCCACGCTAGCTCGTCCGAGCGCGCCGCCTCGTCGCGACGAGCAACGCCTGGCTGTGCCTTCGTTGGCTCGACTTCGCCAGCGTGTCCGCGGCGCGCTTACTCGCGGTACACCTCCGCCAGGAGCGCCTCCGCCTCCTCGAGCTCGTGGCGGCTGCGCGCGCGTCGGTAGAGGCCGTAGAGCGCGACCACGACGGCCACGCCGAGCCCGCTCGCCACGAGCCACACCGTGCGCGTGTACTCCGCGCCGTGGCCGGCCAGCGTGCTCATCACCGCCCCCCCGGCGCGGACCCGGGCGCGAAGACCGTGTCGAAGCCGCCATCGAACGCCGTCTCGCTCGCGATGATCGGCGAGGCGAGCGCCACGTATTGCATCAGCGCCGCCGAGAACAGCACCACCAGGATCGCGACCGGCACGAGCGACGCGGCCCGGTGCGGCTCGCCCGCGAGCTTGCGCTTCACCGCGCGCGCGAACAGCAGCGTCGCCGTCGCGAGCGCCACGTAGACCGAGCCGAGCGAGAGCGGGACGCCGGCCCGCGCGCTCGTGTGGTAGTAGATCGCGACGAGCGGGGCGAGCGTCGCGAGGACGAGCGTGCCGCCGAAGATCGACGTCGCGAACGCGTTGATGAGATCCGCGGCCGCGAGCTTCGCGTTGGCGAGCCGCAGCGCGACCACGCCCGCCGGCAGCGCCGTGAGCGCCGAGAGCAGGATCACCATCGGCACCTTGTAGACGTTCGCGAGGGCGAGCGCCGCCGACGAGCTCCCCGCCGCGACACCCCACAACGCGGACAGCACCAGGCCCGCGAAGAGCGCCCGCAGCGTCAGCATCACCTGGCTCGCGCGCGTGGTCGGATGTTCGAGCTCACCGCGACACGTGAGGGTCATCAGCTCCGAGAGCTGCGACGGTGAAGACGGAGACGAAGCGTGACTGGACATGGACGACATGGACGACATGGACGACCTCCACGGCGAGAGGCAGCAAGCAGTGGTCCAACCACTGCGCGCCCGACCTCGCCAGGTCGTGCCGGGCATCACCGGCCGGTGCCGCGTCGTGCCGGCGCGCGTGACGCTCGCGCACCACACCGGTGCGCCGACCTGTCACGGCTCGACGGACTCACTGCAGCGGCACGTCCGCGACGACGTAGTTGCTCGCCGACGTGACCGTCGGGCTGCCGAGCTGGATGCCGGCAAACGACGGCAGCGGCAGCGTCGCCAGCGCGCTCGACGCCTGGCCGGAGATGAGCCCCCACGCGCCGGTCGCGATGCCCTCGATCTGCGTGCCGGTCAGCGGCAGCGCGCCGTCTTCGACCTGCGAGAGGACCTGCGCGTAGACGGTCGGGGTGTCGAGCGCCATCGTGAGCGTGCCCGATGGTGTGCCGGCGAGCTCGATGCCGGTCTGCAGCGAGAGCGCGAACTTCTGGAGCTCGGTGCCCGCGTCGTCCTGCACGGAGACAAGCGCGTCGCCGAGCGCGAGCTGCAGCTTGCCGTTCGGATCCGTCGCGGCCGTCGGGGGCAGGGACAGCGTCAGCACGAGCTTCGTGCCGGCGGGGTCGAGGAGCGCGGCGACGGGGCCGAGCTGCGATAGCGGCACCGCCTTGTCGAACGCGCCGGCCGCCCACAGGCCCGCGAAGAGCTGGTTCACCAGGTCGTTCGCGACGGCGATGCCGAGGTTCGGCGAGTCATCCATCATCGCCTCGGAGCTCGTCGTCGCCTCGGTGAGGAACATGCCGCCGCCGCCGCCCGCGACGTTGACCGTGGTGTCGACGCCGATGAAGAGGCCGGTCGGCGAGAGCGTCGCCGCGGTCGGCGTGATCACGAGCGAGGTGTCGGCGCCGAGGACCGGCGTGGAGACGGGGTTCGCGAGGAGGCCGGCGAGCTTCGCGTTCGCGATGGACGGGACCTTGCTCTGGATCGCGCTCCCGAGCGCTCTCTCGATCTTGCTGCGCACGGTGCCCTCGACGAGCCCGCTGATCTGGCTCGGGACGCCGCTGACCTGGAGGTCGAAGCCGTCGAGCGTGACCTGCGTGCTCGGCAGCGACGTGGCGAGCGCGCCGCCCCGGACGTCCACCCCGAGGTTGCCGGTGATGTGCGCCTTGGTCGCGCTGACGGTGATGGTGCCGCTGCCGCCGATGCAGGCGACCTTGAAGCTCGCGTGGAGCTTCACGACCACGTTGGAGATGACGACCTCGGTGGCGAGCGCGTTCGTCTGCGGATCGAGCGTGACGCCCAGATCGGAGAGGTCGACGCTCGTGATGTTGACGGTGGCGCCGAGGCAGCCGCCGTTGTTGTAGACCGGGTTCAAGGTCTGCGCGATGGCGGTGTAGTCGATCGCCTGCGCGTCGGAGGCGACGGTGTTCGCGATCGTGGCGAGGACGGCGCGGCTCGCGTGGGTGCCGATCGGCGCCGCGAGCGTGCCGTCGCTCGGGGCGAGGGCGCCGGCGAGGACCGCGCGGACATCGCGGACGTCGTGGCCGGCGCTGTCGAGCGCGTGGGTCTCGAGGACGTCGATGCCGTCGGCGACCGCGACGGTGCTGGTGAAGGAGCCGTCCGCGGCGAGGGCGACATCCGCGTGGTCGACCGTGACGTGGAGCCCGGAGCCGCCGGTCGCGTGGCCGGTGACGGTGACGCTCTGGCCATCGACCGTGGTGCCGCGGGTCGGGGTGTCGATCGTGAGGGTCGGCACGGTGGCGTCGGGGCCGCCCGGGCCGCCGGTGCCCGGGGTGGCCGAGCTGCATGCGCACAGACCAGCGAGGAGCACGGCGGCAACGTTCTGCTTCATCGTGCTGCGCTCGAAGTGCAACGCCGGGGCCGTCGCCGGACGCGCGCAACTTGCTGGAGTTGTTGGTGCAGACTGTCGTGGGCGGGAAGCTCGAGGCTCCGATCGCTGCCCCGCACGGTGGGCAGTCGCCAGGGACGGGAGGCCCTAGGCGGCCAGCGGCTGCACGATGGACTCGCCCGCGACGTCGATGGCGACCAGCGTGCGCTCCGGCACCTCGAGCCAGGCCTCGTCCGTGAGGCGCTCGCTGGCCACGATCGCGGCGGCGGTGCGGCGCTCCTCCTGCGCCGTGTGGCGCACGAGGGTGAACAGTGACCGGCCGAGGCGGTGGGCGTAGAGGCGCTCGCCACACGAGAACAAGAAGGTGGCGGAGCCGAGGCCGGCGAGGGCGTGGAGCTCGGCGACGCCCGTGGTGAGGCCGCGCGCGATGTCGCTGGCCTCGTCGACGCGCGTCAGCAGGAACGCGAACAGGCGCTCGCTGTCGGTGTCACCCTCGATCTCGGCGAGGCGGGCGGCCGACGAGCGGGCCACGAGCGCAGCGACGGCCTTCACGGTGCCGTTGTGCGCGAACACGAAGGCGCCGCGGCGGAAGGGATGCGTGTTGGCGAGCTTCGCCTCGCCGACGGTCTTCTGCCGGACATGGGCGACGAGGAGGCGGGTCGCGACTTGATCGACGAGCTCGTCGTACTTCGCGCAGCGCGCGGCGCACTCGGTGCTGCGGTGGAGCATCCAGTCATCCTGCGTGCGGAGCGCGACGCCCCAGCCATCCGGGTGCTCGTTCGACAGGGTCCGCAGGCTCCGCGGCGCATCCCGGAGCAGCTCGCGCGCCTGGATCGGCCGCGCCGCCGTGAGACCGAACATTCGACACATCGCTATCTCTCCACTATATGCAACGTCGGCGCTCGGGCGAGTATTCAGAGATGGCCTTCCGTCCGTTCGAGGCGCGCTGCCTCGCTGCCGTGCTGCTCGTCGCGTGCGGTGGCAAGGACGCCGCGCCGCCACCCGTCGTCGTCCGCGTTCCTCCTACGAGGGCCGCGCCTTCCCCCGGTGTCAACCCCGCGCTCGCGACGGCGATGGCGGCGCACATCGACGCGCGCTGCTTGCCGATCGTCGCGAAGGCGTGCGGGTGCGTGTACGCGTGCGCGAAGGGGATCAGCACGGACGGGACGCGCTGGACGGTGACGTCGGCGGCCTGGAAGGGGACGCCGCTGGCGGCGACGATCGAGCCATGGTGCGTGGGCGGGGCGTGCACGGATGCGTTCGCGGCGGAGATCGTCTGCGATGGGATCTGCGCGCCGAAAGCGGCGGACGCGACGTGCCACATGAACAAGGATCTCGAGTGCGTCGGGGGCTAGCCGCGCTGCTGCTGCTCCTGCTGCACCTTCGGGCGACCGGCGTGGCGCGCGCGGATGACGCCGCGGATCTGGCGGCGATCACGGCCGCCGTGCCGGTGTGCGACGCGGCGCGCGCGCACTGCTTCGGGCTGCAGCTGCACGTAGTGGCGGGCGAGCGCGGCGGGTTCGTCGTGACGCCGGCGTGGATCGCGGCGCAGGTGGCGACGGCGAACAAGCACTTCGCGGCGCTCGGCGTCGGCTTCCAGCTCGCGGGCGTGGACGGCTTGCCGGCGAGCGCGGCGCACATCGAGACGCGTGGCCAGCGCAACCAGCTCGCGGCGCACCTCGGGGGCCCGGTGGTGCACGTGTTCTTCATCGCGAAGCTGGCGGACGTCGACGAGCCGGGCGCGCCGGTCTACGGCGTCACGTGGCGCGTGCCGAAGGACGACCGCAAGTACGTCATCGTCGCCGGCAATGCGTTCGAGCGCACGCTGGCGCACGAGCTCGGCCACGTCTTCGGGCTGCCGCACTCCGAGTACGCGATCAGCATCATGAACAAGACGAAGCGCGATCAGCCGCCGATGGACGAGCGCCGGTTCGCCGACGAGGAGCTGGCCGCGATGAAGCCGACCGTGGCGGAGCTCGTCCGCCACAAGGTGCTGGCCGAGCTGAAGCCGGCGTCGTGACGGGGGACGAGCTCCTCGCGGAGGTGATCGTGACGGGGAGGCGGGCGTTTCCGTCCCTGCCGGATCTCGAGGTGATCGAGCGACCGGGGTGGCTGCAGATCATCACGCCGTCGATCGCGCCGTCGTCCTCCCGACGCACCGCGGTCAGGGCCTCTACGGCGCGCTCGTCCACGCGCGGCTCGCCCACGCGAGCGAGGCGACCTCGGCCCCGATCCTTGCCCAGCTCGGCTTCGCCACCGTCTGCCGCTCCCAGATGTTCTTCGGCTCGCCGCGGGGACGGTGTCACACCTGTCAACCTGGGCGTTGTGACAACCATAGTCATTTCAGCTGCTTGACCAGGGACGGTGTAACACCTGTCCGGGTGTGGTCTGGTCCTGCCGACCGCGGGAGGCGACGTCGCCGGTCGCCTACTGCCCGTCCGATCGTCCGTCGCTCCGCGGGTCGGGCGGACAAGTGTTACACCGTCCCCAGGTAACATCCTGGAATCATCGAAGTATTTCCACGGCTCGGGTTGACAGGTCTTACACCGTCCCCCGGTGGGGTAAACCAGGGCGTGAGCCAGCGCGTCGCCCATCGCATCTGTCCGCTGTGCGAGGCCTGCTGCGGCCTCGAGATCGCGCTCGATGGGGACCGCGTCACCAGCATCCGCGGCCACGCCGAGGATGTCTCGTCGCACGGGTTTATCTGCCCGAAGGGCGCGGCCCTCGGCGAGCTGCACACGGATCCGGATCGCCTCCGCGCGCCGATGATCCTGCGCGACGGCGTGCACGTGGCCGTGACATGGGACGAGGCGTTTGCCGAGATCGAGCGCCGCCTCCCGCCGCTCCTCGCGGCCCACGGCCCCGCTGCCGCCGCGGTCGTCCTCGGCAACCCGACGGCGCACAAGGCCGGCCTCCTGCTCTACGGCGCGCGCCTCACCCGCGCCCTCGGCACGACCAACGTGTTCTCCGCCTCGACTCTCGACCAGATGCCGAAGCAGCTCGCCGCCGGCTGGATGTTCGGCCACTGGCTCTCGGTCGCCGTGCCCGACATCGCGCGCACGGACCTCCTCGTCGTCCTCGGTGCGAACCCGCTCGCCAGCAACGGCAGCATGTGGACCGTCCCCGACTTCCGCGGCAAGGCAAAGGCCCTGCAGGCCCGCGGCGGCCGCATGATCGTCATCGACCCGCGGCGCACAGAGACGGCCGCCCTCGCCGACGAGCACCACTTCATCCGCCCCGGCGGCGATGCGTTCCTGCTCCTCGGCCTCGTCCACACGCTGTTCGCCGAGCAGCTCGTCCGCCTCGGTCGCCTCGCCGAGCACACCGACGGGCTCGCCGCCGTCGTGGCCGCCGTCGCCGACTTCGCGCCCGAGGCCGTCGCGGCGCGCTGCGGCATCGCGGCGGCCACCATCCGGGCCCTCGCGCGCGACCTGGCCACCACGCCGCGCGCCGCGCTCTACGGCCGCATCGGCACCTGCACGCAGGAGTACGGCACGCTCGCGTCGTGGCTCGTCGACGTCATCAACGTCCTCACCGGCCACCTCGACGCGCCCGGCGGCGTGATGTTCCCGAAGGCCGCCGCGTTCGCCGCGAACACCGCCGGCGCGCCCGGTCGCGGCAAGGGCGTCACCACCGGCCGGCGTCGCAGCCGCGTGTCGGGCGCGCCGGAGGTCTTCGGCGAGCTGCCGATGACGTGCCTCGCCGAGGAGATCGAGACGCCGGGCGCGGGCCAGGTTCGCGTGCTGTTCGCGATCGGCACGAACCCGGTCCTGTCCGCGCCGAACGGCCCGCGCATCGCCGCCGCCCTCGCGCAGCTGGAGCTGATGGTCAGCTTCGACATCTACCTCAACGAGACCTCACGCCACGCGCACGTGATCCTGCCGAGCTTCTCCGCGCTGGCGGACCACCACTTCGACGTCGCGTTCCCGCAGCTCGCGTGGCGCAACACCGTCCGCCACAGCTCGCCGCTCGTCCCGCCGCCCGCCGGCCACCCGCCCGAGTGGGAGATGCTCGTCCGTCTGATCGGCATCGTGCGTGGCCGCGGCGCCGCCGTCGATGTCCGCGCGCTCGACGACGAGCTCACCGCCGAGGACGTACGCCGTGTCGCCGGCCCCGCGACGGAGGCGATCCTCGCCGCCTCCGCCCACCACACCGGCCCCGACCGCCTGTTCGATCTCGCGCTGCGCGCCGGCCCGTATCGGCTGACGCTCGATCAGGTCCGCGCCGCACCTGCGGGCCTCGATCTCGGCGAGCTCGCGCCGCGGATCCCCGAGGTCCTCCGCACCCCATCGGGCAAGATCGAGCTCGCGCCGCCGCTGCTGATCGAGGATGTCGCCCGCGCCCGCGCCGACCTCGCGCGCCCGGTACCGGACCTCGTCATCATTGGCCGCCGCCAGCTCCGCTCGAACAACAGCTGGATGCACAACCTTCCGATGCTCGCGAAGGGCGCGTTCCGCGGCACGGCCCTCGTCCACCCGACGGACGCGGCGCGCCTCGGCCTCCGCGCCGGCGGGCGCGCCACCATCACGCGCGCCGGTCACGCCGACCGCAGCATCGCCGTCGAGGTCGAGCTCAGCCCCGATATCATGCCCGGCGTCGTCAGCCTCCCGCACGGCTGGGGCCACGACCTGCCGGGCGCGCGGCTCGCGACGGCGGCGAAGCGCCCGGGCGCGAACCTCAACGCGATTCTCGACGACCAGCTCCGCGATCCGCTGTCCGGCAACGCCGTGCTCGGCGGCGTCGCGATCGAGATGCGCGCGCTTGCCTGACCGCTGCTAGCTCGAGCGAGGCGTTACCGCCAAGGCGCCCCGGCGCAGGCGAACCTGGAGCTCGCCGCGCGGCCCGCCGCCGCCGCTGCGCCTGCTCCTCGGCGCGGACGCGCTCGTCCTCGCGAGCGAGGACACGCAGGGCCGGCTCGCGGTGAACGCGCAGCGGCGCGCGCGGCGCGCGTCGCGGGACGGGCACGCCTATTGTCCCGAAGCGGCTCGAGCTCGCGCGGCGGCGCACGGCGGCGGACGAGCCCCGGCTCGGTCGGCGTTCGGCTAGGCCAGCCGGTTCGACGCGCCGGTCGAACGCAGCGTGTTCGACGCGCACGTGCTGACGCTGCCGTTCGTCACGCACGACGCGGATCTCGTCGCGGTGCTCGCGCCCGGCCTCGAGGCGGCGTTCGCGTCCAGCGCGCACGCGCGCACGCGCGTCGACGACGTTCGCCGCGCGCGGCGCCGCAAGATGTGATGTGCGGCGAGCGGCCGTCCGCCGACAGGCGCGCCGCCGAGCTCCACCTGCGCGCACGCTGCAGCGCCGGCGCGGCGAGCTCGGGACCTCGGACCAGGCGCTCCTCGACGACGTGCGCCAGAGGCCGCGCGAACCCTATCGGTGACGACCGACCTCGAACCAGTGACGCGCCGGGGCTCTTCGATGCCCGTTACTTGATGACGACGAGGTAGTGAAACGACGCGGTGGCGCCCCAGACCGCGAAGTTGATCCCCGTGCCGGCCTGCGTGGCGATCGACGTCGGCGCGATCGAGGCGCCACCGATCGAGCACTCGATCTTGTTCGCCCCCGTGACGCCGTGCACGGTGTAGACGGCCTCGTGGCCGGCCGCGACGTCCGGGCTGCCGCCGCCGTTGATGCCCGGGTGGAAGCCGCCGTTCCCGAACGTGACGAGGTCGTCGAACGGGTCGCCGTTGTTGGCCTCCGTGTCGATCATCTCGCCGCAGCCGGCGCCGGTGCCGAAGGTCGTCGTCCGCGAGAAGCGGGTCATCAGCGCCGCGCCGAAAAACTCCTGGTTCGGTGTGTTCGTGAGCGCGCCGTACGTGACGCTCGTCGTGATGTACGCGTTGGGGAAGCCGAGCGAGTTGGCCCAGAAGATCTCGAGGTCGGTCCCGTGGATCACGAGCGAGCCTCCCGTGACCGTCGCCGAGACGTTGCCGGCGGATTGCCAGTCGGCGACCTCGGTCGGATTGTTGAACGGCAGGAACAACAGGATCTGGTTGCCGCCGACCTTCGGCTGCGGATCGCACGCATCGCCGACGCCATCCGCCACTGCGCCGACGGTCGTCTCGCCGACGTCTGACTGATCGACGTTCGCGATGTGGGGACAGTTGTCGCAGACGTCGCCGACGCCATCACCGTCCTCGTCCGCCTGCGACGCGTTCGCCGTCATGGGGCAGTTGTCGTTGCGGTCGGGAACGCCGTCACCGTCGGTGTCCACCGGCGGGGCGTCCGGCGATCCGGTATCCGCGCGCGCCGCGCCATCGACGGTCGCGTCTCCGCCCTGCGGCGGTCCGTCGTGCTGCGCCTGCGCGTCATCGCCCGCCTGGTTCCCTGCGCCCGATGGCGCGAACGAGCAGCCGGCGAGCAGGCTCACGGTCAAGACCAGCGGGCGGACGTGCATCACCTCCATCGTACCGCAGGATCTCCGCAGAGATCGTGGCCGAACGCACACCCCGGCGCCGCTATCGCCGCGAAAAGCCGGGCGCGAACACCTCGGCCATCCGCACGGGCTGCTGGATGTCCTGGCCGCTCATCCACCCCGCTGCGCCGGCGATGCGGGCCGCGCCATCCTCGTCGCCCAGGAGCTGGCCGCAGCGCAGCCGCGCGACGGCCGCGCACAGGGGGAAGTGCTGCTCGACGGAGAGCTCGGCCACGGCCTCGAGCCGTGCGATCGCGGCGCGCCGGTCGCCCGTTTGAAAGCTCGCGGCCGCGAGGAGGAGCTCGCTCCAGATCGTCGCGTAGTTGATGCGCTGGGCGGCGAGCCGGCGCGCGCGGTACTCGACCTCGGCCACGTTGCCCTCGCACGCGGCGATGCGGCCGAGCAGCCAGTCCGAGATCGCGCGCGCGATCTGGATCCGGAACAGCAGCGAGCGTTCGGCCGCGTCGAGGCCCGGCCGCGCCCACGCGCCCTGGCTCGCTCCATCACCGCGATACAGCGCGAGCTCCACGCGAGCCCGCAGCTCGAGGAAATGTTGGAGGTGGTAGCGGCCCGGCTCCGGCGCGGTCCACACGCGCTTGTCGAGCTCCGCGCCGGCGAGGTCGGGGCGGTCCTGCGCGAGCCACAGCACGTTGAACCAGCGCGTGAGGCTTGCTTCGGTGTAGCGGTCGTCGCGGCGCTGCGCGTCGCGCAGGTACGCGGTGTAGAGCGGCCGGAGCTCGCCCCACGCACCCTGGTAGTCGGTCGCGCGCAGGCGGTGCAGGCGGATCGTGGACTGCTCCCACGCCACGCCCGGCAGCGCGCGGAACCGGCCGTCGGCGTCGGTGAAGTGCGAGACGGCCGCGCGAAAGCGCCCCGCGTAGTACGCGGCGAACGCGTCCGCGAGCACGAGGTACGCGTCCATCCAGGTGTCGCGGCGGCCGCGCGCGATGCCGCGCGCCACCACGACGAGCGCCTCGGCGCGCTCGCGACCTACTTCGCCTTCCTGGGCGCGGTAGATCGCCTCGAACACGACCGCGCGCAGGAGCCGCCGCGGATCACCCGCGCCGATCGCGAGGCGCAGCGCGCGCGCCTGGAAGTCCGCGCCCCGGACATTGTCCACGAGGATGAGGCCGATCGAGGTCGACTGGTAGACGTCGAGCTTGCGCAGGAGCGTCGCGGGGATGTCGCGCGTGGGGCGCTCGTAGAGCACGACCGGCTCGCGATCGAGCGAGGCGCGCACGGCCTCGAGGGACGCGAGCGATTCGCGCGGGCTCGCGGGGACGCGCTCCCCGAGCTGCTCGAGCACGGCGCCGAGCTCGGTGAGGCCGCGCTCGACGTGTCCGGACGCGAGGAGCTGGTCGGCGGCGCGGCGGCGGCAATCGAGCTGCGTCTCGTCGTCGACCTCGGCGCCCGCGGCGAGGAACTCGTCGGCGGCTTCCGCGCCGCGGCCCGCGCTCGCGAGCGCCTCCGCGAGCTGCACGTGGAGCGCGCGCGCGTGGACCGCATCGCGCGGGCCGGCGGCGAGGGCGGCCCGCAGGAACGCGGCCGCGCGATCGAACGCGAGGAGCGACAGGGCCCGCGCGGCGGCGCGCTCGGCGAGGTCGCGGCCGCGCGCGGCGTCGCCGGCGGCGAAGAGGTGCCGCACGACGAGCTCGGGCGAGCTCTCGCCGACGCCGGCGCGCAGCATCGCGTGCGCGAGCTTGCCCGATAGCTGCGCGAACAGGACGCACTCCATCCGCGTGACGACCGACTCGCGCACGCGGTCGTGATAGGGCTCGAGGACGGTCTCGCCGCTCGCGTCGGCCGAGGTCTTGACGAGCCGCGCGGCCCGCACGGCCGCGATCGACGGCGCCGCGCGCGTGGCCGTGAGCGCGCCGGCGTCCGCGGCGGTCTTCTGGCCGATCGGCATGCCCGCGACGGCGATGATCTGCAACAGATGGCGCGGCTCGGCGTCGAGGGCGAGCGCGCGCTGCCACAGCGCATCGTCGAGGTGCGTCGTGGGGCCATCGCCGGCGTGCACCGCCATGTGGTGGGCGAGCTCGGCGAGGAACAGCGGGTGGCCGGCGGCCTCCCGCGCGATCTCGTCGCGGCGAGCAGGCGACGCGGCGTCCGGCGGGAGCAGGCGCTCGACGAGCTGGGCGGCGTCGGCCGGCGGCAGCGGCCCGAGCGCGATCCGGCGCGGCGTGGTGCGCGCGGCGGCGGCGAGCTCGCCACCCGGATCGAGGCGCGCCTCGCCCGTGCGCACGGACGCCAGGAACGCGAGCGGCGGCGCGCTGTCCGGGTGCAAGAGCTCGCGGAGCAGCAGCAGGCTGTCCGCATCCGCCCACTGCAGATCATCGACGAACAGGACCAGCGGCTGGCGCGCGGCGACGCGGCGGAGCACGTCGACCAGCGCCGCGAACGCCCGGGTGCGCAGCTCGAGCGCCCCGCACTCCGGCTCGGGCGCGCGCGAGGCCGCGAACAGCTTCACGCGCCGCAGCACCGGGAAGAGGCGCCCGGCGAGCGAGGCCTCCGCCGGCACGAGATCCCACGCGAGCTCGCGGTCCATCGTCACGAGCGCGCGCGACAGCGCATCGACGATGCCGTCGAACGCCTTGTACGGCACCGTCTCCTCGGCGAAGCACCGGCCGCGCAGGATCATCGCGCCGCTATGCTCCACCTCGGCGAGGAAGTGCTTCACGAGCGCCGACTTGCCGAGGCCCGAGGGCCCCTCGACGAACACGGACACGGCGCCGCCCCGCGAGTCGGCGAGGGCCGCGCGCAGGGTCGCGAGCTCCGCGTGCCGCCCGACGAACACGTCCGCGGCGTGCGGCAGGGGCGCCGCCGCCGTGCTCCCGAGCATGCGCAGGACCTCGGGGCCGGTGGGGCGGTCGGTCGCCTGCGGCGCGAGGAGGCGCTCGCACAGCGCGGCGAGATCTGGCGGGATCCCGGCCGCGATCGTGCTCACGACCGGCGGCGGCTCGCGCTTCGCGGCGAGGAGCTCGGGGATCGTGCCGCCCGCGAACGGCAGCTGGTTCGTCAGCACCTCGAACAGGATCACGCCGACCGCGTACCAGTCCGCCGCCGCGCCCACGGTCGCCCCGGGCTCGCCTTGCTCGGGCGCCATGTACGCGGGCGTGCCCGCGATGCCGCGCACCTGCGCGATCTCGGCGAGGAGCGTCGCGTCCGCGACGAGCCCGAAGTCCATGATCACGACGCGGCCCGCCGGCGTGACGAGGATGTTGGCGGGCTTGAGGTCGCGATGCACCTTGCCCGCGGCGTGCAGCGCGACGAGCCCGCTCGCGAGCTGGGTGAGCGCGCGGCGCAGGCGATGCTCGTCGAACGGGAGGTCCGCGATCGCGGGCGCGAGGGCGGGGAGGAGCGGCGCGCTCGCCCGCGTCGGCACGCCGAACTCGAGCATCGTGCCGGTGTTCGGCCGCGGGACGGGTGTGAGCGCGGGGGCCGGGGTCTCGTGCGTGATCGCGTCCCGGCGGCGGCGCCGCTCGGCCGCGTAGTCCGGGCGCAGCCACGTCATGAAGTCGCAGCCTTCGACGAGCTCCATCGTGAAGAACCACTCGCCGCCGCGCTCGAACAGCTCGTAGAGGTTCACGAGGTTCGCGTGGTTGAGATCCGCGACGGAGCGGAACTCGTTCTTGAAGTGATAGAGGAACGTCGCGTCGAGCGTGCGCAGCGTCTTGAGCGCGACCGTCATGTCCCGCGTGGTGTCGTGCGCCTCGTAGACCACGCCCATGCCGCCCTCGCCGAGCGTGCGACGGATCTCGAACCGGCCGGGGTCGCCAGGCTGCACCGCCGCCAGGATACCCGCTACGGTGTCCGGCATGGGCCGCTTCGACGACCGCGCGACGCAACCAGGCCGTGGTCCGGCCGACATCTTGCGGTGGAAGTTCGGTCGGGGCGAGCCGCGCCGCGCCGACTACGCCGTGCTCGACGCCGTCCGCCCGGGCACCCAGACCGGCGGGGCCGCCGCGCTCGCCAGCGGCGAGCCGTGCGCGGTGTGGATCGGCCACGCCACGTGGGCGTTCCGGCTCGGCGGGCAGCTCGTCGTGGTCGATCCGATCTGGTCGCGCGCGATCGGCGGGGCGGTGCGGCGGCTCGTCGAGCCGGGCGTACCGCTCGCGGAGATGCCGCCGATCGACGTCGTGCTCGTCACGCACGACCACCGCGATCACATGGATCTGCCGACGCTTCGCAAGCTCCCCGACACGGCGACCTACATCGTGCCGCTCGGCAACGGCGCGCGCCTCGGGAAGCCGAACGTCGTCGAGCTCGACTGGTGGCAGTCGCACACGCTCGGCGCGCTGACGATCACGCTCGTGCCGGCGCGCCACTGGTCGATGCGGATGCCGTGGAACCGCAACGACACGCTCTGGGGCGGCTACGTCGTGCGCGGGCCCGAGGGCGCCGCGTATCACTCGGGCGACACGGCGTGGGGCGAGCACTTCGCGGAGATCGGCCAGCGGCTCGGGCCGATCGACTGGGCGATGCTGCCGATCGGCGCCTACGCCCCGCGCTGGTTCATGGAGCCGCAGCACATGGATCCCGACGAGGCGGCGCGCGGGTTCGAGGCGCTCGGCGCGCGGAACCTGCTCGCGATGCACTGGGGCACGTTCAAGCTCCCCGACGAGGCCGTCGGCGAGCCGCCCGAGCGCCTGCGCGCGTGGTGGCAGGCGCGTGGGTTGCCGCCGGAGCGGCTGTGGATCTGCGATGTCGGCGAGGCGCGGCCGCTCAGGTCAGCTTGACGAGCGTCTTGCCGAAGTTCTTGCCCTCGAGCATGCCGATGAACGCGGCCGGGGCGTGGGCGAGGCCGTCGGTGATGCTCTCGCGCATCTTGATGCGCCCGCCTGCGAAGTGATCGCCGAGCTCGGCGAGCGCCGCCGGCCACTTGTCCATGTGCTCGCTCACGATGAAGCCGCGCAGGGTCGCGCGCGAGGTGAGCAGCGCGCCGAAGTACTTCACCGGCAGCGGCGCGCCCGTCGCGTTGTACTGCGAGACGAGCCCGCACAGCGGGATGCGCGCGAACGGGTTGAGCCGTTTGAGCACCATGTCGAGGATCGCGCCGCCGACGTTCTCGAAGTAGATGTCGATGCCATCGGGCGTGGCCGCGCGCAGCTGCTGCTCGAGGGTCGGATCGCGGTGATCGAGGCACGCGTCGAAGCCGAGCTCCGACGTCACGTACGCGCACTTCTCCGCGCCGCCCGCGATGCCGATCACGCGGCAGCCGTGGATCTTCGCGAGCTGCCCGACGACGGCCCCGACCGCGCCCGACGCGGCCGCCACCACGAGGGTCTCGCCGGCTTTCGGACAGCCGATCTCCGTGAGGCCGTACCACGCGGTGACGCCGGGCATGCCGACGGCGCCGAGGTACGCCGACGCAGAGATGCGCGAGGTGTCGACCTTCATGAGGCCCTTGCCGTCGGTGACCGCGTAGCGCTGCCAGCCGAGCGTGCCGACGACCGCCGCGCCCACGGGGAGCTTCGGGTGGTTCGATACGACCACCTCGCCGACGGTGCCGCCGATCATCACCGCGCCGAGCTCGGTCGGCTTCGCGTACGACTTCGCCTCGCTCATGCGACCGCGCATGTATGGATCGAGCGACAGGTACGTGTTCCGCACGAGGACCTCGCCGTCGCCCGGATCGCGCAGCTCGGTCTCCACGAGGCGGAAGTCGGTCTCCGTCGGCGCGCCGACGGGCCGCGCGGCGAGGAGCACCTGCTGGTTCTTGGTCGGCATCCGCGCATGATGCCCCGGGGCGGTATCCTCCGCGCATGAAGACACGCCGGATCGGCTCGCTCGAGGTGTCCATCGTCGGGCTGGGCTGCAACAACTTCGGCGGTCGGCTCGCCGCGGACGCCACGGCCGCCGTGGTCAACGCGGCGCTCGACGCGGGGGTCACGCTGTTCGACACCGCCGACATCTACGGCAACACGCAGAGCGAGGTCCTGCTCGGCAAGGCGCTCGGCGCGCGCCGCGAGGGGATCGTCCTCGCGACGAAGTTCGGCCACGGCGCATCGGGCCTGACCGGCGGCGCCGCATACGACTACGTCAAGAGCGCGTGCGAGGCGAGCCTCCAGCGGCTCGGCACGGACCGCATCGATCTGTACCAGCTGCACACGCCGGATCCGAAGACGCCGATCGCCGCGACGCTGGCCGCGCTCGCCGAGCTGGTGCACGAAGGCAAGGTGATCGAGATCGGCTGCTCGAACTTCACCGTGGCGCAGCTGCGCGAGGCAGCGGCGGCGGTGGCGCCGGGGACGGCCGGGTTCGCGAGCGTGCAGAACGAGCTGTCGCTTTTGCACCAGGACGGACAGGCGGACGTGCTCGCCGAGTGCGCGCACGAGAACCTCGGCTACCTGCCGTACTTCCCGCTCGCGTCCGGCATGCTGACCGGCAAGTACCTCGGCGCAGCCGCGACGACGGCGACGGGCCGGCTCGCGAACGGCGGGGCGCTCGCGGACCAGTACCGGAGCGCGGAGAACGTGGCGCGCGTGGAGCGGCTCGCGGCGCACGCGGCGGCCACCGGCCACACGCTGCTCGAGCTGGCGTTCGGCTGGCTGCTCGCGCACGGGCCGGTGGCGTCGGTGATCGCGGGCGCGACGACGGCGGATCAGGTGCGCGCGAACGTGGCCGCGGCGGGCTGGGACCTGGCCGCGGACCCCGACGCGAAGGCGGCGATCGATCGGCTCGCCCAGTGACGCTATCGTGAGGGATGGACGAGCTCGAGGCATCGGTGCGCGCGAGCTGGAGCCGGGAGGCGATCGCGGTCTACGGCGATCACCTGCAAGCCATCGGCGATCCGCGCGGCGAGCTGGTGGCGATCGACCTGCGCATCGACGAGGGCGGCGGGTCGGCCGAAGTGCGGGCGCGGCGGATCGAGCTCGTGGCGGCGTGGTTCGGCGATCGGTTGCCGCCGGGGATCGTGCGCCACGGGTTCGTCGACGTCGATGCGACCAGCGCGACGCCGGACTCGCAGCTCGCGCTCGCCCTCGGCGGCCCGGGCGCGGCGTACGTGCGCTCGGTGGCGATCGCGGGCCCGCCGGAGCTGCTGCACCGCGCGCTGACCATGCTCGTGGAGGCGCCGCGGCCGTGGCTGACGCGCCTCGTGCTGCGGCAGTGGAACGAGGGCAGGGGCCCGACGATCGACCACGCCGCGTGCGACCGGCTCGCGCGCGCGCTGCCGCACCTGCGGGAGCTCGAGGTGGATGGCCGGCGCGTGCTCGGCGAGCTCGTGCACCCGGCGCTGCGGCGGATGCGCGTCTCGGGCTTCGACGCGGTGGCGTCGCTCGTCGATGCGGGCGAGGCGGTGGACATCGAGGAGCTCGACTTCGCGCTGCACTGCCATTACGCGAACGAGCACGCGGCCCCGGTCGCGGCGGTGCGCCGCGGGCTGCTCGCCGCGGGTCGCTGGCGCGCGCTGCGGGCGCTGGATCTATCGCGCAACGAGCCTGGCCGCCTCGAGCCCTTCACGCTCGGCGGAGACGTCGACATCTTCGCGTTCCTGCACGAGCGCGACGTCCGCCGGCAGCTGGAGATCCTGCACCTGCCGTCGCCGGCGGCACCGGGGAGCGTGATGTCGCTGCAGCTCGCGCTGGCCGAGATGCCGCGCCTGCGCGAGCTCGTCTTCCACGGCGCCCGCCCGGCCCTCGTCACCCACCCGTCGGCCACCGTCCGCGCCATCCCCCGCTGACGCGCCCTCACCCCTGACAGGGGCCTGGCCCCATTGTTAGTCCGAAGTTCGGACACGGAAAATGGGGCCTGGCCCCATCAGTCGGTGCGGCCGTGGGGCGGGACCACGATGGGCCGGACGCCCGCCGCGTCGATGTCGATGACGGTCGGCGGCCGCTCGCACTCCCAGGTCGTGACGTTCGCGAACAGCGTCGGGCCGATCGGGAAGATGCCGCCGTCCGTGTGGATATGGCCGAACATGTGGAGGCGCGGCGGGGCGGCCTGCACGCGCGCGAGGAGATCGCGGCAGCCGATGCGGCCGGCGACGGGCGTGTGGTCCCCGATGCCGGCTGGCGGGCAATGCGTGACGAGGATGTCGAGGCCGGCGGGGATGCCGGCCCACTTCTCGGCGAGCGCGGCGCCGCGCGGCAGGTTGAAGGCCCAGTCATGGAACGCCGGCTGCCACGGGCTGCCGTAGATCCGCAGCCCGCCGACGAGCGCCTCGCCGTCCTGCAGGTACGTCACGCCCGAGAACAGCGCGCGCGCCGCGGCGGCGTCGTGCACGAACGCCCAGTCGTGGTTGCCGGCGACGAGCACCTTGTGCGCGTGCGGCAGGCTCGCGATCCACGCCGCCGCCTCCGCGAGCTCGTCGAGATCGCCGCCGCGGCACAGGTCCCCGGCGTGGACGAACACGTCGCCATCGGGGACGTCGAGATCGCCGTGGAACAGGTGCGTGTCCGCGACCGCGACGATGCGCATCGCCCTAGCTTACGCCGGGCCTGCTCACGCCGGGCGAGCGGCGAGCGCGCGCACGTCGTCGGGGGTGTCGACGTCGACCGCACCGTCGGGCCAGGCGATCGCGATGACGGGCCCGGTCCGCAGCAACTTCCCCGCGCCCTGATCGCCCGTCAGCGCCAGCAGCGCGGGCCACTCCGCGCGGTCGAAGATCGCGGGCGCGGCCAGGATGTCCTCGAACTGCGAGGCCGCGATCGGCGCGCCCGCGAGCCACGCATCGCGCAGCGCCGCGAGGTGCGCCGTCGTGAGCAGCGGCTGGTCGCCCAGCACCACGAGCAGCGCGTCCGCGCCCGTCGCCTCGGCCCACCGCACGCCCGCGTGGATCGACGACGCCATGCCGTCCGCCCACGCCGCGTTCTGCACGAGCGCCACCGGTAGCGCGGCGAGCGCGCCCGCCACGTCGTCCGCGCGCGCGCCGAGCACCACCGCGACCGGCCCCGCGTGCAGCGCGACCGCCGTGCCCGTCACGCGCCGCACGAGCGGCTCGCCGCCGAGCTCGACCAGCTGCTTCGCGTGCCCGAGGCGGCGCGATCCGCCCGCGGCGAGCACGATCGTCGCGACGTCGCTGTGCAGCCGACGCGCCCGATGGCGCAGCGGGCTCCCCGGCGCGCGCTGCATCACCGCCTGTACCTCGGCCACGATCGCGAGCGCGATCTGCTCCGGCGTCTCGGCGCCGAGGTCGATGCCGATCGGCGCGTGCAGCCGCGGATCCCGCGCGCCCTCGGGCACGCCGAGCTCCGCCAGCAGATCGCGGGTGCGCCGCGCCGGCCCGAGCACGCCGATGTACGCGGCCCGCGACGCGAGCGCCACGCCGATCGCCGCCCGATCCGCGCCGAGCTGGTGGTGCATGATCACGACGTACGCCGACGCCGCCGCGTCGATAGCGGCCGCGAGCCCGGCGAGGTCACCGCCCGTCGACAGCCGCTGCTCCGCGGCCAGGAAGCGCGACGGTTCGCGGATCACGCGGTCGACCACCGTCACGCGAAACCCGACGGACCTCGCGAGCGTCACGACCGGCGCGGCGTCGTGCCCGCTGCCGAGGACGAACAGCTGCGGCGAGGGCGCGATCACCTCGACGAGCACCGTCACGCCGGCGAGCGCGTGCACGCCGGGCGCGCCCGTCCCCGCCGCGGCGAGCGCATCCCACACCGGCCCCGCGGGCACCGGCCGCTGCAGCGCGCACGGCGGCCCGACGGCGAGCCGCATGCCGATCTCGACGCCCGGTACCGTCGACCCGATGACGGTCACCAGCGTCCCCGCGCGCTCCTCCGCGAAGCACGCCCGCGCGAAGGCGAGCGCGTCGTTGTCGCCGCCCGCGGGCACGAGCTCCATCAGCACGTCGACGATCCCGTTGCACCCGAGCCACGGCTCGCCGCTCTCCTCGGTCGAGTCGTACGTGACGACGACGGCGCCGTCGCGGCAGCGATGCGCCCCGCGCAGCATGACGTCGCCCTCGAGGCACCCGCCGCTCACGCAGCCCGAGAGCCAGCGGTCGCCGGCGACGAGCATCCGCGCGCCCGGCCGCCGGTACGACGAGCCCGCCACGCGCACGACGGTCGCGAGGAGGTACGCCTCGTCCGTGTGGACAGCCTCACGCGTGATGCGCTCGAGCTCGTTCATCTGTGCGAGGACGACCTATACCCCGCCCGGCCGCGATGCGTCGACGCTCCCCGGTCGAACCGCTCGGCTTGACCATCGCATGCTCGGGGCGAATGATCTGGTGCGCGACCCTGTCCACGGCGATCCCTCGCTCGCCGTCGCGCTGCGCGAGCTTCCGCTGCCTCCGATCAACCGACTCCTGTTCGAGTCGTCGCCCGTACGCGGTGGCTTCGCGGTCGTTCCGAGCGGCCCGTCCCGCCGCGCGTGGCTCGTCGTCGGTCCCGTGGCGGGGCGCTACCTCTCGCGACTCGAGGTCGCCGGCTCCGAGGCGGCCGCTCGCACGATTGCCGCCCGATGGGCGGCCGAGACCGGCCTGGACTTCCTGGTGACGAACTGCCTCCACGACCGCGACTGACTCGCGTCCGGCAGCCGGCCAAAAACAATGGGGCCTGGCCCCATTTTGGTGTCCGGTGGCCGGACGCGTGGCGTGGGGGGCCCGTTACGGCTGCCGCACGAGCACGCCGTCACCCGGGCCGTCGACCGAGCGCAGCGCCGGCGCCGCCTTCTCGCAGTCGCGCAGGAACGTGAAGCGCTCCACGGGCGAGATCCGCTGGGTCGCCCCGCCGCCGTTGGCCTCGCGGTACGTGATCTCGAGTCGCTGCCGCGAGAGCGCCGGCGCGGAGAGCAGGTTGCTCGACAGCCGGATCGCATCGATCTGCGCCCACGCGATCACCTGGCGGACCACGCCGTAGCGCACCTCGATCCCCGCCGCGCTCACCGTGTAGCGCATCGGGAACACCAGCCCGCCGAACACCGCGAGCACCGTCGCCAGCGCGACCGCCGCCGCCGGGACCGCCGGCCCGTGCCCGTGGGCGGCCACGATCGCCGCCGCGGGCGCCAGGATCGGGACGGCCAACGCGAGCCAGACCCAGGCGTCGACCCGCGAGCGATGGACATGGACGTTCGTCATCGCTTCCATCATGCCCGGGATCGCGCGAATCTCGGGCGTGGCCGCCGAGCACGGCATCTCTGTCGCGCTGCTCCGCCCTCTGGCGGAGCTGGTGGGGCGGCTCGATGCCGACCCGGCCGAGTTCCTCGCGAGCCTCGGCGTCGACGATGCGGCCGCGCCCACCACGTACGTCGACGGCGACGAGGTCGACCGCCGCCTCGACGCCATCGCTGCCCGCCGCGGTGACCCGACCTTCGGCCTCACCCTCGCGCGCACCGCGGTCGCCTGGCCCCTGGGCATCTTCGGCCACCTCGTCTGGACGAGCGGCACCCTCCGCGACGCCCTCGCGCGGGCCGTCCGCTTCTACGGCATGGTCACGCGCCGCGTCACGCTGACGCTCGTCGAAGACCGCGGGCGCTGCTTCCTGCGCCAGCACGGCGTGGCCGGCATCCCGCGCGGCGCCGTCCTCACCGAGTATCCGTTCGCCTCGCTGGCCCTGCGCGCGCGCCCCGCCACCGACAATCGCTTCGCCCTCCGCGCCGTCCGCTTCATGCACGCGAAGCCGGCCGCGCTCGGGCCCGCGTATCGAGACGTGTTCGGCGTGCCCGTCGAGTTCGGCGCGGCCCTCGACGAGCTCGAGCTCGACGCCGCCCAGCTCGACCTCCGCCTCGCGTCCGCCGACCCGATCACCGGGGCCGTCCTCGAGTCCACCGTCGCGCGCCTCACCGACACGCAGAGCCGCAGCCCGTTCCTCGATCGCGTCCGCCGCGCCGCCGCGCGTCACCTCGGCGAGGTCGTCTCGCTCGAGATCCTCGCGACCGAGCTCGGCACGAGCCCGCGCACGCTGCGCCGGCACCTCGAGCAGGAGGCCAGCTCGTTGCGGACGATCGTCGACGAGCTGCGTCGCGAGCGCGCCGACGTGCTCCTCGCCGCCGGGACCCCGATCAAGGAGATCGCGTTCGGCCTGGGCTTCTCCGAGCCGAGCGCGTTCAGCCGCGCGTACAAGCGCTGGACCGGCAAGGCGCCGCGCCCCGGGACCTGACCGCCCGCGGGCAGCCCGGTCACGTGTTTGGCCCGTGGCGGTCATTCTCCGCGGGGGCCGGCGGGTGTCTGTTCGCCCCATGACGAAGCGCAGCCTGTCCTGGGTCCTCGGCCTCCTCGCCGCGTGCGGCGGTTCGACCAGCGGCAACGGCGGCCCCGACGCGACGCCCGGCTCCGGCTCGGGGACGCCCGACGGCGGCGGCGTCATCAACTCCGCCACCCCGACGATCCCGACGCCGACCGGCACGTGCCCGACCCTCGCGAACGGCGACGTCACGTTCGCCCCCGCCGGCATGGCGCCGCGCAAGGTCAAGCTGAACCTCCCGGACCACGCCGCGCCCGGCCAGCTCGTCTTCTACTGGTACGCGACCGGCAGCGGCACGTTCGAGTCCGCGTACTCGCTCGGGAGCACGCTCTCCGCGATCACCGCCGCCGGCGGCACGGTCGCCACGCCGTACGCCGACGCGAGCGCCGGCCAGTTCGAGTGGTTCATCGTCAACCAGAGCCCGAAGCAAGACGACTTCCTGCTCGCGGACGAGGTCGTGGGCTGCCTCTCGCAAGCCGGCTACGTCGACCCGAAGCACATCCACGCGATGGGCATGAGCGCCGGCGCGCTGCAGACCACCGCGTTCAGCTTCATCCGGGCGTCGTACGTGGCGAGCGTGGCGACGTACTCGGGCGGCATCCCGCCGCAGTTCATGCCCGTCGACCAGGATCCGACGAACAAGTTCGCGGCGCTGATCTTCGACGGCGGCGCGACCGACGACGTCTTCGGCGTCGACTTCCAGGCCGCGAGCAAGGCGTACAAGGCCAAGCTCGACGCGGATGGCCACTTCACCGCGATCTGCGATCACGGCAAAGGTCACGACATCCCTCTCGACGCGGCCCCGAGCGTGGCCGCGTTCTTCACGGCGAACGGCTGGGGCGCGTGGCCGAGCCCGTACGCGAGCGGCCTGCCGTCGACGTTTCCGTCGTACTGCTCGCTGTAGGTCCGACCGCAGCGCCCGACATGCGTTCGTGTGCGGGTCGGCGGCGCGGTCGCTCGCGGACCCGGGCACGGGATCGCCCTCGGGGCCGGGGCGACGATCAACTTCTTCGCGGCTCGCCGCTCTCCCGGCCGCTCCTCACCATGCTCGCGCTCGTGCGCTGCGGCAGCGGTCGTCGGGATCGAGTGCTGGCAGACCCGGAGCAGCCGAGGTGCTCGCGCGCCCGGCCACGAGGGCGGTCTCGTGCCCGAGCGCGGCCACCGGTCCGAGGGCGCCCACGCCGCCGGTCCCGCGCCCGCACACGATCCAGGGCGAACGCCGGCGCGATCGCACACGCCGGAGGCCCCGCGGTCCGCTAGATCCCGGCCACGCCGAGCAGCCGTCCGATCCCGGCGGTCACGAGCATCGCCAGCGCCCCGCCGAGCGTCACGCGCAGCGTCGCCCGCGGGATCGACGCGCCGGCCAGGCTGCCGCCGAGCGCACCGAGGCTCGCCAGCGCCACCAGCGTGACGGCCGCGATCGTCTCGAGCCGCAGCGACGCCGGCGCGATCAGCAGCCCCGCGATCGGCAGGAGCGCGAAGGTCGCGAAGCTGACCGCCGAGATCCACGCCGCCTGCACGGGGCGCGCGAGCTTGTGCGGATCGATGCCGAGCTCGTCGCGCAGATGCGCGTTCAGGCTGTCCCGCGCCGTCAGCTCCGTGGCGACCTGCAGCGCCAGCTCGCGGTCGAGCCCGCGCTTCGCGTAGATCGCCGCGAGCTCGTGGAGCTCGTGCTCGGGGTCGTCCTGGAGCTCGAGCCGCTCCTTCTCGATGTCGGCCTGCTCGGCGTCGCGCTGGGAGCTGACCGACACGAACTCGCCGATCGCCATCGACATGGCGCCCGCGACGAGGCCCGCGATGCCCGCCACGAGGATCGGCTCCTTCGCCGCCTGCGCGGCCCCGACGCCGATCATCAGGCTGGACGTCGACACGATCGCGTCGTTCGAGCCGAGCACGGCCGCGCGGAGCCAGCCCGAGCGGCCGCTCTTGTGGGGTTCGCGATGACGTCGCCGCTTCATGTGCAACAGCCTATCCCGTGTTGCGGACCGTGGCGCGGTGGGAACCGCACACGACGGTCGCGTTAGGATGCCCGTATGACCGCGATCTCGATCAAGACCGACGACGGCACCTGTCCCGCGTACACCTTCGAACCCGCGAGCGGCGGCGGCGCGCATCCCGCCGTCCTCGTCTTCATGGACGGCGTGGGCATGCGCCCGGCGCTGCACCCGCTCGCGCAGCGCATCGCCGACCAGGGGTACTTCGTGTTGATGCCCGATCTGTTCTATCGCCTCGGGTCGTACACCGCGCCTGACATGCGCGACCTGTTCAAGACCCCCGAGGTCGGTAAGGCGTGGTTTGGCAAGGTGGCCGCCGTCGCGCAGCCCGCCATGGTCATGCGCGACGTGGCCGCATACCTAGCGTACCTCGACGCGCAGCCCACCGTGAAGCACGGCAAGCTCGGCGTCACCGGCTACTGCATGGGGGGGCGCCTCTCGTTCATCGCCGCGGCGACGTTTCCCGATCGCATCGCGGCGGCCGGGTCCTTCCACCCCGGCGGCCTCGTGAGCGATGACCCGGGGAGCCCGCACCTGCTCGCCTCGAAGATCAGCGGCCACGTCTACGTCGCCGCGGCGACCGAGGACGCGAACTTCACGGCCGCGCAGCAGCGGACGCTCGACGACGCGCTCGCCGCCGCGCACGTGCCCCACACCGTCGTCGAATACCCGGCCAAGCACGGCTGGGTTCCCATCGACTCGCCGATCCACGACGCCGCGCAGGCCGATCGGCACTTCGACGCGCTGAAGGAACTGTTCGCCGCCACGCTCGGGTAGGCGAGCCACCGCGACCATGTAGGCAGCTGCGAAGCTCTCTGAGAAATCATCGCGAGCGGCCCCATCTCGCGGTCGTCTCTCGATCGGAATCCCCTCCCGTACCCCATCTCGTGAAGCGCGTTGTGTTTACATGGGCGCCCTATGTCGACCGTGTTTCGTACTTATAGAGGCCGCGCTGTCGCGCTCGCGGCGTGCTTCACGCTCCTGTCTTGCAACTCGCCAACCGCGAGCACGCCGGACGCGCCGAGCACGTCCTCCGTCCAGGAAGCGCTCACCGGCCACGACGGTGCGCTCGCCGTCACCACGGCGAACACCGTCGTCAATCAGTACGCGGTGCTCGGCGCCGATGTCGTCGCGGGAGCCACGAGCATCACCATCACCAACGCGGGCGACTTCACGCAGGCGGGCGCGTTCACGTCCGCCTTCGGCGCCGGCGATCTCGTCATGCTGTACCAGCCGCAAGGCGCGGCGATCGATGCGACCGATTCGGCCGCGTACGGCGCGGTCGGCGCGGCGGGCGGCGGCGGTGCGGGCAGCTACGAGCTCGCGCACGTCACAAGCACGAGCAACGGCGGTACGACGATCGCGCTCGAGACGAGCTGCGGCGGGCTCGCGCACGCCTACACCACCGCGGGCCACACCGAGGTCGTGCGCGTCCCGCAGGCCACCACGATCACTGTCTCGGGCACCGGCTCGATCACGGCGACCGCGTGGGACGGCGCGCGCGGCGGCGTCGTCGCGCTGCAGGCGCAGACGTCGATCACCGTCGACGGCGCCGGCATCGACGCGAGCGGCAAGGGCTTCCGCGGCGGCGTCATCGATAACCAGACAACCGGCCCGCCGGGCACCGTGACGTTCCGCGCCGCCGGCGCCGCCACGGGCGCCGAGAAGGGCGAGGGCATCGCGGGCTTCGAGGCGAAGTACGACGCTTCGTTCAACGGGCGCTTCGGGCGCGGGGCGCCGGCGAACGGCGGTGGCGGCGGCGATGCACACAACGCGGGCGGCGGCGGCGGCGCGAACGGCGACAGCGGTGACGCCTACACCGGCGCGGGCAACATGGACGGCACGGTCACCGGCGCGTCGGCGTGGACGCTCGACCCGGACTTCATCAGCAACGGCAACGCGCTGACGACCTCCGCCGGCGGCGGGCGCGGCGGTTACACGTTCGCGGCCGCGAACAAGGACGCGCTGACGGTCGGGCCGGGCACGGCGACGTGGAACGGCGATAGCCGCCGCAGCGTCGGTGGCTTCGGCGGTCACCCGGTCGCGAACAACCCCTCCTCGCGCCTCTTCCTGGGCGGCGGCGGTGGCGCGGGCGATGGCAACAACAACTCCGCCGGTGCCGGCGGCGCGGGCGGCGGTCTCGTCCTCGTGATCGCCGACAGCGTCGCGGGCGGCGGCGCGATCCAGTCGAACGGTGCCGGCGGCTTGAACACGCACGGGACGAACAACGACGCGCCCGGCGGCGGCGGCGCGGGCGGAACGGTCGTCATCAAGGCGACGACGCTCGCGGGCGTCGCGCTCCACGCGGACGGCGGGGTGGGCGGTAACCAGCTCGCCATCAATAACGAGTCTGAAGGTCCGGGCGGCGGCGGCGGTGGTGGCTACATCGCGGTCGCGGCCGGCTCCGTCACGCAGACCGCGCTCGGCGGCGCGGGCGGCACCTCGCTCAGCACGGGCGTCACCGAGTTCCCGACCAACGGCGCCACCGCCGGCGGCGCGGGCGAGACCAACGCGACGGTCACGAGCCTCGCGGTCTGCGCGGCCGATGACCTCTCGGTCACGGTCACCGATGGCGCCACCACGGCGACGCCGGGCACCGCCGTCACCTACACGATCGTCGTCACGAATGGCGGCGCGGACGTCATCAACGGCGCCTCGCTGACCGACGCGTTCCCCGGCTCGCTCTCGGGCGTCACGTGGACCTGTACGGCGTCGGCGGGCTCCACGTGCTCCGCGGCCTCGGGAACCGGCGACCTCGCCGAGCTCGTCAAGCTCGCGCCGAGCGGAACGGTCACGTATGTCGTCACCGGCACGGTCGACTCCGCGGCGACGGGCACGCTGTCCGACACGGCGAAGATCGCCACGCCGGCCGGCATCACGGACGCAGCTCTCGCGAACAACACTGCGACGGACAGCGACACGCTCGTCGGCTCCGCGGACCTCTCGCTCGCGATCACCGACGCGCCGGACCCCGTCACGGTCAACGGTACGCTGACGTACTCGCTCGCCGCGACCAACGCGGGCCCCAGCGCGGCGCAGAGCCTCACGGTCACGGACACGCTCCCCGCCGGCACGACGTTCGTCAGCGCGAGCGGCGCGGGCTGGACCTGCAGCGCGCTCCTCCAGGTCGTGACGTGCACGCGCACGACGCTCGGCGTCACCACGTCCCCCGCCATCGCGATCGTCGTGACGGCGCCCGCCACCGCGGGAACGATCGTCGACAACGCCACGATCAGCGCGACCACCGCCGATCCGAACAACGGCAACAACAGCGCGAGCGCGTCGACGACCGTCTCGGCGTCCGCGGATCTCTCGATCGCGATCACGGACGCGCCGGACCCCGTGGCCGCGGGCGGCACGCTGACCTACACCGTTGCCGTCAACAACGCCGGTCCCACCGCCGCGACGAGCGTCACCGTCACCGACACGCTCCCCGCCGGCGTGACCTTCGTCAGCGCCACGGGGACCGGCTGGACCTGCAGCGTCGCGGGCCAGACCGTCACGTGCACGCGGGCCACGGCCGCGGCCGGGGCGCAGCCGACCATCGCCATCGTCGTCACCGCGCCCACCGCGGGCGGCTCGATCACCGACACCGGCACGGTCTCCGCGACGACCGCCGACCCGAGCGTCGGTAACAACACCGCCTCCCAGTCCACGACCGTCTCCGCCTCGGCCGACCTGGCGCTGACGATCAACGATTCGCCGGACCCGGTGACGGCGGGCGGCACGCTGACGTACACGCTCAGCTCGACGAACGGCGGCCCGAGCGTCGCGCAGACCGTCACGTTGACCGACACGCTCCCCGCGGGCACGACGTTCGTCAGCGCGAGCGGCGCGGGCTGGGCCTGCACCGTCGCCGGCCAGGTCGTGACCTGCACGCGCGCGACGGCGGCGGCCGGTGCCCAGCCGACGGTCACGATCGTCGTCACGGCGCCCACGACGGCCGGCACGCTCGTCGATACGGGCACGATCGGCGCGACGACGAGCGACCCGGACAGCAGCAACAACACCGCGACGGCCTCCACGACCGTCGCTGGCTCCGCGGATCTCGGCATCGCGATCAGCGACTCGCCGGACCCGGTCGCCGCGGGCGGTAACTTGACCTACACGGTCACCACGACCAACGGCGGCCCGAGCGCGGCCTCGACGGTCACGGTGACGGACACGCTCCCCGCGGGCGCGACGTTCGTCAGCGCGAGCGGCGCCGGCTGGGCCTGCACCCAGTCGGGCGGCGTCGTCACCTGCACGCGCGCCACCGCGGCCGCCGGCGCGCAGCCGCCGATCAGCATCGTGGTGACGGCCCCGGCCGCCGGCGGCTCGATCTCGGATAGCGCGACCATCGCGGCGACCACGCCGGACCCCGATCCGTCGAACAACAGCGCCACGCAGACCAGCACGGTCAGCGCGTCGGCGGACCTGGCGATCACGCTGAGCGACGCGCCGGACCCCGTCACGGCGGGCGGCACGCTGACCTACACCGCGACGGTCACCAACAACGGCCCGAGCGCGGCGACCAACGTCACCGTGACCGACACGCTCCCGGCGGGCGCCACGTTCGTCAGCGCGACCGGCACGGGCTGGTCGTGTAGCGCCGCCGGCCAGGTCATCACGTGCACGCGCGCCGCGGCGGCGGCCGGGGCCCAGCCGCCGATCGCGATCGACGTCACGGCGCCGACCGCGGGCGGCTCGATCACCGACACCGCGACCGTCGCGGCGACGACCGCGGATCCGAACGCGGGCAACAACACCGCCTCGCAGTCGACGGCCGTGTCCGCGTCGGCGGATCTCGCCGTCGCGGTCGCGGACGCGCCGAGCCCCGTCACGGCGGGCGGCACGCTCACCTACACCGTCAGCTCGACCAACGGCGGCCCGAGCGCGGCGGCGACGGTCACGCTGAGCGACACGATCCCGGCCGGCACGACGTTCGTGAGCGCGGCCGGCACGGGCTGGGCGTGCTCGACGGCCGGCCAGCTCGTCACGTGCACGCGCGCGACGGCCGCGGTCGGCGCGCAGCCCGACGTCACCATCGCCGTGACGGTCCCGACGACGGGCGGGACGATCGTCGACAACGCCTCGATCGGCGCGGTCACGAGCGATCCGGACGCCTCCAACAACACGGCGACGGTCAGCACCACGGTGACGGCCGCCGCGGATCTCGGCGTCGCCATCACCGACTCGCCCGACCCGGTCGCGGCGGGCGGCACGCTGACCTACGCCATCACCACGACCAACGCGGGCCCGAGCACGGCGTCGACCGTCACCGTGGCGGACACGCTCCCCGCGGGTGCGACGTTCGTCAGCGCGAGCGGCGCGGGTTGGACCTGCACGCAGACGGGCGGCGTCGTGACCTGCACGCGCGCCGCCGCGGCGACGGGCGCGCAGCCGCCGATCTCGATCGTGGTGACGGCCCCCACGGCGGGCGGCTCGATCACCGACAGCGCCACCATCGGGGCGGTGACGGCGGATCCGGATCCGTCGAACAACAGCGCCACGCAGACGAGCACGGTCAGCGCGTCGGCCGATCTCGCGATCACGCTGACCGACTCGCCGGACCCCGTCCCGGCGGACGGCGCGCTGACGTACACCGCGACCGTCACGAACAACGGCCCGAGCACCGCGACGAACGTCAGCGTGACGGACACGCTGCCGGCCGGCTCGACGTTCGTGAGCGCGACCGGCACCGGCTGGACCTGTTCGGCCGCGGGTCAGGTCGTCACCTGCACGATCGCGTCGGCGCCGGTCGGCGCGCAGCCGCCGATCAGCATCGTCATCGCGGCTCCGGCGAGCGGTGGCGCGATCTCCGATACGGCGCACGTCGCGGCGACGACCGCGGATCCGGCGGCCGGTAACAACACGGCCACCCAGACGACGACCGTGACGGGCGTGGCGGATCTCGCCATCGCGCTCACGGAGGCGCCGGACCCGGTGACCGCGGGCGGCACGCTGACCTACACGGCGACCGTGACCGACAACGGCCCGAGCACCGCGAGCACGGTCACCGTGACCAACACGCTGCCCGCCGGCTCCACGTTCGTGAGCGCGACGGGCGCGGGCTGGACGTGCACCGAGGCGAGCCTCGTCGTGACCTGCACGCGCGCCGCGGCCGCCCTCGGGGCCGAGCCGCCGATCACGATCGTCGCGACGGCGCCGACCGCGGGTGGCCCGATCACCGACAGCGCGTCGGTCGCCGCCCTCACGGCCGACCCGGATGCGACGAACAACACGACGAGCATCGATAGCAACGTCACCGCGAGCAGCGACCTCGGCGTCACGGTGTCCGCGTCCCCCGATCCCGTCACCGCGGGCGGCACCATCACGTACACCGTCGACGTCACCGACGGCGGCCCGAGCGACGGCGGCACGATCACCGTGACCGACACGCTGCCCCCGGGCGCGACCTTCATCATGGCGAGCGGCACGGGCTGGACCTGCACGCAGGTCGGTCAGGTCGTCACGTGCACGGCGCCGTCGTCGGGCTCGGGCGCGCAGCCGCCGATCACCATCACCGCGACCGCGCCGACCGAGGGCGGCTCGGCGACGGACACCGTCACGGTCTCGTCGACCGTCGCCGACCCGAACCCGGTGAACAACACCGCGAGCACGACCACGACCGTCTCGGCGAGCTCCGATCTCGCGATCGCGGTGTCCGCGGCGCCGTCGCCCGTCAGCGTCAGCTCGGGTCTCACCTTCACGGTCGCCGTCACGAACCTCGGCCCGAGCACCTCGGACACGGTCACGGTGACCGACACGCTGCCGGCGGGCGACACGTTCGTCAGCGCGAGCGGCACCGGCTGGACGTGCTCGGCCGTCGGCCAGGTGGTTACCTGCACGACGCCGTCGCTGCCGGCCGGCGCGGCGCCGCCGATCACGATCGTCACGACCTCGCCCGGCACGACCGGGTCCATCCTCGACACGGCGACCGTCGCCGCGCTGACGCCGGACCCCGCGACGGCCAACAACACGGCGACGGTCACCGTCGACGTGACGCAGAACGCGGACCTCGGCGTCACGATCACCGGCTCGCCGGACCCCGTGACGCCCGGCGGCACGCTGACCTACACGGTCGGCGTCACGAACAGCGGCCCCGCGACCGCGACGGGCGTCGTCGTCACCGACACGTTCCCCGACGGCGTCACGATCGTCAGCGCGGGCGGCCCGGGCTGGACCTGCACGATCACCGGCCAGACGGTGACCTGCACCGAGGCCAGCCAGCCGGCCGGCATGGCGCCGCCGATCACGATCGTCGTGACCACGCCCACCGGCAGTGGCGGGCTCTCGGACACCGTCACGGTCACCTCGGCCACGGCGGATCCGAACATGACGAACAACACGGCGACCTTCACGAGCGCGACCGGCACGGACGCCGACCTCGCGATCGAAGTGCGCGAGGACGTCTCGACGGTCCAGGTCGCCGGCAAGGTGACCTACCAGCTGTTCATCTCGAACCTCGGCCCGGCCGCCGCGACGAACGTCGTCGTGACGGACGTGCTCCCCGGTGACAGCGTCGCGACGCTGACGGCGAGCGGCAACGGCTGGACCTGCGTGGCGGAGCGCTGCACCCGCGCGACGGTCGACGCCGGCGCGACGTCGTCCATCACGATCGTCGTGACGGCGCCGAGCTCGGTCGGCACGTTCACGAACACGGGCACCGTGTCCTCCGACACGAGCGACCCCGTGCAGGCGAACAACACGTCGAGCATCACGATCGACGTCACGGACACCGGCTTCGGCGTCCGCGGCGGCGGTTGCAACACGTCGGGCAACGGCGGCGCCGGCGGCATGCTCGTCGTCCTGGGCGCCCTCGCGCTCACGGTGCGGCGAAGGCGGCTCGCGCTCGTCGCGGGGCTCGGCGCGGTCGCGCTCGTCACGCTGACGGCGGCGCCGGCGAGCGCGCAGATCGCGGGGAGCCCGCAGACGTTCACCGTCGAGCGGTTTCGCCTCGCGACGGATGGCGATGGCCTCATCAACGTCGAGTGGGCGGACGTCCTCCCGCGCGGGTCGTGGAACCTCGCGGCGTGGGTCGGCTACGCGAACGATCCGCTCGTCGTCTACGACAAGACCACCAACGAGCGCGTCGAGTCCCTCGTGCACCACCGCCTCGGTGGCAGCATCCAGGGCGCGGTCAGCGTCACGAAGTACCTGCAGCTCGGGCTCGAGGTGCCGATGATCTTCGATCAAACGAACCAGGGCATCGAGACGCTACCCGCGCCCGATTCGCCGAAGTTCGGGGACATCCGCTTCCTCCCGAAGCTCGTCCTCCGCAAGGGCGGCGGCGTCGGGCACGACCGCGTCAGCGTGGCCATCTTGCTCGGCATCACCGTGCCGAGCGGCGGCTCTTCGGGCTACGCGGGCGACGACAACGTCACGTTCCAGCCGGAGCTCCTCGTGTCGCGCCCGATCGGCGCGGTGCGGCTCTCCGGTAGCGTCGGCTACTACCTCCGCAAGGAGACGAAGTTCGCGAACCTCGACGTCGATGACGAGATCGACGTCCGCCTCGGCGTCGGCTATCGGTTCGCTGACCGCACGTCGGGCTGGCATGCACCGCTCGAGCTCGACGCGACGTTCGATGCCGCGACGCCCGCGAAGAGCCCGTTCTCGCACATCAACACCGACCCCTACGAGGTCGACATCGGCGCCGGCTACAAGGTCCACCGCGACGTCACGGTGTACGGGTTGGGCGGGATGGGTATCGGCGCCGGCTTCGGCGCCCCGGACTGGCGCATCCTCGCCGGCGTGCGCTACACGCACACGCCGCCCGCGCCGCCGAAGGTGATCCCGCCCAAGCCGGAGCCGGTCGTCGTGCCCGTCGTCGTGCCGGTCAAGGAAGACCCCGACACCGACGGCGATGGCCTCAAGGACAGCGTCGATAAGTGCCCGAACGAGCCCGAGGACAAGGACGGGTTCCAGGACGAGGACGGCTGCCCCGATCCGGACAATGACGCCGACGGCACGCCGGACGTGACGGACAAGTGCCCGCTCGTCGCCGGCCCGGTCGACAACGCGGGCTGCCCCGACCCGGATCGCGATGGCGACGGCGTCGTGGATCGCCTCGACAACTGCCCCGACGAGAAGGGCACGCCGGAGAACGCGGGCTGCCCGACGAAGCAGCTCGTGAAGATCACGGACACGAAGCTCGAGATCCTCGAGAGCGTGTACTTCAAGCTCGACAAGGCCGTCATCGAGGCGCGCTCGTTCGCGCTCCTCGACAACGTCGCCCAGGTGCTCGGCTCGCACGACAAGCTCGTGATCCAGGTCGAGGGCCACACCGATAGCCAGGGCAAGCCGGCCTACAACAAGGACCTGTCGCAGCGGCGCGCGCAGGCGGTCGTCGACTACCTCGCGAAGAAGGGCGTCGACAAGGCGCGGCTCAAGCCGGTCGGCTACGGTCAGGACAACCCGGTCGCGGACAACAAGACCGCCGCTGGGCGCGCCCAGAACCGGCGCGTGGTGTTCCTCATCGTCACCGGCACCGAGGGCGCGAACATCGAGAACCACCAGCAGGGCGCGGGCGACGACACCAAGGAGCCGGAGAAGAAGAAATAGGCGGCCGACCAGGGGGACCACATTGCGCGGGGCACCGCGCGGCAGCTCTGGTAGCCTGGCCCCGTGAACCTTCTTCGCGGCGCGGTGGCGGTCCTCCTCGTCGCGAGCTGTCGGTCAGAGGCTCACCCGGGCGGCGCAGACGGCGCCCTTCCCGACGGCCCGACCGACGGCCGGCAGGACAGCGGGCCACCGGAGCTCGACGCGCCGAACCCGGACGGCTTCACGATCACGCCGGGCGCGCCCGACCGCTTCCTGCTCGTCGGCACGGTCGTCACCCCGGCCGTCACGCTCGACGGCGCCGTGCTCGTCGAGGGCAACACGATCACGTGCGTCGATACGGCGGCGACGTGCATGGCCGCGCCCGGGGCCGCCGGCGCTACGGTCATCGACACGAAGGGCATCATCAGCCCGGGCCTCATCGACACGCACAACCACATCCTGTTCGACATCTTCGACAACGACGACTGGGGCCCGTCGCAGCTCTACATGGACCACGACCAGTGGCCGGCCGAGCCGCGCTACATCGCGATGCTCGACGTCAAGCAGTGCCTCGCCGATGACTCGCAGGGCAAGCCCGCGTGGTGCGGGCCCGCGGGCTACGGCACGTCGGCCACGAGCCTGCGCTGCGAGATGGACAAGTTCGGCGAGCTCAAGGGGCTCATCTCGGGCACGACGAGCATCGTCGGGTTGCCGGGGACGAGCGCCGGCTGCTTCGGCTCGCTCGCGCGCTCGATCGACGTCGCGCAGAACGAGCTGCCGGTGGACAACGTGCAGACGAGCGCGCTGTTCCCACCGTCGGATCCGAACGGCGTGTGCGCGAACTACGCGAACGGCAAGACCAAGGCGTTCCTCGTGCACGCGGGCGAAGGGCTCGATGCGAAGGCGCTGGGCGAGTTCGCGAAGCTCGGGACGTCGACGACGCCGCCGAACTGCCTCTACGCGCCGCAGACCGCGATCACGCACGGCACGGCGTTCACGAAGACCGAGCTCGATCAGATGGGCGCGGCCGGGATGAAGCTCATCTGGTCGCCCCAGTCGAACGTCACGCTGTATGGCACCACGGCGGATATTCCGACCGCGCTCGCGGCGGGCGTGACGGTGGCGATCGCGCCCGACTGGTCGATGGGCGGCAGCCAGAACATGCTCGACGAGCTGCGGTTCGGCGACGCGTGGGACGACGCGCACTGGAACAACCTGCTGACGCCGCAGGACCTCGTGACGATGGGGACGGCGCACGCGGCGCAGGCGCTCGCGCTCGATGGCCAGCTCGGCTCGCTCGCGGTCGGGCACCTGGCTGACATCTCGGTGTACGCGGGCGACGTGGCGCACCCGTTCGACGCGATCCTGGCGGCCAAGCCCACGAACGTGCGGCTCGTGATGGTGGGTGGCGTGGTGCTGTACGGCGATCAGGGGCTGCGGTCCGCAGGGCCCGCGTCGCCCGGCTGCGAGGAGCTGGACGTGTGCGGCACGTCGAAGTTCCTGTGCGTCGCCACGAGCGACAGCTCGAACAAGCTGAACCAGACCTTCGTGCAGATCGCGACGGTGCTCGGGACGGCGCTCGCTGCGGCGGATGCGGCGACGCCCGGCGACGGCTTCACGTTCGCGCCGCTGCCGCCGCTCGTGCATTGCGACTGACCGCGGTCGGGGCGGTGCGCGGAGCCGTTACGGGACCAGCACGGCGCGGAAGCGCACCGTGTTGTTCATCATGTGGGCGTACGCGGCCTCGGCGTCGGCCAGCTTGAAGACCTCGACCCGCGGGCGCACGCCCGTGAGCGCCGAGAAGGCCATCGTGTCCTCGGAGTCGATGGAGCTGCCGCTCGGCCAGCCGGCGATCGACTTGCCGCTGAGGAGGCCCATGACGTTGACGGCGAGCGGCGTGAACGGCGCGGCCACGGCGAGGAGCTTGCCGCGCGGCTTGAGGCCGCCGACGGTGTCGGCCATGGCATCCGCGCTCGGCGCGGTCGCGAGCACCACGTCGGCGCCGCCGAGCTTCTGCAGGCCGTCGGCCGCGGAGCCGAGCGCCGTGTCGATGTACTCGTGCGCGCCGAGCTCGGCCGCGAGCTTCGCCTTGTCGGCGCCGCGCGAGATCGCGATGACGCGGAAGCCCATCTTCGCCGCGTACTGCACCGCGAGGTGGCCGAGGCCGCCGATGCCCTGCACCGCGACGGTCTGGCCCGCGCGCGCGCCGCTGTTGCGGAGCGAGTTGTAGGTCGTCACGCCCGCGCACAGCAGCGGGCCGGCCTCGACCGCCGACAGCCCCTCGGGGATGCGCGCGAGCGACTCGCTCGGCACGACCGCGTACTCCGCGTAACCGCCGTCGTGGCTGATGCCGGTGACCTTGCCCGCCGCGCAGTTGATGAACAACCCGCGGCGGCACGCGTCGCACTCGAAGCAGTGGCCGCCGTGCCAGCCCACGCCGACGCGGTCGCCCGCCTTCCATGCCGTCACGTCCGGACCGACGGCGTCGATGCGGCCCGCGATCTCGTGGCCGGGGATGCGCGGCAGCGTGATGCCGGGGTACGCCCCGGACTTCGTGAACAGATCGCTGTGGCAGACGCCGCACGCCTCGACCTTCACGCGGACCCAGCCGGCGCCGGGCGTCGGGATCTCGCGCTCGACGAGCTCGAACGGGGCATTCGCGGTCGTGACCTGGACGGCTTTCATCGTGGGCATGACGCGACGCTACGCGTCCGCCGCCTCCGCTCACAAGCGCCGGCCGCCTGCCTGTGCGGGCAGGTCAGCCGCGCCCTGGAGCGGCTCAGCGCTGCGCCTGGGCGACGTTCGGGTTCGCGAAGTAGGCGCGCAGGTGCGTGAGGTCGCTGCGGACGCGCTCCGTACGGAGGCGCTGCAGCTTGTTGTCGCTGACGAACAACCCGGTGAAGCCGTGGACGTCCGCGAACACGCGCGAGTGGACGCGGGTCGTGCCCTGCGTCGGGCCGGGCGTGAACACGATGTCCGCCCAGACCTCGGCGCGACCACCGGTGTCCTCGAACCAGAGCTTGTGGGCGGCGGGGACGTTGTGAAAGTGCACGTTGTCACGGTGGTCATCGCTGTAGACGAAGGTGACGCGGGCGTCGATGCCCTGCTGCCGGGTCACGTTGACCTGGCGGATGTCCGGGAAGATCGCCGCCCAGCGCGGGTAGTCGACCGCCGCCTGATACGCGACATCTGGATCCGTGGCGATGATGGTGTCGCCCTCGGTGATGTTGTCGTCATCCGCGCTCTCGTGCACGCGAATGTCCGCGGGGGCCGCCAGAGCGGTGCCAGTGGAACCCAGGACCAACGCGAGAATGAGAGCGGACCGCATGACGACCTCCGACTTTCTGACTAACGCGTAGAGCAAGGGTTGCGCCAGAAAACGACCGCCGTGAGTTCGGGCACATGGCCCCGCCCTGATCGGTCTCCTGGCGACGTGGGCCCGTCACCTGACGGATGGGCATACACGTGGCAACGACAGGCAGACCCGCTGGGATAAACCGTTGCGGCCATCGTTGCTTAGTACCCGTACGAGGCAAAACCTTCGCCGGATTTGTCGAACGCAGTGTTCGCCGGTGCGCGCGCGCGACGCGCCAGCCTGACCACGCGTGCGCGGACGCCGTAGAATCAGCCATGTCCCACCGCCGCGCCGGGCTGCTCCTCCTCGGGCTCGCGGCCTGTGCGGCCCTGTCCCCGCCGCCCGCCGTCGCGCTATCCGCCCCGGCTGCCCCATCCCCGGCGCCCGCGCATGTCCGTGCCCCGCGCCGCGTCCCGCTCGCCTCGGCGCCGCCGGTGGACGGGCGGATCCCACGTCCATTCGCGCCAACCGGCTATCGCGCTCGGCTCGCGCTCGGCGCTCGGATCACGGGACACCTCGAGGTCACGGGCACGCTCGCCGCGCCGACCTCGCTCATCTGGCTTCATGGCGTGGGCCTCGACGTGGGGGCCGCGGTCGCGACGACGGGCACGACGCGGGTGGTGCTCGACGTGGGAGCGGTCGCCTGGAACAACACCGGCCTCGTCGCGCTCCAGGCCCCCGCGCCGCTCGCCGCCGGGCCCTGGACCCTCGTCCTCGAGTACACGGCGCCCATCGGCGACCAGGCGCCGTTACCCGATCCCCTCGTGCCGGGCGATCAGGTCGCGCTCGACGCCGCGAGGGCGGCCTACGCGCACGACAACGCGCGCGGGGCATTCCGCGAGACGGTCGGGAGCGGCACGTACGTCTTCACGCAGTTCGAGTCGATGGACGCGCGGCGCGTGTTCCCGTGCATCGACGAGCCGGACGCGAAGGTGCCGTGGCAGCTCTCGCTCGAGGTCGACGCGGCCGACGTCGCGGCCGGCAACGGGGCCGTCGTGCGCGAGACCCCGCTGCCCGGCGGGCGCAAGCTCGTCGAGCTCGCGGCGACGCCGCCGATCCCGAGCTATGTCGTCGCGTTCGCCGTCGGCCCGTTCGATGTCACGGCGGCGGGCCGGTCGCGCGGCGGGGTCCCGGTCCGCATGCTCGTCCCGCACGGCCTGCGCGGCGGCGATCACGCGCTCGGCGATGGCCAGCTCGCGGCGCGCATCCTCGACCAGCTCGCGGCGTGGACCGGGATCCCGTACGCGTACGGCAAGCTCGATCTCGTCGCGGTGCCGCGCACGGGCGACGACTGGGCGGCCATGGAGAACCCGGGCCTCGTCACGTTTCGCGCGCGATTCCTCGACCGCGAGGAGGGCCGCTATCACTGGCTGCAGGTGATCGCGCACGAGCTGGCGCACCAGTGGTTCGGCGATCTCGTCACGCCCGCCTGGTGGGATGACCTGTGGCTCAACGAGGGCTTCGCGACGTGGCTGGGCGGCAAGCTGTCGGCCGAGCTGGATCCGGCGTGGGGCGCGGCGGCGGGGCGCGCGGACGACCGCCTGGATAACCTCGGCGCCGGGTCGGCGGCGGTGCGACCGTCGGGGGCGAACATCGCGGCGGCGGTGGAGCCGTACTTCGAGGCGCCGCGCGGGGCCGAGGTGATCCGCATGGTCGAGGCGCTCGTCGGGCCGGACGCCTGGCAGCGCGCGGTGCGGAGGTACCTCGCGGCTCACGCGGGCGGCACGGCCACGACGGCGGACCTCGTCGCGGCGGTCGAGGCCGAGACGGGCGCGAAGCTCGCCGCGTACTTCGCCGACGCGCTCGACGTGCAGCTCGTGCCGACCATCGAATACGACATCGCCTGCGGGCCGACGCAGCGCGAGCTGCACGCGTGGACCGTGCCGCTCGGCGGGACGGCGACGCGGACGCTGCCGCTCTGCGTCGCGTACGACCGCGACGGCGTGCGGGCGCGGGTGTGCGGGGCGCTGGAGCACGGCGTCGCGCGCATCACGCTGCCGGCAACGGCGTGTCCGCGGTGGGCGCTCCCGAACGCGGATGGCGCGGGTGCGTTTCGCACGTCGTACGCGACCTCGCAGCTCGCCGCGACGATCGCGCGCGCGTGGCCGCAGCTCACGCCGATGGAGCGCGCCGTCCTGCGCAGCGAGGTCCCGCGCGGCTTCGACGCCCGCCAGTCGGTGCCGCTCGTCGCCGCGCTCGCGAGCGCCGGCGATGCGGACGCCCTCCAGCTCGTGGCGACGATCCTGGTGCACGCCGCCCCGCTCGTGTCCGCCGATCTGCGACCCGCGTTCGACGCCTGGGTGACCGCGCATTACGCCGCGCAGGCGCGCGCCGTTCCGCTCGCCCAGGCGGATCTGTTCGATCCCGGGGCCACGCGCGCAGCGGCGGATGTGTTCGAGCTCGTCGCGGGGACGCGCGATCCGGCGCTCGTGGCGGCGGCGCTCGCGGCGCTGGCGCACCCGGCCGCGATCCCCGAGGCGCTGCAGGCGAGCGTGGTCACCGTCGCGGCCGGCGGTGATATCGCGGCGGCCGCGCGCGTGCTCGCCCAGATCGGCGCGTCCGGCGACGCGAGCCTGCGCCACATCTACGCGGCTCACCTCGGCGCGCTCGTCACCGTCCAGGACGCGCTGGCGGCGGATCCGACGCTGCTCGACCGCTTCGACCCGGCGGCGCGGGTGCTGCTGCTCGCCGGGGCGTGCGACGACGCGCACCGGACCCGCGCGCTCGCCCTCGCGCGAACGCACGGCGACCCGGACGCCGTCAGCCGCCTGACGAGCGACATCAATGCGTGCATCCAGGGGCGGGTCCAGCTCGCGCCGACCTTTCGCGCCTGGCTCGCGCCGACGAAGTCGCGATGGCCGTCTCCCCGATGAGCGCGGAGCGACTCGCACCGCCGAGCCGCCGCGGACGCCGTGCGTGCAGGACCGCGAGGCTTGTTCACCTTCGCCGCCATGTCTATTCGTAACGAATGCGTTACTCGTTGTTCAGCGCGCGACCGGCGTCTTCGAGCGCGGCGAGGACGAGGGCCCCCGACGCGTCGTAGCGGGGTGCGCGCGCGTCGAACAGGTCGGCGTTCGCCGGAGTCGGGCCGTGCACGATCGATACGCGGGTCCCGGCCGCGCCCTCGGCCGTGAAGCGGATCTCGACGCGCGTCGGGGGCTCGCGATCCGTGCCCGGATCCCAGTCGAGCACGAGGCGCGCTGGCGGCTCCCACGCCAGGACCGCGCCGAGCTCGATCTCGGTGCCCGCGCGGCCCCGCGCGAAGAACCGGCCGACCGCGGACAGGACGATCGTGCTGTCCGCCTCCCCGGTGTGGCGGCGCGCGGGCGGCCACCACGCGGAGATCCGCCCGGTGAACACCTCGCAGGCACGCGCGGGCGGGCAGGGGAGCATGACCGACCGCGTGACCGGCGCGTGCGCGGCGGCCATCATCGACGCGTTCGCGCGTCGGCCTTCGCGATCACGGCGAGGCGCTCGAGGGCCACGTCCCAGAAGTCGTCGATGAACTCACGCACCGAGGCGAAGCCCTGCAGCCGGACGGCGTACACGGACTGCCGGCCCTGGCGCGTGGCCTCCACGAGCCCGGCTTCTTCGAGGAGCCGCACGTGCCGCGAGATCGCCGGGCGGCTGACCGGGAACAAGTCCGCGATCTCGTGGACGGCGAGCGGCCGGCCGCGCAGGGCGGCGAGGATCTCGCGGCGCACCGGGTTTCCGAGAGCATCGAGCGCGTGCACGTAACCCGGACGTTACCACGCGAGCGGCCGATCATTTCGGTTCCGTCAGCAGCGCGACCAGGCGCACGATTTCCGCGTCGGGGTGCTGCTGGCTCACGTACGTGTGGTTACAGCTCACCGACGGGCCGCGCTCGACGATCGCCGCTGCCCCCGGCGTCGCGCCACACGCGAAGAAGACCTGCCCGCGCCGGCGGTAGTGCACCTCGGCGCCGGGCACGCCGCGCGGCGAGAGCTCCAGCGTCACCTCGACCGGGCTACCCGTGCGCAGCACGTCGTGGTGCGCGAGCAGGTAGTCGCCCGCGCGCAGCCGCAGCACGCGCGCCTCCACCACGTGCAGCTCGCGGCCCGTCTCCTTGGTTGCGAGCGCGGCGAGCGCGGCGAGGAGCGCCGGCTCGTCAGGCGGGGCGCCCACGTCGTAGCTCCCGCGGTCGTACAGGGCGTAGCGGGTGTAGCCCGCGCGCGCGATCCGCTCGCGGATCTCGGCGGCCAGGGCGCGGCCCACGACCTCGGGCACCTCCGTCGCGAGGCGCGCGCCGAAGAGCTCCTCGATCTTTGCCTCGGCGCTCACCTCCACGGGTGTCACGCGTAGAACCAGCCGGCGAGCGACAGCCGCACTCCGCCGCGCACCTCGCGCACCTGGTGCAGCGACACGTCGCTCACGTCGAACACGACGAGCCGGTTCGCGCGCGCCTCGATGACGAGCGCGCTATCGGTGGCCGTGTAGGCGCCATCGGCGCCGACCGTGCACCTGTACAGCTCGAGCTCGCCGCCGCGCGGCGGTTCCGGCGTCGGGAGGTAGTACGCGAACGCGAGGACGCGCGCGAGCCCGTCCTGGTGGTCCGTATGCGGCAGCAGGTAGTGTCCGACGCGATACGCGTACGCGCGCAGGTCCGCGCGCGCGACCGGCTTGCCGGTGATCCGCGACAGCGGGCCCGCGAGGGCCGCGCCGAACGCCGCCCGGACCGCGCGCAGCTCCGCGGTCTTCGGCTCGGGCGCTGTCGCGTCGAACGCGAACAGATCGCCGGCGTACGGCTCCACGCCCTCTTCGTCGAGGATCTCGAGGAGCGCGGGCAGCGCCGCGGGCGCCATGAAGTCCTCGATCACCACATGTGGGAACGGGAGGGCGGCCCGCCACGCGCGCGTGAGAACCGCTTCGTCCGCGGGGAGCTGCCACACGGTCGTCAGCGTATCACCAGGGGTAGCGGCCGCCCTTGTAGTCGAGGAACTCGCCGCTGTCGACGAGCGTGGCCTCGTCGATCACGCGCAGGATGCCGCGCGCCGACTCGGCGACGGGCGTCGGGGCGCCCGGGCCGCCCATGTCCGTCTGCACCCAGCCCGGGTTGACGACGACGGAGATGATCTTGTCACCGCGCAGGTCGACGGCGAGGGAGCGCGACATCATGTTGAGCGCGGCCTTCGCCATCCGGTACGAGTAGAAGCCGCCGCTGGTGTTGTCGGCGATCGAGCCCATGCCGGACGTGATGTGCGCGAGCCTCTTACCGGCGCCGCGGCGCAGGTTCGGCAGGAGCGCGAGCGAGACCCGCAGCGGCCCGAGCGCGTTCGTCTCGTACGTCTTCGCCGCGTCCGCGTAGTCGACGCCGCGTAGCGACTGCTGGCTCCCGCCGTACACGCCCGCGTTGTTGATCACCAGATCGAGCGGGGTGTCCGCCAGCTCGCGCGCGAGGCTCGCCACGCTCGCGTCATCGTTGACGTCGAGGCGATGGAGCGTGACGCCCGCGACTGCGCGGAGGGCCGTGCTGTCCGGGTCACGGACCGCGGCATGGACGGCCTCGCCCCGCGCGGCGAGCTGCCGGACGAGCTCCAGCCCGATGCCTCGGCTCGCGCCGGTGACGAGTGTTTGCATGCTCGCACCGTACCCGCCGAGGCGCGCTGGACAAGGCGCTACGGCGCCGGCGCGGACGGAAACTTCAGCGCGAACGTCTGCGTGGCGGGCGCGTCCGCGACGGTGAGCGGGACGCAGGCGCCGGTGATGCACGCGCGATACGCGCCGGGGCCGATGCCGGCGAGCTCCACCGCGTTGTCCTGGCAGCGCGCGACGCCGACCAGGTCATCGCTCGTCGGCGGCCCTGCCCCGGGGAGCGCGAGCGCGAGCCGCTTGCACGGCGCGCCGGTCACCGTGATCTCGACGGTGACGGTCTTCGTCGGCAGCACGAGCTTGACCGCGGCGCGCTGGTTCGCGAGGACGAGCGCGTGCACCGCCGGCACGCCGGGCTTGCCGGGGAGCGGCATCACCCCGACGACGTAGTCGCCCGCCGGGAGGCCATCGAGGTGGAACGCGCCCGAGACGTCGACATCCGCGGAATGGACGTCGGTCCGGTTCGCCGCCGGCCGCGCGTTCACGAGGCCGAGCCCGCCGGGGTAGTTATCGATCGTGCCGTCGATGCCGCCCGCCGCCGCGAGCACGAAATCGACGGTGGCGTCGCCGGAGGGCAGGGTGGTCGCGGGCGACGTGCCGTGGGTGGCCTCCACGGCCGTGATCTGCGTGTGCGGCATCGGGGCGATGCCGTCGAAGAGGTACGCCCCGGCGGCGTCGGTCGTCGTCTGATACTCGCCCTGGAACCACTGCTTCACGGGCGCGTCGTCCGTGCGGGGCGCGCCGCGCCCGACGAAGACGTCCGCGCCGGGCACGGGAGCCCCGCTCCCGTCGCGCACGTGGCCGCCGATCCGCTGGCCGTGGGCCATCGCGATCTCGCCGAGGTCGGTCGTCTTGCCCTTCTCGATCGTCACGCGGATGATCTTCTGCGCCGTCCCCGGACCGAGGATGACCAGGCCGCACATGCCCGGCTCGACGCCGCGCACCGTGAAGCGACCGTCGGGCGAGCGCTCCGCGATCGGCTCGCCCATGAACGCCCATTCGGGATGCTCGGTGATGAGGATCCCGTAGTACGGCACCGGCTGGCCGTCGAGCGTCACGCGGCCGACGAGCGTGGCCGGCGGCTCGAGCGTCAGCTTGACGTCCTTCGTGCCGGTCGTGACCGGCAGGCCCTCGCCGACCTTGCGCGACTTCTGGTCGGGCCAGGTGGCGCTGACGGTGTACGTGCCGGGCTCGAGGCCGTCGAGGTGAAAGCGGCCCTTGGCGTCGGTGGCGTCGTTCGCGAAGCTGCTCGCGGTCCGGACGGCGCGCATCGGTAGCGCCAGCACGCGCGCCTCGGCGATAGGCTCGCCCCTGGGATCGACGACGGTGCCGGTGATCTGCACGTCCTGCGTGATCAGGCGGAGCTCGGTGCGCGCGTCGGTCACGAGCGCGATCTGCGACGACGGCGAGGCCTGGCCGCCCTTGCGCGCGATGACATCGTACGCGCCCGCCGCGATGCCGAGCATCTCGAAGGCGCCGTGCACGTCGGTCTTCTCGTCGAAAGACGCGCCCGCGCGATCGCTGACGATCACCGTGGCGCCTGGGAGCGGCTGGCCGGCGGCATCGACGACCGTGCCCACGAGCTGCGCGTCGAACGCGACCTTCACGACGATGTCGGGGCGCGGCGTGGTGCCGTCGAGGGCGAGCTCGAGGCCGGCGGCCGGGCCGTAGGTCTTCGACGTGGCCGTGAGCCGGTACGTGCCGGCGGCGACCGCGGCGACGTGCCAGGCGCCGGCGCGGTCGGTGGTGGCGCGCTGCGAGCTCGCGCGGTCGCCGAGCGCGTCGATCTCGACGGTGGCGTCCGCGACGGGCTTGCCGTCGGGGCCCACGACCGTGCCGCCGAGCGGGGCGCCGGTGCGGAGCTTGACGGTGCGCTCGAGGGTGCCGCCCGGATCCTCGGCGACGTCGAGCGAGACCTGCGCGGTGGCGCGCCCGGGCGCGCTGACGGCGACGTGATGGAAGCGCGGGCCGAGGCCGGGGATGCGGACCACGCCGTCGCGGCCGGTCGCGGCGTGGATCGCGTCGTCGAGGATGGCCTCGGCGCCGGCGAGCGGCGTGGTGTCAGCGAGGACATGGAGGACGAGCGTCGTGCCGCGGTGGAGCCGCAGCGTCACGGGCTCGCTCGTCTCCGAGAAGCTCACGACGGCGGTGTCGGAGTAGCGCTCGCCCGCGCGCGCGGCGAGGCGATAGCCACGAAACGGCAGGCGCTCGAAGCCGAAGGAGCCGTCGGCCTCGCTCGTGACGACGGCGTCCCCGGGGAGCAGGCGGATCTGGGCGCCGCCGACCGGCTGCGCCTGCTCGTCGATGACCTGGCCCTCGAGGCGCGAGCGGCGGCCATCGCCATCCGTCTCGGCGGCCGTGACGAAGGCCGAGCCGGTGCGGATCACGCCGTGCGTGGCGAGGTCGCGCGCCGCCGCGGGGGCGCGCGCGTTCGCCGCATCGGGCGCTCCGCCGCAGGTCATCAGATTCACGCCAACGACGGCTCCGACGGCGACGACCGCGAGCGCGACCGACACCCACCGCTGGCTGCGTGACATGCGTAGCGTTTAGACCCGGCCGCCGGCCGCCCGTTGCACGTGTCGGCGCTCTTTTGCCGGCGGCGGCGTATGGTGCACGCATGACCACGTCCGCCGCGTTCGTCGACGAGCTCGAGGCCTACAAGGACGCGCTGCTCGCGCCCATCGTCGCGGCGGGCGCGACCTCGCTGGACGGCGCGGCCACGCAGGACCCGCGCGCGCTGCTGCAGGTCGCGCTGGCCAACGAGATCCAGGTCAGCGAGCTCGCGGCGGCGTGGATGCCGACGACGCGCGAGATCGACGTCAAGCTCGCCTTCGCGCGCCAGGCGGGCGACGAGGCCGGGCACTTCCAGTTGGTCGCGGAGCGGCTCGCCGCGCACGGCGTCGACCTCGCCGCGTACGCGCCGCCCACGGGCAGCCCGCTGTTCGCGTACCTGCGCGACCTGCCGAGCACGGTCGAGCGCATCGCCGCCGGCCTGTTCACGCTGGAGTCGCTCGCGTACGCGGTGAACGAGACGTTCATGGCGTTCTGCGAGGCCCGCGGCGACGCGGAGACCGTGCGCATCTACCGCGACTACATCCAGCCCGACGAGCGCGCGCACCAGCTCCTCGGCCACGCGCTGCTCGCGAAGTACGCGGTGACGCCGGAGCAGCAGGCGGTCGCGCGCGCGACGGTGACCCGGCTCCTCGAGATCGCGCAAGCGACGCGGGCCGCGACGGCGGCGAAGCTCGGCGTCGCCTGCCTGCCCGGCTGTTAGCGAGCTTCGACGGTTACGGGCAGCTCGGGAACTGCGCCGAGCCCTGGCTGTCGCCGCCGGGCGCGAGGTCGATGCCCGTGTCGTCGATGACGTGGCCCCGCTGGTCGGTCACGCGCAGCGCGTAGGGGCCGGCGCCGAGGCCGCTCGTGGCCACGAAGTAGTTGTAGCTCTTGCGCGCGATCTCGGTCGCGGCGCCGCCGGCGTCGATCGCCTCGACCTTCGCGATCGGGTAGCGCGCGTTGCGGATCTGGATCGCCGTGTAGAACTTGCTCGACCCGTCCTGGAACTGATAGTCGAGCGGTCCGGAGACCGGACACTCGACCTCGTGCCACGAGATGTCGACGCGGCCGGCCGAGAGCGGCGCGATCGCCTTGAACGCGGTCTCGCTGAGATCGAGGCTGCCCGCGCTGCAGCCCGGGCACTGGTCGGTGATGCGCACCACCACGTGGCCGTTCGGGCCCGTGACGTCGACGCACGCGCCGCACCAGACGGCGTTGCCGTAGTCGGTCGCGTTCATCGCGGCCACGAAGAAGTCGGTGGACGCGTCGAAGCTGCAGTTCCCCGTGCCGTCGGCGTCGTAGTAGGTCGCCTGGCCCATCTCGGCCGCCGGCGCCGCCGCGCAGCTCGGGCCCGCCTCGCCGCCGCCGCCGCTATCGATCCGCGCGCCGCCGTCGTCGCTCCCCCCGGCGCCGCCGTCATCGACCGAGGGCGACGACGACGTGCATGCGGCCAGCGCGGCCGCGAGGAGCATCCACCTCACCGGCGCTACACTACACGCGCCCGCGCGCTCAGGCGGTCATCACGGCCAGAACTTCCTCGGTCACACTTGCCCACACCAGCTCCAGCACGCGGTCGGCCGCGCCCTCGCGCTCGAGCATCCGGGTGCACAACGCGAGGTCACCCGCGATGACGAGACCGACGCGATCGGCGGCGCGTTCCGTGGCCGCCAGCCACTCCGTCGCGGCCGCCAGGGGTTGCACGTCGCGCTCGCGCAGCCGCGCGCCGATCGCGAGCGCGCGATCGAGCTCCACCGGGTGCAGCGCCTGCGAGAGCCACCGCGACGCGTGCGCGGCCTCGGCGCGCGGCGTGGCGACGAGCTCGATGATCTGCGCGAGCTCGCCGGCGCGCGGGCACATGAGGCGCGCGATGCGCTCGCTGCGCAGGTCGGCGAGCTGCCGCGCCACCACGAACGAAAGCGCGCGCTCGTCGAGGCTCGCCGCGGTGCGGCCCACGACGAGCGTCGGCACCAGCGCGCCATCCTGCGCGCGGAGCGCGATCCGGCACGCCGCGGCGAGCTCGCGATCGAGCGTCACCGGCGGGCGGGTCACGCCGAACACGCCGGCCACGCGCCCGAGCACGCGCGCGAATGACGCCGGCAGCTCGTGGGGCCGCGCGGCGACCTCCGGTGGTCGTAGCCGGGCGCGCTCCACGGCGAGGGCCGGCGCGACCGCGGCGAACAGCGCCGAGAGCTGGAGATCGACGTCGAGCTTCGCGAGGGCGAGCCAGTCCTCGTTCGCGAGCGGGCGCGTGCGCGTCTCGCGGGGCGCGCTCGGCGCGTCGATCTTCGCGGCCGGATCGAACAGCTCGTCGATCTGCCCCGCGATCCGCGGCGTGTCGTCCACGCCACGCGCGCCGAGCACGGCGAGGGCCTCCTCGCAGGCGCGGGCCTTGTCCCGCTGCCCGCCGCGCGCGTACAGCGTCGCGAGCGCCACGTACGACTCCACGCGCTGCTTGTTCTCGCGCAACACCGCCTGGTGCTGCGCGATCGCGTCCGGGTCGTGCGACGGATCGGCATCGACGTACAGATCCGCGAGCCGCTGGCGCCGCACCAGGTCCCCGGGCGCGAGGCGCAGGCCGACCTCGAACGCCACGACGGCGTCCTCGCGGTGGCCCATCTTCAGGCTCAGCTCGCCAAGGCGGTCCCACAGCCGCAGGCGCTCGCCGGCGCGGTGCTCGTGGTTACGCACGTGCTCGAGCCGGCGGTAATAGAACGCGGCCAGCGCCTCGCGGGCGATCCCGGGCTCCGGGCGTCCGCTCTGCCCGTCCTGCTCGGTAGTGGCCACCCAGAGCGCCTCGAGCTCGTCCGCGATCGCCAGGGCCCGCGGATCGTCCTCGATCGCGAGGCCGAGGAGCCCGGCCGCGCGGTCGAGATCCCCCAGCTCTTCGCGCGCGATCATCGCCGCCGTGTGCCGATAGCGCGCCCGCACGCCTGCATCGGCCTCCGTGTCGATCAGGCGCTGCATGATGTCGAGCGCGTAGCTCCAGTCGCCGTCATCCGCGACGAGCGTGAGAAACTTCGTCAACAGCAGGTGATCGCCGGGGCGATACACGAGCGCCTCGCGGTACATCTCGCGCGCGGTCGCGGGCTCGCCGAGCTCGCTGTAGCGATCGCCGAGCGCGGCAAAGCGCGCCGCTTTCTCTTCCTTCGGCGCCGCGTTCGCGAGCTCGAGCTGGTGGGCCGCGAGCGCCGCGGGATCGTCGGCGTCGAGCTCGCCGCGCAGGAGCCGCGCCGGCGGGAACTTCGGATCGAGGGCGAGCGCCATCGCCGCGTGCTTGGCCGCGCCGGGCCGGTCCCCGGTCTCGAGCGCACAGCGCGCGACGCGGTAGTGCAGCTCCACCGGCTCGCCGGCGGGCAGGAGATCTTCGTGCTCGAGCAAGCCCTCGAGCAACGGGCGCGCCTTGCCCCACGCCTGCGCCTCGTAGAGCCAGCCGGCGAGCTCGCGGCGGGTGGCCACGTCGTGCGGATCGAGCTCGACGGCCCGCGCGAGCGCCGTGCGCGCCCCGGTCCGGTCACCGACCTGCGCGGCGAGCTTGCTGCGCTGCAGGAGGTACCCGCGGAGCCGCTGCGGGTCCTCGGTCGTGCGGCACAGCTCGTCGAGGATCGGCCCAAGCTCGGTGAGCGCCCCCTCCTCGGAGCACAGCTCCACGAGCGCCACGCCCGCCCGGTAGTTCTTCGGGTCGACGACGCGCGCCTCCCGATAGAGCTCCTTGGCGCGCGCCAGCTCGCCGAGAGCGACGTGGTAGTCCGCGGACTCGATCAGCCAGCGCACGCGGTCGCTCCCGAGCGCCTCGCGCTTCGCCCCGTCGAGCAGGACGGTCGCCGCGCCGCGCAGGTCCCCGCGCTCGCGCAGGAGCGAGGCCAGCCCGTCGACCGCCGCCGCGAGATCCGGATCGTCCGCCCGCGCGCGCTCGAGCTGCGCCTGCGCGACGTCGTAGTCGAGCAGCCGGGCGATCGCCGAGGCCCGCACCCAGATCTCGGCGCGCGAAGCCGCGTCGCCCGTGCCCTGCGCCAGCCGCGTCAGCGCGTCGAGGGCCTCGGCGTCCGGCTCGCCGCGCTGGCCGACGAGCCGGGCGAGCGCCTCGAGGACATGCGGTTGCCCGGGCTCGAGCCGATCCGCGTCCCGATACGCCGCGAGCGCCGCCGCCTCGTCCCCGAGCTCGCGGTCGTAGATCAGCGCGATCTCGCGGTAGCGCTCCGCGCGCTCGCGGTCCGTATCGACGTGCACCGCGCGCCGCCCGAGCAAGTCCACGAGCGCCGGCCACTCGCTCGTGGTCCGGTAGAACAGCTCGAGCGCCTCGTGAGCCGCGGCGTCGGCGGGCGCGATCGCGAGCACGCGCTCGAGGCAGTCCGCGGCGTAGTACGCGCGCCCGACGTGCTGCCAGGCCGTCGCGAGGTCCGACAGCCGCCGCGCCGCCGCGTCGGTCGTGAGGTCGACGAGCGCGCTCATGCGATCGAGCGGCAGCTCCGCCCAGCGCTCCGTCACGCGCGCGAGGCGCAACAGCGGATCGAGATCGGCGGCGGCGGCGGCCTCGCCGAAGGCGGACAGGCGCACCACGAGCGCGCGGTCGAGGTCGCCGCGCTCCTCGAGCATCTCGGACAGCTCGCGCAGGATGGTCGCGCGCTCGGTCGCCTCCTCGGTCGCCTCCACGCGCGAGAGGTGCAGGTCGACGACCCGATACCCTTCGGTGTCCATCGCCGCGCTCGTGGCCCGCGCGACGGCGCGCTCGATCGCCGCCGCGAGGCGCCCGGCGTCGACCTCGGGGAGCTCGTTTTGGACGCTCCGGACGAGCACCTCCAGTGACCCGAACGGCG
>JANXOM010000302.1 GCA_025353585.1 Deltaproteobacteria bacterium
CCGCGCCGGCGCGACAACCGGCTCGGCCGCCGCCACCGCGGGCCGCACGCGCGAGCCGCCGTCGACGGCGCCGAGCCGCACGCGGTCGCGCTCGATGACCGCCGCCTGCTGCGGATGCGTCCGCCGGAAGCCGGCCGGATCCGCCTCGAACTGCCGGTGCGCCTCGGCGTACGCCTCGCGCCGGAACGCCTCCGGATCCGCGCGAAAGCCCTCCGCGTACGGCGTCGTGCCCTCCGCGATCGCCGCCTCGAAGCCCTCCGTGTAGCCGATGCCCGGCGCGAGCCGGTAGCCGGCGCCGTGCCCGCCCTCGTGGTGCACCACCGGCGCGAGGTTGCCGTGCAGCGCGTTCGGCGTGATGGTCATCCGGCCGGTGCCGCCGTCGAGGTAACCCGCGAGCCGCGTCGGCGTCCGGCCGTCGCTCATCATCCCGTTCGTCCCGAGCGTGACCTCGCTGACGCCGGCGAGGAGCTCGGGCGGCGTCGTCGCGATCTGCCGGAGCATCACCTCGGCCTCGTTGACCGTCGCCCGTCCCTCGAGGCCCGCCGAGACCCCGTAGCCGCCTTCCGCCGTCCGCATGTCGTGGCCCCACGGGATCCCGCCCCGCGGCGTGGTCGGGACGAGCACGTCGATGCGCCGGCCGTCGCCGAGCCGCAGCGTGTACCGGTCGTGCGGCAGCATCGCGGTCGACCGCACCGGCAGCGCCACGGACACGGGGACCTCGCGCGCCACCACGTCGTGCCCGATGACCGTGGCGCCCTCGAAGCGCGCGCCGATCGTCACGTCGGCCCGCGGCCGCGGCAAGGGCGCGGCCGGCGCCGCCGCCCCCTGCCCGTAGGTCTGCTCCACCAGCGTGTGTCGCCCCGGGACGCCGGGCGCCGCCTCCGGGCTCGCCCCACGCCCGGGCCCCGTCACGTCGCGGTCGCGCTCGTGCATTCGTCCGTTCGCCATATCGGAAGTACGAAGGTCGCCGGACGAAGTCGCGGGGGCGCCGCGTACAATCTCGCCGATGGACGCGGACGACCGCAGCGACGCGCAAACCGTGCGCGAGCGTCCCACCGGGCCGCCGCCGCTCCCGACGCCCGGCGAGCGCCTCCCCGAGCGGTTCCAGTTCATCGCCGAGATCGCCCGCGGCGGCATGGGCCGCGTCATCGAGGCGTTCGATCAGCGCCTCGGCCGCACCGTCGCCCTCAAGCAAACCCTCGACGGAAGCGACGCCATCCGCCAGCGCTTCGCCCGCGAGGTCGCGATCACCGCGCGGCTCGAGCACCCGTCGATCGTGCCGGTCTACGACGCGGGCACCGTCGATGGCGAGCCCTTCTACGTGATGCGCAAGGTCGCGGGCGCCCCCCTCGACGCGCGCGTGCGAGCCGCCGGGTCGCTCGATCGCCGGCTCCTGCTCGTGCCGCACGTCCTCGCGATGGCGGACGCGATCGCGCACGCGCACCAGCGCGGCGTGATCCATCGCGACCTCAAGCCGAGCAACGTGCTCGTCGGCGAGCTCGGCGAGACGATCGTCATCGACTGGGGCCTCGCGAAGCAGGTCGGCGAGGCGGACGCGCACGTGGTCACCACGACGGCCGCCCCGGGCGTCCTCGAGACGCGCGCCGGCGCCGTGTTTGGCACGCCCGGGTTCATGGCGCCGGAGCAGGCCGACGCCGAGCCGACCGACGCCCGCACGGACGTCTATGCGCTCGGCGCGTGTCTGTTCTACGTGCTCGCGGGCCGGCCGCCGTTCGTGGGCGCCGAGGACGACGTGCTCGCGCAGACGCGCCGCGGCACCCTTCCCGAGCTCGCGCTCCTCGCGCCGGGCGTCCCGCCGGATCTCGTGACGATCGTCGGCAAGGCGCTCGCCCGCGCGCCGGCGGACCGCTACCTGGACGGCGGCGGCGTCGCGGAGGAGCTGCGGCGGTTCCTCGGCGGCCAGCTCGTCGCGTCGCATCGCTACGGCGCGCGGCAGCGGGTCACGCGCTGGCTCCGCCGGCACCGCGCGCTGGTCGTCGCCGTCGCCGCTGGCACCGCCATCGCGGTGGTCGTGGGCGCCACGTCGTTGCAGCGCGTGCTCACCGCGCAGGCCAGCACGCAGGTCGCCCTCGATGCGGAGCGCGAGCGCGGCGACGAGCTCGTCATCGCGCAGGCCGCGGCCTACCTCGACACCGATCCCACGCGCGCCGTCGCCACGCTCCAGCACCTGCGGCCCGAGTCGCCGCGCTGGCCCACGCTCGTGCCGCTCCTCGCCGATGCCACCGCGCGCGGGATCGCGGTCGGGTATCCGGGCCACGGCGCCGCCGCCGAGGTCTCGTTCGCGCCGGGCGCCGGCCCGCCGCGCCTCCTCAGCAGCGGTGGCGGTACCGTGCGGTTGATCGAGCCGCAAGCACGCCGCGTCACGACGCTCGTCGACAACCGCCCGACGGCCCTCGCGATGTGGGCCGGCGATCTCGTGGTGCTCACGGGCGCAGACCGCGAGGGCGGGGCCGAGGTGCTCGATCCGAAGACCATGGCGCGCGCCCCGCTCGCGTGGCCGCAGCCGCTGCGGACGATCGACGCCGCGGGCGGGGTCGTCGCGCTCGTCGACCTGACGGGACAGACCGCCACGCTCGACGTGACGACGCTACCGCTCGCCGCGCCGCGCCTCGTGCCGCACGCCGCGCCCGCGACCGAGGGCTACCTCAGCCCGACGGGCCGCTGGCTCGTGCTGCGCGGCCCCGGCACGCAGATCTTCGAGCGCACGGCGGCGACCTGGCAGCTCGTCGCCGAGCGGGGCCCCGGTCACGGCACGCCCGCGTTCGCCGCCGATGGCAGCCGCGTCGCCCTCATCGAGGACGCCGTCGTCGAGCTCGCGTTGCCCGCCGCGACCGAGGCGCACCGCTGCGCGCAGGACGGCACGGTGCGCGAGCTCGCGTACGTCGGACCGGATCTGGTCGCGGTCCAGGGCGCGCTGACGTTGCAGGTCGCGCAGTGCACGGCCGCCGGCGCGCTCGCTCGCGTGCTCGAGACGGATCTGGCCGCGCACGCCACCGCTGGCGGCGCCTATGACTATCCGCATCCAGTCGCCGCCGCCGGCGGCCTGCTCGCGGTGATGGCGGCGACGCGGACGATCGCCATCGGCCTGCCGGCGTTTCGGCGCGAGCTGCGCGCGCCGCTCGACGTGCTCGGCATCGCGCTCGATCCGAGCGGGCGCTGGCTGGTCGGCACGTCGATGTCGGAGGTGCTCGTGTGGGATCTCGCGGCGAGCCGCGACCGGACGACGGATCTCGCTGGCGCGGGCTTCGACGGGATCGCGTTCTTCGACGCGCACGCGCTCGTGGTGTCGCGGACCGATGGAGACATGCGCGCGCTGGAGCTGCGCGACGTGACCGCCGAGCCCTTCGCGATCGCCGCCGCCGAGCCGCTCGGACGCGTCGCCCTGGAGAACGAGATCGACGTCGCCGGCGATGGCGCGGCCGTCGACCGCGGCGGCGCGCACGCGACCGCTCGCGTCCTGCGCCCCGCGGTGACGGGCGCGACGGCCGCCACGACGCTCGCCGACGGCCGCCTCGTGACGGGCACGGCGGCCGGGACGATCGCGGTCGGCGATCACGCGCTCGGGGCGCTCCCGGGCCCGATCACGCAGCTGACGGCGCGCGCCGGCTGGCTCGCGGCCCGGTCCCCGACGGGGCTCTGGCGCAGCGACCCGGCGGGCCACCTCGAGACCGCCGGCATCGCGCGGGCCGGGTCCCTGGTGTTCGGGGCGGCCGGCACGCTCTACGTCGTCACCGAACACGAGCTCTACGCGTGGCCTGCCCAGGGCGCCCCCGGACGGGTGGCCGCGTTCGCCGACGCCACCGACTCTTCGCACGAGACGAGCGACGGCGCGGTCGCCGTGACCACCGCCGATGGCTCGCTCGTCCTCTACGATCCCGCGCTCCAGCGGGTGCGCACGCTCTTCCACGCGAACCTTCGCCGCGGGCTGCCGCGCTACGCGTTCGCCCGGAACGGCGCCGTCGCCGCCGCCGAGCTCGACGACGGCGTGGCCGCGGTCGACCTGCGCACCGGCGCGCACTGGATGATCGCGCCGCACCTTCACTTCGACGCGCTCGCGCTATCGCCCGATGGGACCGTGCTCCTCGCGATCGCGGGCGGGCGCGTGCATCGCTTCGACGTGCGCGTGCCGGCCCCGAGCCCCGCGTGGGTCCGCGCCGCGACCAACGCGCTCGCGCCGGCGGGCGCCGGCGAGCTCGGCTGGCGCGAGGCGGCGCCGTGACGTCACCGTGGCCCGACGATCTCGCGCTCGCGCAGGCGGCGAGCCGCGGCGAGGCCGACGCGATCCGCGCCCTCGAGACGACGTACGCGCCGGCTATCACGGCGGTGTGCCGGCGCTTCGCGAGCCGCGGCCACGGCGAGGACGACCTCCGCCAGATCCTGCGCGACAAGCTGCTCGTCGGCGACGCGCCCGCGCTCGCGCTCTACAATGGCGAGGGGGCGCTCGGGACCTGGCTGCGCGTGATCGCGACGCGCCTGTTCATCGATCTCGGGCGCCGCAAGGACCGCACGCGCGAGGCGCTCGTCGACGACGGCCTCGCCGACGCGATCGCACCGGACGACCCGACGTTCGCGCTGATCAAGGCGGAGTACCGCGGGGCGGTCGCAGCGGCGTTGCGCGCGGCGGTGGCCGAGCTCGCGCCGGGCGATCGCCACCTGCTCCGCCAGCACCTCGTCGGCGGCCTGACGATCGACCAGCTCGCCGCCGTGCTCGGGATCCATCGGGCCACGGCCGCCCGTCGGATCGCGACGGCGCGCGAGCAGCTCGCCGCCGCCACGCGGACGCGGCTCGCTGAACACCTGCGCCTCGACGCGCGCGAGCTCGCGGAGGTCTTCGCGCTCGTGGTCAGCCAGATCGATCTATCGATGCGCACGTTGCTCGCGAGCAAGCGATGAGCTGCCTCGATGACCCCACGTTCGCGCGGTTGATCGACGGCGCGCTCTCCGACGACGAGCGCGCCGCGGCGGAGGTGCACCTCGATGGCTGCCGCGCGTGCGCCGAGCTGCTCCGCGAGCTCGCGGGCGTGGTCGCGCCGCTCGATGCGCGCGCGTGGCTGGCGGCCGCGCCGCGCACGACCGCGGCGATCGACGCGGCGTGGCGCGAGGTGGCAGTCGACGTCTGCGCGCGCCACGCAATAGCCGAGGTGGTCCAGCCATCGCCCGGCCGCGTGCGGTTCGACGGCGAGCACCCGCGCCTCGAGCCGGGCGCATCGGTCGAGCGCGGCTACGACGCACCCGAGGTGATCGCCGGCGGTCCGCCGAGCCCGCGCGCCGATCAGTTCACGCTGTGCATGGCGTGGTGGGAGGCCGCGGCGGGCGAGCCGCCGTTCCGCGGCGCGACACCCGGCGCGCTCGTGGTCGCGATGCAGGCGCCGCTGGCGCGGCCCGCCGGCCGCCGATTCGCGGTGCTCGCGCGCGGGCTCGCGTTCGACCCCGAGCGACGGTGGCCCGATGTGCCGGCGCTGCTGGCGGCGCTTTCCCGGCCGCGACGGCCGGTCGGTTGGTACCTCGGGGCGACGGTGCTGCTGGTGATCGTCCTCCTCGCGTGGATCGCGCGCGACTCGCTCTGGTGACCTTCGTCTCTCGTTCAACCCCGAGAGATCTACTCACGGCCGCTGCGTGCTCGTCCGTTACGCCCGGTGGCGGACGCCGCCGCACCTCGCCCTCGCGCACGAGCGCTCGCGCTCTCGAATCACCTCGAGTGGTCTCCGGGTTAGCGGCCGTGGGTCTCCTACGCGAACGCGGCGACGTCGCCGGTCCACGCCGTGACATCGACCGCCACGGCGTCGGCGCCGGCGGCGCGACACGCGGCGGCCCGCGCGGCGTCGACGATCCCCCCGACCGCGACCAGGTGGACGCGGCGAAACGACGGCCGGCTCGCGAGCGAGGCTCGGGCGGCGCACAGCGCATCGGACCCGAGCGGCGCACCGTCGCCGGGCGTGTCGAAGATCGGCCCGACCAGGACGAGATCCGCGCCGTGTATGGAGAGCGGGGAGCGCGTCGGGACAGGCGCGTCACCGGGCGCCGCCTGCTCGATCCGCTGGGCATCGCTCTCGAGGCCGACGAGCCGGTAGAGCTCGGCGAGCGCCGGGCGCGCCTCGCTGTCGTTCGCGTCGAGCTCGAGCGTCCGCTTGTAGACCGCGATCGCCTTGAGCCAGAACCCGTGCTCGCGGTAGTACGCGCCAACCCGCAGGTACGCGTGGAGCGCGTCCTCCGTCGCGCCCGCCTTGGCGTAGAGGTCGCCGACCTTGAGCCACACGCGCACGTCGGCCGGATCGTCGCGCACCATCTGTAGATACTGGTTCAACGCGTCGCCGATCCGTCCCGTGTCGACCGCGTCGGGCAGCGCGCGTCGCGTCGCTCCGATCAAGAAGCCCGCCGGCGCGAGCTTGCGCGCATCGGTGACCGCGAGCCCGTCCGCCGGCAACACCACGCCGGCCGCGCCCGCCGCGAGCGCGACGTCGAGCCGGTCGCTCACCATCACGGCGGCTCCGCTAGCCATCGCGGCGTGCACGAGCGGCAAGACCTGGCCGCCGTCGAGGTCTGCCTCGCGCACGAGCACGAGCGCCGCGCCCGGCGGCAGCGCCGCGACCCCGCGCGCGATCGCCGCGCCGAACGCGACGACCGAGCCGTCCCCCATCCGATGCCGGTCCGTCACCAGTACGACGCGCACGCCACCGAGCCAGGCCGCTACGCGCGCCACGCCGGGGCTCCGCGCGCGCGCCGCCGCGCCGCGTAGACGGACCACGCCCACACCGCGGCCAGCGCGACCAGGCACAGCGTGCCGAGCGTTACGTAGCGGTGCACGATCGCGCGCTCCGTCCAGCCGTACACGTCCTTGAGCTTCGATGGATCGGAGAGCCCGACGCCCTCGATCTCGCCGAACGGGATGACATCCGGGTCTGTCCGCGCGGCGGACCACAGCGAGAACGTGTCGACGAACGCGGCCGCGCCGATCGCGAGGAGCCCGTAGCGCAGCTGGCCCGCGCGCAGCCGAGACTCTGGCGCCACGAAGAACGTGCACATGAGCAGCGTGCCGAGCACCATCGCGCCGCCGTCGCCGCCGAACGTGATCGCGACCTGCGCGGTCTCGACGGGGCGCGTGGTCCCGTAGAGCGCGAGCACGGCGAGCACGCCGCCCGCGACCCCGAGGCCGAGCCGCCGCGCCCACCCGCCGAGCGCGAGCAGCGCCACGCCGAGCCCGCCGACGAGCACCGGCGTCACCACGCCGCGCGCCTCGGGGATCCGGGTCTTCCACAACGTCGGCAGGCACGCGAAGCCGCTCAGCCAACCCGTGACCGCGTGCCCGAGCTCGTGCAGCGGCATCGTGAGCGCGGTGCGCTGCATGAAGTGGCCTGCGCTCCAGCTATGGAACGCGAGGGCGAGCAGGAGCGCGACGGGCACGGCGATCGCGCGCCGCTTCCACTCGTGCTGCTCCGCTGCTTCGTCGGGCTCGTCCTCCGGCTCCACCACCCGCACGATAGCGCGACCGGCGGCGGTTCGCGCGCGCGGACTACGCGCCGACGGCGGGCAGCGCGGCCGCCAGCAGATCGGTATACCGCGTGGCGAGCGTGACATCGCCGAGGTGCGGCCAGCGGCGCGCGCTCCGCGGCTCGACGGCGAACGTGGCCCCCGGCGCGAAGTGCTCGATCAGATAGCGCGCCAGCGTCGGTCGCGCGACCGCGCGCGTGGCCGTCAGGTGCCGGATCCCGACGAGCGGCGAGCGCGCCAGCGCCCACACGCGGCGCGCCGCGTCCTCGGCCCACACCGCCGAGCGCACCTCGTCGGTGACGAGCGTCATCGGGAGCTGCTTGCCGTGGCGGTGGCGGAGCCAGTCGAGCTGGCCGACGCGCCCCGACGCAGACGGGCCGATCCACAGGCCGGGCCGGATGACGAGGGTGTTGCCCCGCGCGCGCACGAGCTGTTCGGCCGCGACGCGGGTCTCGCCGTACACGCTGACCGGGTCGGTGGGCGCCGCCTCGTCATACGGCCCGTGGTCGCCGCCGAAGACGTGGTCGCTGGAGCAATAGACGATGCGCGTCTCCGGGGGCGCGTGGCGCAACAAGATCCGCGTGCCCTCGACGTTCACCGACCGCGCAAACCCGGGCGAGCGCTCGCACGTCTCGACGTTGCACACACCGGCGCAGTGAATGACGAGCGCCGGCCGCGCGGCCTGGAACAGCAGCACCATCGCGAGCTCGTCGTCGAGGTTGATCCCGTGGGTGATGCCAGCCGGTAACGCGGCGCCGTCGCGATTGCCGGCCGCGAGGACCGGGACGGGCGCGGCGCGCAAGATGGACCAGCCGAGCAGCGACGTCGCGCCGAGGAGCAAGACGGCGGGCTCGGCCATGCGCGCGCGGATGATGACAGCTCTGCCCTCGCGCGGCGCGCCCCCACGGCCCTGCTACGCTCGCGCCGTGCCGAGCTCTTTTGCCTCCCTGCCCGCCGCGCTGCAGACCGTCCGGACGCGTCCGCTGTTCGTGATGCGGCTCGACGTCAAGGCGCCGCTCCTTGTCGGCGCCACGCCGGGCGCGCTCCGCCGCGTGGGCGTGGTCCCCGGGGGCACCTTCGCGGGCGAGCGGCTCTCGGGGGCGGTGCTCGATGGCAGCAGCGACTGGCAGACGGTACGCAGCGACGGCGCGGTCACGCTCGACGTGCGGCTGATGCTGCGGACCCACGACGACGTCCTGATCACGATGGCGTACCGCGGCCTGCGGCACGGCGCGCCGCAGGTGCTCGCGCGGCTCGACCGCGGCGAGGCCGTCGATCCGGCCGACTACTACTTCCGCATGACGCCGACGTTCGAGGTCGCGGCGGCGACCCCGTACGACTGGCTGAACCGCGTCATCGCGATCGGGACCGGTCATCGCCTGCCGGATGGCCCGGTCTACAGCGTGTTCGAGGTCCTGTGATCGCGGTTTGGCGCTTATGATCTCCGCATGCAAAGGGTCGTTGTCGGGGCGGTGATGGGGCTGACAATGATGGCGGCGGCGTGCGGGGGGACGGAGCCGGCGGGCGGGCCGCAACCCTGCGCCGACCTGCCCGCGCAGACGCAGTACGACGCGTGCGCCGCCGTCGACGCCGCGACGCCAGGCTGCATGGGCTCGGATGGCCTCTGGCCCGATCCGGGCACCGAGAACGTCCGCTACCCCGTCGGCTGCCACGTCACCTATCCCGTCTGCGACGGCGCGTACGGCGTGCCGTACGACTGCACGTGCCAGACGTCTTTGGGACCGGCCGCGTGGTACTGCCCCGTCTGACGGCGGCCGATTTCGCGCAAACGTGGCCCGGTCGGTCCCACCAGAGGGCATGACCCTCCGTCCGATCTGGGCGATCGCCGCGTACGCGCTCTCCCTGAGCTGCAACGTATCCATGCACGCCAGCGGCAGCGGGCTGTTCGGGACCCACGGCGGCAGCGGTCCGCCGCCGGCCCCTGCCTCGACCGCGGACCCGGCAGCCGAGCCGCCGCCGAGCCACGCCGAGCTCGCGCCGCCGCCAGAGCGCGTCGCTGACGCCACGCCGCCAGCTTCCAAGACCCGGCCCAGCAAGCGCGGGCCGGCGGCGCCTCCGCCCGGCGCGGCGGCCCCCGTGATCACGGGCGCGCCCGTCTTCGGGCTCCCCGAGCCCGCGCGCGGACCAGCGGCCGGCGCCACGTTCAACGGCACGTACATCCCCGAGGCGGCGCCGGACTGCAGCGGCGCGACGGCGTTCGATCCGAAGGGCCCCGACGTGCAGGCGATTCACGCGAGCGGCTGGGGCTACCAGCCGGGGTTCCGGTGCCCGTCGAGCTGTGAGAACCCGGCGAAGGTGACGTTCGCGAACGGCAAGGCGTCGGTGCCGCTGGTGTGGGTCGAGGACCATCCGCCCGAGGACGGCGATGGCGTCAAGGTGACGATGCACCGGTACAAGCTCGAGATCCCGCTGAACCAGCTCGCGGACAAGTCCGGCTACGCCGGCGGCGCGACGGTGACGTCGCCCGCGTTCCACTGGTCGCACAACAACATCTACGAGATGTTGTCCGACAGCTTCGCGGTGCGCATCGCGGTCGCGGACATCAAGGACGTGCACTGGGGCACGGGGCGCGCGGCCCTGTTGTCGGTGCTGCTGCGCCCGGACGGGAGCGCGGACAAGGACGCCTACAGCGAGGAGGCCGAGGCGGCGTGCAAGATCTCGCTCGTGCGAACGGACTGGAAGCCGGGCGATGGCCTCTCGGATGACGACGTCGGCGACGATGGCGACAGCGGCGACAGCGGCACCTCGTCGTCCTCACACTCGTCGTCGAGCAGCGACTCCAGCGCGCGGCGCAGCTGCAAGAGCTCGTGCCGGCAGACCGCCGGCGCGTGCCGCACGGCGTGTCACGGCTCCAGCGCGAAGTGCGCGAGCAACTGCAACCACGACGAGAGCTCCTGCGAGCGCGGCTGCGGCTAACCCCGGGGACGCTGTCTAACCCCGGGGACGCCGGCTAACCCCGGGGACGCTGTCAAGTCTGTCAACTCTGGCCAAATCATGATCCCGAACGAATTCGGTTGCTTACCCGGGGACGCTGTCAAGTTTGTCAACCCTGGCTACCCCGTCCGCCTCGCGTAGTTCGCGCGATCTCGTCACCTGAAAAGGTGATGGGTCTAGAGCAAAGCTAGAGTTGACAGAACTGACAGCGTCCCCACCTAACGTGGCGGAACGACACCGGAACACGGATGGAGCAGCGTTGACAAACGTGACAGCGTCCCCGGGCGGGGGCCGGGTGGGGGGCTACTCGGGCTCGGTCTCGAACGCGGCGCTGGCCGCGACCGGCTCGGCGAGCTTCGCGCGGGCGGCCTTTGGCGCCGCCGAGAGGCTCGCGTCGGACGCGCTGACGGCGCCGACGTGGGCGAGCGTGTGCGCGCCGTCGTCGAACTCGATGACCACGCGCTGCGCCTCGATCGCGGTGACCTCGCCGCGCCCGAATTTCGGGTGGGCCACGAGCTCGCCGACCGCGAACGTGAGCCGGGCGCCGTAGGTGCGCACCGGCCGCGTCGGCGCGCGCCACGCGATCCGCGCGAGCTCGGAGAGGCCATCGAGCAGCGCGGCCGTGACCGCCGCCGGGACCAGCGGGACGCGCGCGTCGGTCGCGCGAGCGATGGCCACCTCGCGCGGCGTGGCGCGCAGCGTGATCGGCTGATCGATCCGGGCCGCCGCCTCGGGCGCGGCCGCCGCGATCACTGCTTGGGCCTGGTCGATCGCCGCGCGGGCGACGCGATCGACGATGCCGATCCGCACGTCGCGGACGACGCGCAGGATCGCGTGCAGTGCGTGCAGCGGCACCTTCGGCGTCTTGTTCAACTTCACGCCGCGCTCGTCGAGCTGGGCCGCGATGCGGTGGAATACGCCGCGGTGCTCCTCGGGGCAGGCCTCGCGCGCCTGCGCGATGATGGCCTCGCGGATCTGCGGCACCGCGAGCTCGGGCTCGATCACCTTGGCCATCGCCGCCACCACCGCGTTGCGGACGTCATCGTCGAGTGCGATCGAGCGATCTGGCTCGTCGTCGACCAGCGTCAGCCCGAGCGCCGCGACGACGCAGTCGGTCAGCTGGATCGGCTTGTGGTTCCGGGGGCCGCCGTCGTCCAGCGCCAGCGTGCCGAGCTGCGCGACCAGCGCGAGCGCCAGCACCGGGTGCTCGGCGAGTGCCCCGCCCGCGTCGGGCTCGCCCACCTCCGTCTCGCCGTCGGGCACCGCCGCGGCCGGCTCCGCAGGAAACGCGGCCGCCAGCTCGGCGAGCAGGCGATCCTGCCCGGCGCGCGCGCAGATCTCGTAGAAACCGGCGAGCAGGTCGCGCGCCACCGACGCGTTCTCCGTCTTCGGCTTGCGGCTATCGAGGAGACGCGACGCGAGCTCGCGCAGAGGAACGACGAGGGTCCGCGGAAGGTCGAGCGCCGGCATGGCCGGGCACTATACGCGCGAGGGGCCTGTCAGCGGTGATCTCGGACCTTGCTGAGCCCGTGCTCGAACTGGTCACCCCACTTGTCGAGCATGTTGCCGACGCCGCCGGCGAGACAGCCGAGCGCCTCGGGGCAGCTGTTCGCGTCCGCCGTGCACGTCAGCATCCGATCGTAGTTATCGGCCCCGAGCTGATCTTTCAACTCTGGCAGGTCGCGGCTACAGCTCTTCGCCTCGTCGGTCTCGCCGCAGAGCTTCTCGAGCCGGTCGCAAGCCTGCTTCGCGCGCCCGCCGCACCCCGCGCCCATCACCAGCGACAGCGCCGCGATCGTCAGTGTTCGCATGAGCCAGATCGTAGCGCACGAGTCCGCTCACGCGCCAGCCCGAGGATCAGAGCGGGTCCACGACCGGCCAGCCAATTGCAGATACACCGCCCATGAGATCTCGCTCCGCCTCGACGCTTCGTGCGCTGACCCTCGGCTGTGGCCTGACCGTCGTCGTCGCGCTGACCGGCGCGTGCCGCAAGCACGACAACTCCGACGTCACCGCGCAGGCGAGCCGGGACCTTCGCCTGGCGCAGGAAGAAGCGAACACGCACGGCAAGGAGCTCGCCGCGAACCAGGCGGACATGGACCAGTCCAAGCGCGATCTCGTCGCACAACATCAAAAGGTCGCCGACACCGCGGAGGCCCTCGTGAAGCAGCAGGTCGCCGTCGGCTCGGCGCAGCTCACCCTGGCGAACGCCCGCCAGGCCTACGCGACCGCGATGACCGACCGCCTCGCGCGCCTCGACGCCGATCTCGCCGAGCTCGCGGGTAAGGCCAAGGATGCCAAGGCCAAAGATACGCTCGCCGGCCTGCGCGCGCGGCGGGACGCCGTCGTCAGTACGTGGAAGGCCGCGACGGCCACGGTCGACGCCAACTGGGAGACGTACACGCGCGACCTGGACAGCACGCTGACCACGATCGAACACGACGTCCATAACTAACCTTCCCCGGACAATTGCGCACGCCGGGCGCCGGCGCACGGTCGCCGTGGTGCCGCGGCACGCCCGTGCGATCCCACGCACCCGGCCGGATGACGATGCCGCGCCGCGCGCCCGCATGGTCGCCGCCACGTACCGCGAAGCGCGACGTGACCGAGGCCTCGGCTGCGCTGGGGCGGACGCCCGGCGCTACGCGAGCTGCCACAGCGCCGCGTACTCTGCGATGAGCCCATCGTACTCGCTCATCTCCGGCAGCTTCTCGTAGCTGTGGACGGCCGGTGTCGTCGCCCACGGCAGCTTCTCGCTCGTCCAGGTCTCGATGAACGGCGCGTACCAGCTCGGGTCGTCGAGCATCGTCGCCCGCAGGTTGACGAAGAAGTCGATGCCATCGGGGCGCGTGAACATCCAGCTCATGCAGCGCGGGCAGAAGTAGTGCCGCGCCGCGCCGTGGAGGCCGCCGATCACCCGGGTCGCCCTGCGTGACGGCGAACGCAGGCGTCGGGATCGCCGCGCTCAGCGAGTAGGCGCTCGAAGTCATGCGCTGGCAGCCGGTGCAGTGGCAGGCCATCGCGAGGAGCGGCCGCGCGCTGATCTGGATCCGCACCTGGCCGCAGCGGCAGCCGCCCGCCTGGGGAACGTCATGTCCGGTCCGCCGCATCGCTCGGCCCTAACCAGCCTTGAGCGCGTCCGTGCCGACGTCGACACGGAAGCGCTCCTTTGCGACGCGCTGGATCGTGTCGGCGAAGGTCGGGTTGTCGCGCAAGATCCGGCTGAAGTCCGCCTTCGCGAGGACGTAGAGGTCGGTCGGGATCTTCGCGCGCACGGTGGCGTTGCGCGCCTTCGCCGTCAGCACGCCTACCTCGCCGAAGACGTCGCCGTCCGTCAGCACGCGGATCACCCCACCCGCGTCGTCGAGGACCTCGACCTCGCCCTGCTCGATCAGGAACAGCTCGCGGCCCGGGTCGCCCTTCGCGATCAGCACGTCGCCCGCGGCGACCTGGATCGGCTTGAGGGCCATGATCACCTGCTCGAGGAACACGGTGTCGCCGTCCCGGAACAGCGGTGACTGCTTGAGCACGTCCTCCGTCACGACCTCGAACCAGCGGCGCCCGTCGCGCGCGATCATCTCGGCGGCCGCCTTGGGGCCCCACGTGCTGCGGATGTAGTTCGGGAAGTCCGCCGGCGTCGCCGCCCAGCGATCGAGGATGGGCTGGGCCACGCGCCACGCGGCCTCCACGAGATCGCCGCGCGAGAACAGCGTCGCGTCGCCGTGCGAGCACGAGTAGATCATCACCTCGTAGCCCGTCGAGCGGCTGGCCTTGAACGCCTCGCCGTAGCCGAACTTCATGTGGACCGGCTGCAGCTGCATGCGCGGGCCCGGCACCTTCGCCTGGAACTGGATCTCGATGCCCTGGTACGGCTGGATGTGAAAGATGAGGCGGTTCGCGTTCAGGCCGGTGATCGGCGTGCCACGGAAGATCACCTCCGGCGCCTTCTTGAACTCGACGACGATCTCCGTGCCGCGCTTCCACAGCGCCTTGCCCGAGCGCAGGTAGATCGGGACGCCTTCCCAGCGCCAGTTGTCGACGTGAAACTTCGCCGCGGCGTAGGTCTCCGTCTTGGACTCGGGGTTGACGTCCTTCTCCTGGCGATAGCCGGGCTTGTCGAGCGACGGCCCGTACTGGCCACGCACCGCGTTGAGATCGACCTCCTCGGGCGTGTAGTGCCGCACCGACTGCAGGAGCTTCGCCTTCTCGTTGCGGATCGCGTCGGGCTCGAACGAGCCCGGGACCTCCATGCACAGATACGCGAGCATCTGGAACATGTGGTTCTGCATCATGTCGCGCAGCACACCGGACGAGTCGTAGTAGCCGCCGCGCCCCTCGACGTCGACGGCCTCCGAGACGTTGAACTGGATGTTGTCGATGTGGTGCTTGTTCCAGAGTGGCTCGAACATGCCGTTCGAGAACCGGAACGCCAGGAGGTTCTGGACGGTCTCCTTGCCGAGGTAATGATCGACGCGATAGATCTGGTTCTCGTTCCAGTTCGCGAGGACCTCGCGGTTGAGCTGGAGCGCGGACTCGAGGCTCGTGCCGAACGGCTTCTCGACGATGACGCGCTTCCAGCCCGCGCCGTCCTTGAACCCGGTGTTATGCAAATTGTCGCAGAGCGTGCCGAAAAACCGCGGCGCGACCGCGAAGTAGAACAGCACGTTGCCGCCGGCGCCGTACTGCGCGTCGAGCTCGGCCACCTTGGCTTTGAGCGGATCGTAGATCTTGAGATCCGTGAAGCTGCCAGAGATGTAATGGAAGCGCGCGATCAGCTTGTCCCAGGCGGGCTGATCGAACTCCTTGCGCGTGTGGAACTTCTGGATGTCCTCGCTCATCTTCGCGCGGAACTGCTCGGTCGTCATGCCGTCCATCGCGGTGCCGAGCACGGCGAAGTTCTCGGACAGGAGGCCATCGCACGCGAGGTTGTAGATCGCGGGGACGAGCAGGCGCTTCGTCAGATCGCCCGACGCACCGAAGATGAGCATGATGCACGGCTCGGTCGGCGGGCTCACGTCGGGAGCATCGGTCGCGGGCGAACGAAGGACAGCAGACGGGTCAGGCATGTGGGAGTTCCTCGCTAGTCGGTCTATCGATGACGCGGCGCCAACAGTCCCACGAGATGCGGAGTGGCGTGCGCCAGCGGCGAGACTATCCGCGGGAGATTGCCGACCGACGTCTCAGGTGAAGAGCTTGAACATCCAGCCGAGCATCGTCTTCACGCTCTCCGTGTACGGCGGATACACGCGCTTCGTCAGATCGATCCGGCCCTGCCGCAGGACGGCGCGCTCGTGCGAGAACGCGCGGAAGCCGAACTCGCCGTGGTAGCTGCCGCTGCCGCTGGGGCCCACGCCGCCGAACGGCAGGTTCGGGTTCACGAAGTGCAGCAGCGTGCTGTTGACGCACGTACCGCCGGCGGTCGTGTTGTCGATGATCTCGTCGATGCGCGCGCGGTCATTGCCGAACACGTACAGCGCGAGGGGCTTGTCGCGCGCGGTGATGAACGGGGCGACGTCGCTCCAGGTCTCGTACGTGAGGATCGGCAGGATCGGGCCGAAGATCTCCTCGCTCATGAGCGCGGAGGCCGGCGTGACGTCCGTCAGCACCGTCGGGGCGATGTAGCGCTCACCGGCGTCAGTGGCGCCTCCGATCTCGATCGTCGCGCCGCTCGCGACGGTGTCGTCCAGCAGCTTCTTCAAGCGCGCGAAGTTGCGGTCGTCGATGATCCGACAGAGATCGGGGGAGGCGCGGCGGGCCTCGTCGGACGCGCCATACGCGGCCGCGATGGCGGTGCGGAGCGCGGCCACCAGCGCGGGCTGCGTTCGCTTCGAGACGAGGACATAGTCCGGCGCGATGCAGGTCTGCCCGGCGTTGACGAACTTGCCCCAGACGAGGCGCTGCGCCGTGCTCGCGAGATCGGCCGAATCGTCGACGACGCCCGGCGACGTGCCGCCGAGCTCCAGCGTGCTCGACGCGAGGTGACGGGCCGCCGCCTCGGCCACGATCTTCCCGACGCGCGTGCTGCCGGTGAAGAAGTAGTGATCGAACGGCAACGCGAGGAGCTGGCTCGCGACGGACGCGTCCCCCTCGACGACGGCGACCTCGTCCTCGGCGAACACGGCGCCGAGGAGCTCGGCGAGGAGCGCGGACGTCTTCGCCGTCAGCTCGGATGGCTTGACGATGACGCAGTTGCCGGCCGCGATCGCGGCGACGAGCGGCGCGATGACGAGCTGGAACGGGTAGTTCCACGGGCCGATGAGGAGGCAGACGCCGCGGGGCTCGTAGTGGATGGCGCTGCTCGTGCCGAACAGCGAGGCCGGCGTGGCGACCTTGCGCGGCTTCATCCAGCCGGCGACCGAGTGGATGGCGTCCTTGATCTCGACGAGGCTCGCGAAGATCTCGGTCGTGTCGACCTCGGTCGGCGACTTCTTGAAGTCGGCGAACATCGCGGCGCGGATCGCGGGCTCGCGGGCGAGGATCGCGGCGCGCAGCTTCTCGAGCTTCGCGATGCGCTGGGCGGCCGTCGAGCGGCGCACCGCGGCCTTGTTCGCTTGCTGGGCGCGAAAGAGGCGCGGGATGCGTTCGTCGGGCGGGGCGAGGGCGGCCATGTCGGCCAGCCTACGCCATGCGTCAGAGCTCGACGAGGTTCGCGCGCAACCGCGCGAGGAGCTTGTCCGCCGCGGCGCCCCACGGGCCGCGCACGGTCTGGAACGCGATGCGGTGGTTGAGCGAGATGTCCTCGAGCGGGCGGGCGGCCACCTCCAGGAGCGGGAAGCCGCCGAAGCGAAAGCCGCGACGCAGATACTCGACGAGGCGACCGCGCCCGCGCTCGTGGAGCACGCGCGGATCGACGGCGTCCGCCGGCGTCGGCGGCGGGAGCTGGATCGTGTACGGCGGGCCGCCGCTGATGTTCTGCTTGTGCAGGTAGTCCGGCGCGAACTGCAGAGAGAACGGCCCGACGATCTCGACATCGGAGGCCGCGACGTCCGCCGCGTACTGCGCGAGCCCCTCCGCCGTCTCGACGGTGCCCTCGATCTCGAGCGGATCCAGCGCGATCAGCGCGATGCCATCGGCCGTCTGGAGGTCACAGGTGCCGTAGTCGATCCGCTCGGCGTCGCCGGGGACGAGCGCGAGCGAGCCGACGACGCGCCAGAACGCATCGAGCGCGAGCGGCAGCGGGCCGGTGAGCGCGACGACGCGCGCGTGGATCTCCGCATCGAACGCGGTCTCGGCGGCGAGGCGGGCGCCGGCCTCGCGGAGCGTCGCGCGGAGGGCATCGGCGTTCGCGCGCACGCGGCGCATGAGCGTGGCGGCGACGGCGGCGGCCTCGACGCGGAGCTCGGCGTGCTGCGCGATCGCCGGGCCGAGCGCGACGAGCTCGTCCCAGACGGCGTACTCGCCGCTCGCGTAGCGCGCGAGGAAGTCGCGGCGCGCGGGCAGGACGGCCGGGGCGAGCGCCGTGAGGCGGGGATGGCGCGCGATCGCGACGCGCGCGTCCGGCAGCGGGATGGCGCCGAGGACGCGACGCGCCGGCTCGTCGAGGCCGGGGACGTGCCGCAGCTCGGCCGCGAGCTCGACGAGGCGGGGCTCGCGCAGCAGCGGATCGCGCGCGGGCGCGACGCGGCGCGGGGTCTTGCCGCCGTGGCTCTGGTGGAGCACGAGGTGGACGAGGCGCGTGGCGACGGCGTCGCCGGTGCCAGCGCGCACGGCAACGATCTGGGCCGCGAAGCGAGCCCACGCCGCGGCGGGGTCGCGAAGCAGCGCCGCGTGGATCGCGATGTTCTCGATGGTGGGATCGGCGTCATTCCACCGCGCCTCGAGGACCGCGGACGCGTCGGGATCGGCGATGCCGTGGAGCGCGTGGGCGGCCTCGGTCCGGATCACGCGGTTCGGGTGGCCCTCGAACAGGCGCAGGAGCAGCGGCGCGGCGTCGCGATCACCGCGCATGCCGAGCACCTCGATGGCGCGCGTCACGCGGGCCCCGCCTTCGGGCATCCGCTGCGTGGCCGTCTCGGCGCGCTGCGCGGCGGGCGAGCGCGCCTGGAGCTCGGTCCAGGTCGGCCACGCGCGGAGCGCGAACGTCGCGAAGGTGCTCTGCTCGACGGACATGCGCAGGCGAGCGTCGACCTCCGGGTGCACGCTCCGCGCGAGGGCCTCGAGGCCGAGCTTGCCGTCGAGCGCGGTGAGCAGGAAAGCCAGCGCACGCTCGTCGGTGCTGTGCGCGAGGACGAGCGCGGCCGTCTTGCGGAGATCGACCGCGTACGGTCGCGCGGGGTCGCTGCGGACGAACACCGCGAGCGCGAGCGCCGGCTCGAGCATCGCCTCGCCGTCGCGGCGGGCGAGGCAGGACATCACCGCGCCGACCGCGCGCGTGTCCTCGGCGGCGATGGCGGCCGCGAACGCCGCGAGGTCCGGATAGACCTCGCCGACGAGCGGCACGCTGGCCTGCGTGCTCGGCACGCGGAAGCGCGGGGCGAGGTCGGCGTAGATCGCGGCGAGATCGGCGGTCGCGACCGCGGCCTGCACGGCCGCGATCGCCTCGGCGGCGGTCATCTAGTGGCTCCGAGCGATCACGGTGTTCACGATGGCCTCGACCGCCGCAGGGGCGAGCGCGCTGCCCCGGGCGCGCGGACTGCCGCCCACCGTGTCCGCCCCGCCCCACCCCGTCCGGTCCACCGCGGCGTACCCCTCGGCGACGTTTAGCGCGGCGAGGATCTCGCGCACCGGAAACTTCACGACGTACTCGGACCGTCGCCACACCGTGTACAGGTAGCGCTCGTCGGCGCGGCCGAACAGCTCGACCGCGGCGCGCACGCCGGACGCGACCATCTTCTCGCGCGCGGTCTGATGGCTGACCTCGGCGAACACCCAGCCGTCGCCGCCGCCGATGCGCGTGTACTCGCCGGGGAGCGGCGCGGTCTCGGCGCGCCCGATCGCGAAGGCGTCGAGGCGGTGATGCACGTCCCGGATGACCTCGCGCATGACCGCGCTCGTCATGCCGGCGAGGTTCGGGCGCGCGCGCTGGTAGGGCTCGAAGACCCAGCGGATCTGCCCGCGGAGATCGCGCTCGTGCGGCATGGGAAACACGCCCGCTGACATGTCGAGGAGATCCACGATCTGGCTGACGACGCGCACGAGCGGCTCGGTGGCGCGGTCGGGGTTCATCAGGATCCACGTCGAGAGGCAGACGTCCTGGTCGCAGTCGTTGACGTGCAGCGCCGCGACGCGCTCGCCGCCGGTGCGGAACAGATCGTAGAAGCCGAGGATGACCGCGCGCCGCGCCTGCTCGCAGGTGGCCGACGTGCAGCTGCGGTCCACCGTCTCGTGGTGGTTGAAGTTGCGGTAGGGACCGTCGGGCTCGAGCGCGAGCCACGGCTCGCCGAACACGTAGCCGTCGAGCGCGACGCTGTACGGTGGATGCGTCGCGAGGAACTGCTCGCGGGTGAGCGCGGGACCGGGCCGGACGACGAGCGTGATCATCGCGGGGAGCCTAGCCCAGCTCGCCGCGCTACCAGGTCTCGCCGAACGGCCGGGCCTCGAGCTCGAAGGTCCAGGCGGAGCGCGGCTGCGTGACGAGCCACGCCGCGGTCGTCGCGACGTCGTCGGGCGCGACGAAGAAGGCGTCCGGCTTGTCGGGCATGCGGGCGCGGGTGCGCGGGAGGTCCACGACGCCGTCGACGATGATCAGCGCGACGTGGATCCCGGCGGGCCCGAGCTGCCGCGCGAGGGACTCGGCGAGGGAGCGCTGGGCGGCCTTCGCGGGCGCGAACGCGGTGGTGCGCGCGCCGCCGCGACGCGAGGCGGTGGCGCCGACGATGACGAGGCTGCCGCGCCCGGCGACCTTCATCGCGGGCGCCACGAGCTTCGCGACGACGAACAGGCCGAGGGTGTTCACGCGCCAGCTGGTCTCGAGGTCCTCGGCCGTGACGTCGTCGAAGCCGCCGAACTTACCGGAGCCGGCGTTGTACACGACGACGTCCGGGTTCCCGAGCTCCGCCTTGATGGCCTCGAAGACGCGGTGGACGACGGCCTCGTCGCCGACATCGCACGCCCACGCGCGGGCCTCGGTGAGGGTGGCGGCGAGGTCGCGGCTGTACTCGTCGCTGCGCGCGAGGAGGGCCACGGCGTAGCCATCGCGGTCGAACCGGCGGGCGAACGCGGCGCCGTTGCCCGGCCCGACGCCCACCACCACGCAAACAGGTCGCTTGGACATGGCGCACCTTGGCATGCCGGTCGCGGCGGGCACGACCGGGCGACCTTCACCGCGGCTGTCGGGCTGGTGAAGGCTGAACGCGCGGCGTGACGGAGTTTCGCGTGCTTACGAGGCACTTCGGGCTGGCGCGGCGGGTGCTTTAGCACCGTGCACGATGATGCACCGCGCGCTGCCGTTTGCCGTGGTCGGGTTCGGGCTCGGGCTCGGGCTCGCGGGGATGTCGGGGTGCGCGACGCTCGCGTGCCAGCTGAACAAGTCGGACGGCCAGATTCGCGCGTGCGAGGCGGGGGCGGCGACCAGCCACGCGGAGGCGGATGCGGAGCACGAGCGCCACGCGAGCGACGCCGGCAGCGAGCGCGCGGCGCGGAAGGCGGCGGGGCCGGCGTGCGACGGCGGCGATGCGCATGCGTGCCTGACGGTGGCGGTCTACGACGAGCGGCATGACGCGCCGGCGATCGCGGTGGGCCGCGCATATGACATCGCGTGCGACGGAAACATCGGGGTCGGGTGCCACGGGGCCGGCCGGTTCGCGAAGGACCCGAGCCTCGCGTACGCGCGGTTCGCCCGCGGGTGCGAGCTCGGTGAACAGGCCGCATGCGAGGCGGCCGCGCGCGTGTCGCCGGACCGGGCGACGGCGTTCCACGAGGCCGCGTGCGCGCTGCGTGACTACGACGCCTGCGGCCGGGCGGGCTTCGCGTTCCTCTACGGCGCGGGCGTGCCCGCGGACCGGGCCCACGGCCTCGCGCTCATCGCGCTCGGGTGCGACCACGGCAGCGCCGCGAGCTGCGAGCTGCGGGCCGCCGTCCCGCGAGGGACGGAGTAACACCTGTCACCTCCCATGGGGTGACAGGTGTTACACCGTCCCCGATCAAGTCTTTGTAATTGCTGCGGAGTTATCGGCAACGGGGTTGACAGGTACTACTCCGTCCCTCGGTTTTGGAGGGCGGCGAGCTTGGCGCCGGTGAAGTGGGTGATGCGCTCGCCGGCGGTGCGCGCGAGAGCGACGAGGCGGCGCGCGTCGGCCGCGGGCGCGACGACCACGTCGAAGGAGCTCGAGTTGCGGTCGAGCTGCAGCAGCGCGTACTTCGCCGTGCCGAGCATGCCGCCGGCGAGCTCGAGGGTCTCGTCGGTGCGGCGGGTGGGGAGCGTGGCGTCGGCCAGGGCCGGCTCGAGCGCCGCCTTGCCGGCCGCGTTCGCGAGGCCGTGGATCCACGAGAGCGCGTCCATCGCCCCGTGCTTCCAGTCGAGGTACGCGAGCTTCTTGCGCGCGCGCAGGCCTTCGATCAGCGCGAACCACGGCAGGCTCGGGTCGGTGACCGCGATGCCGTTCTCCGCGAGCCGCGCGCGAAACTTCTTCGCGTAGGTCATCGGCGAATCGGCTGCGAGGACGACCTCGGCCGCCACCTCGCCGCCGCCCAGCCGCGCCGCGAGATCCAGCAGCGCCACGCGCCGCGCCGGCGTCAGCTTGCTCGCCGCCGCCGCCGCCGGCTTCGCGAGCGCCAGCTTCGTCTTCGCCGCCGGCGGCGCGGGCCGCCGCTTCGTCGTCTTGCCCTTCGTCTTTGCCGTCGGCTTCGTTGCCGCCGGCCTCTTCCTCTTCGTCGCTGCCTTTTTCGGTCCTGCCATGCCCCGAAGCTACCGCTTCCTCTGGCCGCGGCGCGGCGCCGGGCGCGCCTTGTCGATGGGCGCGGAGCCTCCATCCAGGACGAGCGGCGGCCGCGCGCCGCCGGCGATTTCTGGCCGGCCCTCCCGCCAGGGAACCCGGAGGCCGTGGAGCCAGGGGTAAGCTGTCCGAACTTCGGTGCACGAGACGGACGACCTCGGCTCTCTCGCGGGTGACCTGCGCGCGCTGGCGTCCGCGCCCGCCGAGCTCCTCGTGCGCGGGACCGTGGTCGACGAGCAGTACGCGATCGAGCGCGTCATCGGCAGCGGCGCGATGGGCGTCGTGTACCTCGCCACGGACCTCCGGCTCGAGCGGAACGTCGCCATCAAGCTCGCCCGCGAGCGGTCGCCGATTGCCCTCGCGCGAGCCTCGCGCGAAGCCGTGTCGCTCGCGCGGCTCTCGCATCCCAACGTCGTCGTCGTGCACCAGGTCGGCGCGCTCGACGGCCGGGTCTACGTCGCGATGGAGTATGTCGCGGGCGCCACGGCCCGCGCCTGGTGCGAGACGCGCAGCGCGCGCGAGATCCTGACGCTCTATGCTGCGGTCGGCGACGGGCTCGCCGCCGCCCACGCCGCCGGGCTCGTGCACCGCGACTTCAAGCCGGACAACGTGCTCGTCGGTGACGACGGGCGCGGGCGCGTGGCGGACTTCGGCCTCGCCACGTCGGAGTCGGTCACGCCGGACGTCGCGGGCACGCCGGCGTACATGGCGCCCGAGCAGCTGCGCGGCGAAGAGCTCGACGCGCGCGCGGATCAGTTCGCGTTCTGCGCGGCGCTGCTCGAGGCGCTCGGCCCGCGGCGCTTCTCGCGCCACGTCGAGATCGCGCTCCGGCGCGGCATGGCGCCGACCCGCGAGGCGCGCTGGCCCGCGCTGCCCCCGCTCCTCGCCGAGCTGCGCCGGGATCCGACCCGCCCGCGGAAGGTGGTCGCGCTCGGCGCCGCGCCGGTGCTCGCGGCCGTGGCCGTGTTCACCGCGACGCGGGGCGGCCCGCCGCCAACGGTCGACCGCTGCGCGGGTGGGCCGCCGCGGATGGCCGCGCAATGGTCGCGCGCGGAGGCCGACAAGGTGCACGCCGCGATCGCACCCGCCGGTTCGCCCGCGTGGGTGACGGCCGTGGCCGACGCCGCCGTGCTCGCGACGGACGGCTGGACCGCGCGCTGGAGCGCCGGCTACCGCGACGTGTGCGAGGCCGGCTGGACGTCCGCGCTGCACGATCGCGGCATGGAGTGCCTCGCGCGCGACGAGCACACGCTGCGCGCCACGCTCGAGAGCCTCGCCGAGCCGGGCGGCGATCCCGCGAAGCTCGACGGCCTCGTCGGTCGGCTGCCGCGCCCCGAGGCGTGCGCCGATCCGCTGTACCTCGCCGCCGAGGTGCCGCCGCCCACCGAGCCCGTGCTCGCGCGCCGGGTGGCCGAGACCCAGGACGAGCTCGCGCGCGCGATGGTGCTCGCGGCGGCGTGCAAGCTCGAGCGCGCCGACGAGCTCCTGCGCACGATCGAGGCGCGGCCGGCCGGCGAGTACGCGCCGCTCGTGGCGCAGATCCAGTTTCACCGCGCGTGGATCAGCCGCTGGCGCGATGACAACGAGCACGCGCTGCCGCTCCTCGAGGACACGTACTACAAGGCGCGCACCGTCGGGGACCGCACGCTCGCCGCCGACGCCGCCGCCGAGGCCACGCTCGCGTTGATCGACCTGTCTCGCGACGCCGACGCCGAGCCGTGGGGCCGCCTCGCCGAGGTCGAGATCGCGACGCTCACGGATCCGCAGACCCGGTCCCGCATCCTGCGCGCGCTCTCGGTCCTCGCGACCACGCGCGGCGACCCGGCCCGCGGGCTCGACCTCGCCGACCGCGCGCTCGAGTTCAACCGGCCGCTCGCCGATCTGCACGGCCTCGAGGCGACGCTACAGGAGCGGGCCCAGGCCTACGACGGCCTCGGCAAGTCGGAGCTCGCGCTCGCCGATCTCGACGAGGCCGCCGCCGTGCTGACCAGGGCGTACGGCGAGCATCCCGAGATCGCGCTGATCGAGGACCAGCGGTCCCTGCTGCTCCTCAAGCTCGGGCGCATCCCGGCCGCGGTCGCGGCCGCGCGGCACGGGCTCGCGGTGGCCGAGGTCACGAGCGGCGGCGACGCGGCGATGGTGAACCACGCCGTCGGCGGCCTCGGCGTGGCGCTCAGCCACGCCCGCGAGTATCCGGAGGCGCTCGCCATGATCGATCGGTCGCTCGCCATGACGAGCAAGCTCGAGGGGGCCCACAGCTACAACGTGGCCAGCGATCTCAACAATCGCTGCGACCTGCTCGCCCGGATGGACCGCGAAGCCGAGGCGGCCGACAACTGCACCGAGGCGATCGCGATCTGGACGGACGTCACCGGCAAGGACAGAGCCGAGATCGCGTCCGCCGAGCTGAACCTCGCCCAGGCGCGGATCGACCTGCGCCAGTTTCCCGCGGCCATCATCGCGAGCGAGCGCGCGCTCGCGATCGCCGGCAAACAGCCGGACGGGCCCGGGGCCCCGCTCGCGCTCATCGCCCGCGCGACCGCGCGTCTCGGGCTCGGCAAGCGGAGCGAGGGCCGAGGCGACCTCGAGAAGGCGATCGCGCTCCTCGACGCGTCGCCGGCCTCGAATCCGGCGTGGGTCGCGGGCGCGCGCTTGCAACTCGCGAACGTCGAGCTGCACGAGGGCCACGTCGTGGCCGGGCGCACGCTGGCCACGGCCGCGCGCGACGCGTTCGAGGCGATCGGGGACGAGCGGCTCGACGCCGCGCAGAAGCTGATCGCGCAGCTCGAGGCCACGAGGTGAGCGACGCGACGACCGCCGAGGACCGCGCGGAGCTCGAGCGCGCCGTCCGCGCCGCGTGCGACACCGAGGCCTGGCAAGACGCCGTGACGCTTGCCATCCGCGGCTATGGCCCCGAGCTCCTCGGCTACCTGAACGCGCTCCTCCGCGATCCCGCGGAGGCCGACGACGTGTTCGCGACCACGTGCGAGAACCTGTGGGCCGGCCTCCCGCGCTTCGCGTGGCAGTCGACGTTCCGCACGTGGGCGTACACGGTGACGCGCAACGCGTGCGTGTCGTTCGTCCGCGGCTCGCGCAAGCGACGCAGCGTGCCGCTCTCGAGCGCGCCGATCGCGGCGCTCGCGGCCGGCCTGCGCACGCAGACCGCGACGTTCCTGCGCAGCGAGACAAAGGACAAGCTCGCCGAGATCCGCGCCGCGCTCGATCCCGATGACCAGACGCTGTTGATCCTGCGCATCGACCGGCAGCTGGCGTGGCGCGAGATCGCGCACGTCTTCGAGCCCGAGTCCGCGACGCCGGCGACGCCGACGATGCTCGACGGCCGCGCGGCCGCGCTGCGCAAGCGGTTCGAACGGCTGAAGGCCGATTTGCGCGAGCGGCTCGGCCGCTGACGTCCCGCAGAACGGCAACGCGAGGCGCTCACCGGGGTCGCCGTACGGGCTAGAGTCAAGGCGCGATGGGCCGAGCATTCGAGAAACGCAAGTCGACGATCTTCGCGCGCATGGATCGCGTGGGGAAGCAGTTCAGCAAGATCTCCAAGGACATCGCGATCGCGGTCAAGGCCGGCGGCTCGAGCCCGGACGGCAACCCGTCGCTGCGCCGGATCCTGCAGAACGCGCGCGTGGTGAACATGCCAAAGGATCGCATCGACGCCGCGATCAAGAAGGCGAGCGGTCAGGGCGCGACTGACTACGACGTCGTGATCTACGAGGGCTACGGCCCGCACGGCGTGGCGATCATCGTGGAGACGGCCACCGACAACGTCACGCGCACGGTCGCGAACGTCCGCATGCACTTCCGCCAGCACGACGGCAACATGGGTGCGACGAACAGCGTGCTGTTCATGTTCCAGAAGCAGGCCGTGTTCCGGCTCGACCCCGAGGACATCGACCGCGACGGCCTCGAGCTGGAGCTCATCGACCACGGACTCCTCACGCTCGAGGACGGCGAGACGGACAAGGGCGCGCCGCTGCTCGTCGTGCGCTGCGCGTTCACGGATTTCGGCACGATGCACGCCGCGCTCGAGGCGCGCGGCACGCCGCCGGTGTCGACCGCCCACGAGTTCGTCGCGGCAACGCAGACCGAGCTCCCCGACGCCAAGATGGACGAGGTGATGGAGCTGGTCGCCACGCTCGAAGGCGACGACGACGTGCAGAACGTCTACACGAACCTCGCCTGATGCGCACCACACGAATCACCGCGGCGCTGGCCGCCGTCGCGCTCACGTCCTCGCTCGCCGCGTCCGCCGACGTCGAGCCGCGCGCGAAGTGGCAGAAGTGGGAGAACGCGAAGCTCGGCCTCGTCGTGATGCACCCGGCCGCGACCAAGGTCGAGGTCACCGCGTTCGGCGTGCGCATCACCGGCGCGGACATCGCCACGGTCGAGATCACGGTCGCCGACACCAAGGAGCGCAATAGCTCCAAGTCTGGCGGCCAGGCGCAGTCCAGCATCGACTGGGTCATCAGTGTCCCGAAGCGCACCGCGAAGTGTCACGCGCAGACGGACGACACCGAGAAGGCCGTCGTGGCTTCGGCGATCTGCGATGCGCTCGAGGTCAGGCCTGGCCCCCGCGACCCGCACGTCGAGATGGCCGTGACGACAGCGGGCCTCACGGACGCGGCCGCCTACGAGAAGGCGGTCCGCGGCAAGCAGAAGGCCGTCGACGCGTGCTGGAAGGCGGCGCTCGCGAAGGACGCCGCGCTGACGGAGGGCTCGCTGACCGTCAAGCGGGTGTTCGCGGACGGGCAGCCGGCGGAGACGAACGAACGCGCGGAGAACTTCTTCGACCACGACACGAAGGCCCTCGCCGCGTGCGTGTTCGGGCTGGTCGAGGCGGTGCCCGTGAAGGCCGCCGGCACGGACGCCGCGATCAAGCTCGACCTCGTCTGCCGACTGTACTGACCGCGCGCGCGGTCACCGGCGTCAACTCTCGAGCTTGTCGACGATCAGCGCGACGAACGCCTTCGAGTCCAGGTCGCGATACGTGTAGCCGTCCTCGAACCACTCGACGACCGGGTCGCCCTGGCCGTCCTTCATCTTCTTCGTGACGGTCGGATAGCGGTTGCTGATCGCGAGCAGCCGGCCGATCACCGCGTCCGACGCGGCGTGGCTCGCCGCGTAGCGATTGCGGATCCACGTGAACAGGAGATAGACGAGGGCCGCGTCCGCGTCCTCGATGAGCGCGTACGAGTCAGCCGCCGACATGGTGCCGTCCTCGATCCCGGACAGGATCCGGAGGGCCTCGCGCTGTGCTCGTTCGTGTGCCATGCGCCGGTCTAGCACGCGCAGCGCCCCCACGCGCTACGCTTGGGCCATGCGCGCCATGTTCCTCGTGCTTGTCTTTGCGGCGACCGCCGCCGCCGACGTGCCGAAACCCGCGCCGCCAGCGCCGCCGACGCCCGAGCAGCAGGTCCTCGCGCTCGTAAATCACTACCGCGCCGTCGCGGGGGTGCCCGCCGTCCAGCTCGACGCGGCGCTGTCGCGGGGCTGCATGGAGCACGCGGACTACATGCGGCAGAACCGCGGAACGGGCGCGATGGAGGGGCTGAGCGCGCATCACCAGGATCCGAAGCTCCCCGGCGCGACGCCCGCCGGTGCGGCGTGCGGCAGGGCCGCGGACCTGTTCCCCGGCGTCGCGGATCTCGGCGCCGCCGTCGATGGCTGGATGGCGGGGCTCTATCACCGCCGGCCGATCCTCTCGCCCGCGCTGCGCACGATCGGCGTCGGGTACGCGCCGCTGCCCGACGGCACCCTGATGGCCGCGCTGATGTTCGTCGATGGCGACGGCGCGGCGCCGAGCGAGGGCTGGCCTGTCGCGTATCCCGCGCGCGACCAGGCGGAGCTGCCGCTCGAGCTCGGCAACGAGATCCCGAACCCGTCGCCGGGCGGGGCGGGCGGCGGCTATCCGATCACGCTGCAGTTTCCGCCGTTCGACAAGGTGACGGCGGTGACGGCCACGCTGACCGACGCCGCGGGCAAGCCGGTGGCGTTCGCGCTCTCGACGCCGGAGCGCCCCGCGACGAGCTTCGGCCAGTACGGGGTCGTCTGTCTGATCCCGACGCAGGCCTTGCGGCCGGCCGCGCGCTACACGGCCGCGGTCACGGCCACCTGGGGCACCGCCGCGCCACGCACGTACACGTGGAGCTTCGCGACCGTGGGGCTCCGCAAGGTCGACGCGACCGATGAAGCCGCGCTCCTCGCGGCGATCGGTCATCCGAGCCTGGTGCACGGCGTCGTGCAGTACGCCGGCCTCATGGACACCCAGACGGTGTTCTTGATGATCGCGAAATCGGAGCGCGGGCGGTACCAGATGGTGTCGATCGTGATCCCGGCCCCGGTGTGGACGGCGCTCGTGGGCAAGGCGAAGCTGGACTCGCTGCAGGGCGCGACCGTCGACGTGGAGGCGACACCGCAGCTCGTGATGAACGCGTACCTGAACCTGACGATCGCGCGGCCGTCGCAGCTGCACATCACGCCCTGAAGACCGCGCCTTCGCGGCCGAGCTGTGCTTCGAACAGGCGCCGGCGGCGGAGGCCCGGTGTCCCACGCGCGGAGCGCGCTCGCGCGCACACGAAAGCTTCACGTGTGCAGTGGAGTGCCAGCTGTTACCACGGTCGCATGAGGCTGAAGCGACGGACCCGTGGGGGCCGAGCGGTCGAGATCTGCGCGGCGATGGCCGTGCTGGCGGGCTGCGGCCGCCACGTGGTCGCCGTGATCCCCGACGGCCTGGCCGTGACCGGGTCGGCGCGTGCGACGGCCGATCCGACCTTCGAGGTCGTCGCGCGGATCGCCGGCGCCAAGGATCCCCTGCCCGTCGCCGGCGCGCACTTCGCGTACGCCGACCTCGAGACCGCGCTCGACCAGGCGATCCTGCGCGCCGTCCCGCCGCGCCACGACCACGTGCTCACCGTCGAGCTCGTGGCCGCCGATGCGCTCTACGCGAACACGCGGCTCTCCGTCTCGCTCGTCGTCCGCGCGACGTTGCGGGCGAGGGCCGGAGACACGTTCGTCGCGCAGAAGCAGTTCCTCTGTCGCGACGGCGCGATCGTGCCGCCCGAGCAAGGCGCGCGTGTGATCTGGTCCTGCATGACGCGGCTCGGCCAGGACCTCGGCGGCTGGCTCGGCGACCTGTCTCCCTCGGCCCACAAGTGAAAGGTCCCTCCATGCGAACTCCCCTCCTCGCGCTCGTCTGTGCTCTGGCGTCCGGCTGTGCGTATCAGACCGTCCAGCCCGGGCACCTCGGCCTGCGCTACGACCCCGCCGTCGGGCTGCGGCGCGACGTGGTGCCCGAGGGCAAGCACAGCCTCGGCTGGTGCTTCCTGCGCGACTGCGGGCGCATCGTCGATTTCGACGTGACGTTCTCGACGAAGCAGGAGGTCCTGAAGACGACCTCGCAAGAGGGCCTCGCGCTCGACCTCCAGCTGAGCGTCATCTTCAAGCCGATCATCTCGGAGCTCTACGAGCTCGACAGCGAGGTCGGGCCGAATTATTACGACGAGGTCGTCGGGCCAGAGTTTCGCAGCGCTGCGAGCGGCGTGTTCGCCCACCACCCGTACAGCGAACTCGCGGCGAACAAGGAGAAGATCGAGGACGAGATCGAGAAGGACGTGCAGCGCCGCATCAAGGGCAAACACATCGCGATCGCGTCGATCACCCTCGAGTCCATCCAGTACGCGCCCGAGATCCAGACCGCGACGCGGCAGCGTCTGGTCGCCGAGCAGGAGTCCGTGCGCCAGAAGGCGGCCATCGAGCAGGACGCCGCGCGGCAGAAGACGCAGATGGAGAACGACGCGCTCAAGCAGAAGCTCGCGCTCGAGCAGGAGACCGCGCAAAAGCAGTCCGAGATCACGAGCAAGACCTCGGAGCAGGAGCTCACGATGAAGCTCGAGCTCGCGAAGAAGAAGAACGAGCGCGCGATCGCCGAGGAGGACGCGCTCCTCGAGAAGGCGAAGGCCGCCGCGACCGTCGCGAAGGCGCACGCCGAGGCCGAGGCCATCACGATCCTCGCGAAGGCCCACGCCGAGGAGAACCGCGCGTCGACGCAGGCCCTCTCGCCGCTCACCGTGCAGATGAAGGCGTACGAGGCGCTCGGTCAGCTCGGCGGCACCGGCACGACGATCATGCTCGGCGATTTCTCGAAGGTGCCGCAGTTCCTGTTCCCGCCCGGCCTCGGCGGCGGGATGTACCCGCTGTTCGGCAAGAAGTGATCGGCGCGGGGCCAGGGACACCGCGAATCGAGCGCGGCCTCTGTCGACCGGCTTGTCGGCTCCAGCGCGGGTGCCTGGCCGGAGGAGATCGCCCGCGACGGCGCGGGGCGCCGCCGGCCTACTTGCAGAACGCCTTGTCGCCGAAGTTGCACAGCGCCTCGCGGGTCCGACGCTCGGCGCCGGCGATGTCCTCGAGCGCCCGCTTCTTGAGGTGCTTCGCGTAGTCGTTGTCCTCCTCCTGGTTGACGTCGTCGTGCGCGGCCTTGAGGGCCTCGAGCGCGTGGTGGAGGCGGCCGCTGTACGGCTGGTCGGCGTCGAGCGCCGGGTGATCCTCCAGGTTCTTGCCGTCGTCGATCGCGGCTTCCTTGATCTTCTTGATCGCGTTGTCGATGTCCGCGATCGCCTTGCGCTCGTCCCACTTCACCTCGGCGTCCCCGCCCTTCTTGCGGATCAGATTTGCGCGCGCGTTGCGGAGGTCGGTGAGCGCGTGGAGGTACGCCGGATGCTTGCCCGGCTGGTCGGCCATCGCCTGCGGCGCGGCGGACGCGAGGGCGAGCACGAAGGGGAGACCGAGCTTGATGAGGTTCTTCATTGGGCGAGCGGGTGTGCAGCGCCCGCGCCAAGCGCCTCCATGTCTTTCGCCGACTTGCGCGTGCCTTTTGTGAGGCGCGCAGCCTCGGTGGGGCACCTCGACCTACGGGGCACTCCGCGCTTAACCTACGCTTGCTCGGCGGGGTCCCAACCGGTCGCGAGCCCCTCGTCGAGCGCATCGAGCTGCTGCATCGCGCGCGCGTCGAGCGCGAAGTCGAACAGCGCCGCGTTCTCCGCGATGCGGTCGCGATGGACGGACTTCGGCAGGATCACGTGTCCGTGCTGGACGCCCCAGCGCAGCATCACCTGCGCCGGCGTGCGCGCGACGGTCCGCGCGATCTCCACGATCACCGGGTGCGCGAGCCGCTCGCCGCGCGTCAGCGGGCTGTACGCCTCGACGACGATCCCGTGCTCCTTGCACAGCGCGCGCGTGTCGCGGCGCTGCAGGAACGGCGTCAGCTCGATCTGATCCACGTGCGGCGCGTGCTTCGCCTTGCCGAGCAGCTCCTGCAGGTGCGGGACGAGGAAGTTCGAGACGCCGATCGCCCGCGCGCGCTTGTCGTCGAACAGCTTCTCGAGCGCGCGCCACGACTCGAGCCGCTTGCCCGGCACGGGCCAGTGCAGAAGGTACAGGTTCACGTACTCGAGACCGAGGCGCTCGAGGCTCTTGTCGAACGCGTGGAGCGCGGCGTCGTAGCCCTGGTCGTCGTTCCAGAGCTTCGTCGTCACGAAGATCTCGGAGCGCGGGACGTTCGCCTCCTTGACGGCCGCGCCGACGTCGGCCTCGTTGCGATAGATCCGCGCGGTGTCGACGTGGCGGTAGCCGAGCTCGAACGCGGCGATGACGGACTCGCGCGTCGCCGTGCCCTGCGGCGCTTGCCAGACGCCGAGCCCGACTTGCGGGATGGTGGTTCCGGAGCGCAGCGGCAACGTGGCGGTGGTGATCGTCGGCGCAGCAGAGGCCATGCGGCACTCTACCGCTTACCGCGCGGCGAGGAACTCGCGGACCAGCGGCGTGATGAGGTCGCAATCGACGAGGAACGCGTCGTGGCCATTCGGCGTCGCGATGTCGACGTGCTCGGCGCGCGCGCCCTGCTCGCGGAGCGCCGCCGCCACGCGCCCCATCTCGGCGCTGGGGAACAGCCAGTCCGTGGTGAAGGAGACGAGCAGCGCCCGGGCGCGGAAGCCCGCGAACGCCTCGCCGAGCGTGCCGAACTGCTCCTCGAGATCCATCTCGTCCATCGCGGCCTGCACGCGGATGTACGAGTTCGCGTCGTAGGCCACCGCGAACTTGCTCGCCTGGTGCTCGAGGTACGAATCGACCTCGAACTGCCGCGTGCCGCCCCGCCGCCGGCGCCCGAACTTCCGCTCGAGCGCCGGCGGCGAGAGGTACGTCATGTGGCCGACCATGCGCGCGAGCTGGAGGCCGCGCAGGGAGCTGGCCTGGCCGTAGTAGTCGCCGCCGCGGAACGCCGGATCGGCCTCGATGAGCTTGCGGCCGATCAGGTGCCACGCGACGCTCGCGACGGGGACGGCCGCGGCCGCCGCCATGCACACGAGCGCGCCGACGCGCTCCGGGTGCAGCGCCGTCCACATGAGCGCCTCCATGCCGCCGAGCGACGCGCCGATGACGGCCGCGAACCGCCGGATGCCGAGGTGATCGGCGACCCGCCGCTGCGCCTCGACCATGTCCTCGACCGTGACCTCGGGGTAAGCCGACCCGTACGGCGCGCCGGTCGCGGGATCGATCGTCGCGGGCCCGGTGGTGCCCCACGGGGAGCCGGGGAAGTTCACGCAGACGACGAAGTACTGCGCGAGATCGATGCCCTTGCCGTAGCCGACGAGGCCGTCCCACCAGCCGGCGACGGCGTCGGTCTCGGCGTACTTGCCGGCGGCATGCGCGCCCGGCGATAGCGCGTGGCAGACGAGGATCGCGTTGCTCGCGTCGGCCGCGAGCAGGCCGAACGTCTCGTAGACGATCGCGAACGGCGCGAGCGTGTCGCCGTGGTGGAAGCGGAAGCCATCGGCGAGGACGAGCTGGCGCGGCGGGTCGCTGAGGAACGTCGTGCCGACGAAGACCGGGCGGGCCGCGACCGGCTCCGCGGTCGGCGTGGCGTGGGCGACGCGCGTCATATCGACTCGTCCGTTATAGCGGAGGCCGCCGACGCTGGCAACCGCGGATCGTCAATGCTCGCGCTCGCGGCGCTCGTAGCGGTCCGTGCCGGAGACGCCGATGGTCAACCCGACAAACGTGATGTCGGCCAGCCGGGTCGCGCCGATGAGGACGTGGACGTCGCGCGGCGAGGTCCGCGCGAGATCGACCGCGTGAAAGACGCCCTCGCCGATGACGTCCACCCCGGCGGTCCAGCCGAACGCCCGGTCCGCGCCGGCGACGGCGAACCGCAGGCCGCCCCGCAGACCGACCGCGACATGGGGGGCGACCGGGTAGTACGCGTAGGCGTCCAGCGGGATCGTGTAGGCCCGCGGGATCCGGTCGCCGTCCGCGTCCACGCGGATGCCGGCGAGGACGCCGGTGCGCATGCCGCCCGACCGCTTCATCTCCGTGCCCATGCGCAGCGACGCCGCGTACGGAATCTCGCCACTCGCCGCGAGGCCAACGCCGCCATCGAGCGCGATGATCGGATCGCCGAGGACATCGTTGTGGCGCGGCTCGAAGCGGACGCCGAGGTACAGCCGCCCGAGCACCACGCGATCCGGATGCGCGGCGGTGTCGCTCGTGACGCCGACGTCCACGCTCGTGCCGGCCTCGAGCGTCGTCTCCGGTTGCCGGGGCGGCATCTCGGCGTAGGACGGCTGCACGATCGCGAGCTCCTCGCGCGTGAAGCCCGAGGCGGCGACGAACGCGTCGAACGCGGGGTCGGCGAAGCCCGCGACGAACTCGTTGTGAAACCGCGCGTCCAGGGCGACGACCGTCGCGTCCCCGGCGGCCGCTTCCACCATGTCGGCCACGGCGCAGCGCGTCCCGGCGCGGTCGATCCACGTCGGCAGGCGACCGGTCGGCGACTCGCCCGCCGGGAAGCGGCGGGCGCGCGCGTACGCGGCCAGGCGATCGAGGAGCCGCGTGCGCTCGGCTCGCCGCACGGGCGCGAGCATGGACACGTCCCGCGCGCGGAGGATGCGCTCGGCGAACGCGAGGTGCGTGGCGATGCGCTCGACGGGATCGTCGGCGGCGGTCGGCGCGCGACCGTAGCGGGCGACGAAGCTGAGATCGCCGATGACGGCGTTGATGGTGACGATCGGGACGGGGCGCGAGGCCGGCGGCGGCACGGCACGCGCGACGAGCCCGACGAGCCCGGCGAGCCCGACGAGGAGGAGGACCGCGGCGAGGCGCAGCGGCGGGACGGCGTGGTGGTGGATCGGCATGGGAGACGTGCAGGCACCAACGCGCCAGTCCGCGATTCGGTGCACGTGCGTGACGATTTATTCCAAGGTCCGCAGGCTGGCGCGTGTCTCGCCTAGCGCTGGGCCGCCGCACAGCAGCGGAAGCCGGTCGAGTAATCCGCGTACGCGGTGTCGTGGGCGGTGGTCGCGTAGAGGCAGCCGGGGCCGTTCTCGACGGTGTCGACGTAGTAACCGCCGCGAAACGTACCGGCGGTGGCGGCGGTCCACTCGTGGAGGTTGCCCATCATGTCGAAGACGCCCTCGGCGGTGACACAGCCCGCGTGCGCGCCGCTGCGAGCGAGCCCGGCCGCCTCCTGGTCGAGGCACGGGCTGTCGAGGTGAGCGAAGATCCAGCTGTCGCTCGTGCCGTAGAGCTCGACGGCCGGATGCACGGCGCGCGCGTCGTTGCAGACGCCGGGCTCGCGCGTGGCCCCGTACGGATAGGTGGTCGCGGCGGGGCCCTGGCACGCCCGCAGCCACTGCGCGTCGGAGCAGAGCTGCTTGCCGGCGGCCACGCACGCGGCGCTCGCCGCGGTCTGCGCGATGTAGCCCTGGGGAACGGCGTTCCGCAGCGAGACCGCACGCACGTTCGCGCGCCCGGGGTCGATGTACGGCGACCACGGCGCGCCGGTCGCGGCGTCCACGAGCGCGGCCTCGAAGCGATCGACGCAGAACGTGTCCACACGGGCCATCCCGGCCGGGCAGCCCGCGTCGCCCGGCTCCTCGACGAGGCACGCGTTCGGCTGCGGGGCGGCGTTCGGATCGCAGGTGATATCTGCGGCGAAGCGCGGCGTGCAGCACTCGATGTTGGCGGCGCCGGCACACGCGCCGGCGGTCGACGAACGCGCGCCGCGGCAGCTCGCGACGTCGATGCACGAGCCGGGGATCCCGCCCGCGGTGCAAGCCGCGCCGCGCGCATCGAGGACCGCCGCCGCGTCGCTCGCCGCGCAAGCGGCGCCGTCGGGCGCGCCGCTGGTGTCGCTCGTCAGCGCCGGGCCATCGGAGCCGGTCGGGCTGCGGCGGCCGCACGCCGCGAGCGCGAGGACGACGACCGTGGCAGCGAGCCGGGCGAGCACGCGTTCATCCTAGCGCCGATGCCGGTCGACCGCGCGTCACGCCCTAGGGGCACACCGCGTCACGCGGTGACGTCAGCCCGTCGGGCCGGTGGCGTCGAGCACCTCGCGCACCTTGCGGGCGAGCGCATCGGGCGTGAGCGGCTTCATCAGGAACGCGATATCAGAGCTCGCGATCCCGTGGCGCACGATGCTGTCATCCGTGTAGCCAGACATGCACAGCACGCGGAGCCCGGGGTGCCCCGGAAGCAGGCGACGCGCGAGCTCGGGGCCGCTCATCTGGGGCATGACCACGTCGGTGAGCAATAGATCGATCCGCTTGCCGTGCTGCTCGGCCAGCGCGAGCGCCGCCGCGCCATCGGGCGCCTCGATCACCGTGTAGCCATGGCGCTCCAGGATCTGCCGCGCCACCGCGCGCACTGGCGCCTCGTCCTCGACGAGCAAGACCGTCTCGGTGCCGCCCGCCGCCGCCGACAACGGCGCGCGCGCCGGCTCCGGCTCGCCCTGCACGCACGGCAGGTACACGCGGAACGTCGTGCCCGCGCCGATCGCGCTCTCTACCCACACGCTGCCCCCGCTCTGCTGCGCGATGCCGAACACGGTCGACAGGCCGAGGCCCGTCCCCTTGTCCTTCGACTTCGTGGTGAAGAACGGCTCGAAGATCCGCGCTTGCGTCGCCACGTCCATGCCGATGCCGGTGTCGGACACCGCGAGCCGTACGTAGGCCCCTGGCTTGACCCCGGCGTGCGTCTCCGCGAAGCCCGCGTCGACGTCCACCGTCGCCGTCTCGATCGTGAGCTTGCCGCCGACGGGCATCGCGTCGCGCGCGTTGACCGCGAGGTTCATGATCACCTGCTCGATGCTGCTCGGATCTGCCCTGATCCGACACCGGCCGTCGCCGCGCACCGTGACGAGCTGGATATCTTCGCCGAGCACGCGGCGGAGCATCTTGTCCATGCTGCCGACGACCGCGTCGAGGTCGAGCACCTTCGGCTCCAGCATCTGCTGCCGGCTGAACATCAGGAGCTGCCGCGTCAGGTCCGCCGCGCGCCAGCCGGCCTGGAAGATCTCGGTGATGTCCTCGCGCTTGGGATCGTCTGCGGGCAGCTCGTCGAGCAGCATCTCGGCGTAGCTGAGGATGATCGACAGCACGTTGTTGAAGTCGTGCGCGACGCCGCCGGCCAGCCGCCCGACCGCCTCCATCTTCTGGGCCTGGCGCAGCTGCTCCTCGGTCGCCCGCAGCGCGACCTCCGTCCGCCGCTTGTCCGTGAGGTCGACGACGAACGCCGTCGCGGTGGGGAACGTCTGCACCGCGACGCCGATCAAGATCGGCATGCGCGAGCCGTCCTTGCGGATCATGACCGTCTCGTAGGGCGCCGCGAAGCCGTTGCGGCGCAGGAGCTGGGCCTTCTCGCCGTCCGCCGCGTCCTGCTCGAGCGGCAGGAGATCGCCCAGGCGCAGCGCGCCGGCGCGCATCTCGCCGCGCGTATAGCCCGTCATCGCGAAGTACGCGTCGTTCGCGTCGATGATGTTGCCGCCGAGCTCCGACGTCACGATGCCGATGATCCCGGACTCGGCGAGCCGATTGAACCGCGCCTCGCTCGCGCGCAGGGCCTCGGCCGAGCGGCGCCGCTCCGTGACGTCGCGCAGGTTCGCGACGATCGCGCCGACGGCCGGATCGTCGAGCAAGTTCGAGCCGGTCACCGCGATCCAGCGGATGGACAGGTCGGCGCGCTGGATGCGGCACTCGACCGGCACGCCGATGGCGCGGTCCTCGCGCAGCCGGAGCAGCGTGCTCGCCGCGAAGTTGCGATCTTCGGGATGCACCAGCTCCCCGAAGCGCTTGCCGACGAGCTCCTGCGGGAAGAGGCCGAAGATCGGCGTGGACGCGGGGCTCGCGTACGCGATCGTGCCGTCCTCGCTCGTCAGGAGCACGGCCTCGGCGCCTTTCTCGATGAGCGCGCGGAACCGGGCCTCGGTCCGCCGGTGGCCCTCGGCGCGCCGCGCATCCCGGATCTCGCGCTCGATCGCCGGCACGAGCCGCGCGAGCTTGTCCTTGAGCACGTAGTCGTTCGCGCCCTCGCGCATCGCCTCGACCGCGAGCTCCTCGCCGATCGTGCCCGACACGATGATGAACGGCAGCTCGGGGTCGTGCTCGCGCACGATCCGCAGGGCGGCGAGCGCGCTGAACCCCGGCATCGCCCAGTCGCTCACGACGACATCCCACGCCGGTCCCGCGCCGAGCGCGGCCCGGAGCGCGGCTTCGCCCTCGATCCACTCGACGTCGGCGTCGGGATGCGTGCGCGTCAGCTCGCGGGTGATCAGCTTCGCGTCGAAGGCCTGATCCTCGAGGAGCAGGATGCGGATATGTTCGATCACGAACCTCGGGGCGAGGGCGGCTGCTCGTTGAGGAGCAACCAGAACAACCCGAGGGTCTTCGCGGCCGTGGCGAACTCCCCGAAGTCGATCGGCTTGCGCACGTACGCGTTCGCGCCGAGCTGATAGCCCTTGGCGATGTCCTCGTCTTCCTTCGACGACGTCAGGATCACGATCGGCAAGTGCCGCGTGCGCTCGTCCTCGCGGACGCGCCGCAGGACCTCGAGGCCGTCGATCCGCGGCAACTTGAGGTCGAGGAGCGCGACCGTCGGCAGCTGGCTCGTGTCGCGGCCCTCGTACTTGCCCGTGCCGAACAGGTAGTCGAGCGCCTCGGCCCCGTCCCGGACGACGACCACCTCGTTGGCCACGCCGCAGGTCTTGAGCGCGCGCAGGGTGAGCTTCTCGTCGCTCGGGTTGTCTTCGACGAGGAGGATCTGCTTGGTCATCGGGTCCCTTCCGTGGTGTCCGTCGGTAGCGTGAACGAGAACGTCGCGCCCTGCCCCACCGTCCCGACCGCCCAGATCCGCCCGCCATGGCGCTGGAGGATCCGCTGCACCGTCGCGAGCCCGATGCCGGTCCCCGGGAACTCGTGGACGGTGTGCAGGCGGTGGAACGGCGAGAACAGCTTCGCGGCGTGCGCCATGTCGAAGCCGGCGCCGTTGTCCGCGACGAAGATGCTCCCGCCATCGGCGTGCGTGCCGAGCTCGATGCGCGCCGCCGCCGCGTCACGCGTGAACTTCCACGCATTGCCAACGAGGTTATCGACAAGGACACGCGCGAGCCGCGAATCGAGCCACGCGTAGATCGCGGTCGGCGGCGTGATCACGGTGACGGCGCGGCCCGGCTCGGCCCCGGCCAGCTCGGCGGCGCTCGCCCGGACGAGCGCCGCGAGGTCGACCCGCTCGCGCCGCAGCTCGCTCCGCGTCACGCGCGACAGCGAGAGCAGCGCGTCGATGAGGGCGGCCATCTTCTGCGCCCCACCGCGCACCTCGTCGAGGCAATCGCGGCCATCGTGATCGAGCTGGGCGCCGTACTCGTCGCCCAGCACCTTCGCGAAGCCGCTGATGGCCCGTAGCGGCGCGCGCAGGTCGTGGGCCACGGAGTAGCTGAACGTCTCGAGCTCGCGGCTCGCGGCCAGCGCCTCGTCGCGCGCGCTCGCGAGCGCGAGCGTGACCCGGCGCCGGTCGGTGATGTCGTGAAACAAGGTCGACGCGCCGGCGACCGCGCGCGCGGCATCGAAGATCGGCGAGACCGTGAGCGCGACGTCGATGAGATGGCCGTCTTTGTGCCGACAGGCCGTGTCGAGGCGCACGACCTGGCCGCGCAGCACGGCGGATCGGACCTCGGGCATCAGCGACGCCCGGTCGGGGGGCGCGATGATCGCGATGCCGGCCGCGGTGCCGACCACCTCGTCCTCGGTGTACCCGAACATCACCCGCGCGCCATGGTTCCAGCTCGTGACCTTGCCGTCGAGCCCGAAGCCGAGGATGGCGTCATCGGACGAGTCGACGATCGCGGCGAGCCGGGCCGCCATGGCGCTCTCCTCGCGCGTCTGGCGCGTCTCGGCCTCGGCCCGCTTGCGCGCGGTGATGTCGAGGATGAAGGTGATGACCTCGAAGCCGTCGGCCTCCACCACCGCCGAGCCAGCGAGTACGGCGATGCGCTCGCCGGACTTGTGGAAGTACTCCTTCTCGCGCACCGGCACGAAGCCGTCCGTCTGCAGCGTGGCGACGACCGCCGTGTCCGCCGCGCGCCACTCCGGTGGCGTCCGCTCGGTCCAGTCGAAGTCCTCGGCGACGATCTCCTCGCGCGTGAACCCGAGCATCCGGGCGAACGTCTCGTTTACCTCGACGACGCGCCGCCGCGATGTCGCGACAAAGATGCCGAGGATCCCGGCCTCCGACAGGCGAGCAAAGCGAGAGAGCCGGTTGCGCGCGGTCTCCTGGGCCACCGCCGCGTCGGCCCGCGTGACGGCGAGCTCGGCGCACCGCCGCGCATGGGCGAGGGCCAACGCCGCGTGAACGGCCAGGATCGCGGCCAGCGCCTGCTCCGCCGCCGTGAACGCCAGGCGGTCCGCCGGCCGGACAAGCACGAGCTCGCCATCCGACCTGTTCGATCCCGACGGCCGGCGCGGCGCGCCCGAGGTGTACCCCCGCCGCCTGATGGTCGAGGCGATGCTCTG
>JANXOM010000279.1 GCA_025353585.1 Deltaproteobacteria bacterium
CGGGGCGGCGACCGGCGCGGGCGGGGTCGCCGGCGCGGCGGCCGCGGGCGGGCGCGGCAACGGCTGCGTTGGCATCGGGACCGGCAGGCGCGCGGTCGCGGCGGAGCCCGGCGCGATCGGGTTCGGCTTGACGGCCTGCGATGGCGCGGGCCGCGGGATCGCCGGCGGGATCGTGGGCACCTTGCGCGCGGGCGGCGGGATCACCGGCTGCGCGGCGGTCGGCGTCATCGTCGCGGGCCGGACCAGCGGCGGCATCTGCGCCGCGACCCGCGGCTGCGGCGGCACCAGGGGCGCCACCGGCGGCGGCGCCTGCGCAGCCATCTGCTGCGACGGCCGGTGCTGCGGCGACGTCTGCGCCGCGAGCGTCTGCGCCGGCCGGTGCTGCGGCGACGTCTGGGCGGCGAGCGACTGCGGCGGCAGGGGCGGCGGCGACTGCATCGACTGCGACGGGCGCTGCGCCGGCGCGGGCGGCTGCATTTGCGCCGGCAGCGGCTGCGTCTGGCGCTGCGGCGGCACCGCGTGCGCCGGCTGCGCGATCGGCGGCGCCGTCGACCGCGTGACGGCGCGGAAGTTCACGCCGCTATCGCCCGGCCGCCGGGAGGGCTGGGCCGCGGCCGGGCCTTCCGCCTCGACCGCGGCGAAGAAGCTGTCGATGTCGAGCTCGCCGTCGTCCTCGAGGATCTTGTGCGGCTGCCGCTGCGCGCGGATCGTCCGGCGCAGCTCGCTCGGCTCGTTGATCATCGCGACCACGTCCGCGAGCTCCTCGGGCGGCAGCTCCATCGGCGCCTCCTCGTGGGCGAACGCATCGGCGAGATCGAGGAGCTCGTCCTCGGTGCCCGCCACCGCGCCGGCGTGCCCGCCCGGCGCGCCCGACTTGCCCATGTTGCGCCGCTCGGCCTGCGCCACGGCCATCGCGCGGTCGCGCTGGACCTGCTCGCGCATGCGTTTGGGCATGGCGGCGAGGATCTCCTCGGGGACATCCGCGCCGGAGCGCACCGCGGCGCGCCCGATCTTGTGCAGGTTGCGCGCGTACGTGCCGGTCTCGATCTGCCGCAGCGTCCGCCGCCAGTAGGCGTTGTACGAGGCGAACTTCTGCTGGAGCGTCGCGAACCGGTAGCGCAGCGCCGTGTTGCGCAGGTTGGCCTGCTGCAAGTCGCGGAGGCGGCGCTCGACCTCGGAGTGCAGCACGCCCGGGGCTTGCTTCTGCATCCCGAGGAAGTACTGCTCGTACATCACGCGGAGGCGGTCGCAGGACTGCTCGGCGATCTCGAGGAGCTCCTCGGGGTTCTCGGCCTTGGCCGGCTGCGCTGACTTCAACGCCACGAGCCTCGGAGCTTAGCAGCTTCGGTCGCCGAGGAACTCTGCTATAGCGTCCCCGCTCGGAGCGCCCATGTCGGTCGTCTACTTCTTGCTCCTCGTCGGCGTGCTCGTGGTCATCCACGAGCTCGGGCACTTCGTGGCGGCCAAGCTCCTGGACGTCAAGGTCCTCCGGTTTTCTCTTGGATACGGCCGACCGCTCGTCCGCGTGAAGCTGCGCGAGACGGAGTACCAGATCGGCGTGTTCCCGCTCGGGGGCTACGTCCGCATCTTTGGCATCGAGGGCGAGGGCACCTCCGCCGCGGACGCCGGCCGCAGCTTCGCCGGCCGCCCGCTGTGGCAGCGCCTGGTCATCGTGTTCGCCGGCCCCGCCGCGAACCTCGTGCTCCCGATCATCATCTACTTCGTGTTCTTCGCCGGGCACAGCACGCTCCCGGCCGCGCAGATCGGCGATGTCCTCGACGGCGGCGCGGCGTTTCGCGCCGGGATCGAGCCGGGCGACAAGGTCGTCGAGATCGACGGCCGCAACGTCCGCTACTGGGAGGACATCGAGGCCGCCGTCGCGAGCTCGCCGGGCCAGGAGATGCACCTCGTCATCCAGCGCAACGGCAAGCGGTTCGAGCGGTACCTCACGCCGCTCGAGGCCACGCAGCACAAGCGCGACGGCTCGACGACGGTGCAGGGCTGGGTCGACATCTCGCACGCGCCGATCGTGCCGCTGGTCGGCGTCCTCGACGACAGCTCGCCCGCCGCCCTCGCCGGCATGAAGACGGGCGACCTCATCATCTCCATCGACGGCCAGGCCGTGCGCAACTGGAGCGACGTCGAGGCGCACCTCGGCAAGTTCGCGCGCCGCGCGAGCATCGTGTACTTCCGCGGCTCCGAGGTGCCGGGCGTCCCACAGATCCACCTGCTCGGCCCGAGCTTCGCGGACCTCGTGCCGCAGACGCAGGTCGACTCGGTGCTCAAGCGCCAGAGCTACACGGGCCTCGAGCACGCGGAGATGTTCGTCGCGCGCGTCGATCCGGGCTCGCCCGCGGACGCCGCCGGGATGCGCGTCGGCGACTTCGTGACCGCGCTCGACGACAAGCCCATGGCGCACTGGCGCGACCTCGACCAGCGGCTGCAGGCCGATCCCAAGAAGACCTACCGGGTCAGCTGGCGCCGCGCGGTGGCGGGCAAGATCGAGGCGATGACGGCGGACATGACGCAGGTCGAGCGCAGCAAGCTCGACGAATACGACCACACGATCAGCCGGCTCGAGTTCGGCGCCTATAACGACGCCGACCGCGGCAACGGTGCGATGGTCGCGATCGACGGCCGCTTCGGCTACGCGATGAGCAAGGCGCTCGAGCGCACCGGCGACACGATCTCCACGATGGTGACGGGGTTCGTGAAGATCCTCGAGGGCGACGCGCCGAGCGACGCGATCAGCGGTCCGCTCATGATGTACAAGGTCGCGTCGGTCTCGGGGAACCAGGGCTGGGACAGCTTCTTGCTGATGCTGGCGCTGATCAGCATCAACCTCGGGCTGATCAACCTGCTCCCCGTGCCGATGCTCGACGGCGGGCACGTGCTCGTCTTCGCGATCGAGGGTCTGCGGCGGAAGCCGCTCTCGCAGCAGGCGCGCGACCGGGTGCAGCTCGTCGGCCTCGCGCTGATCGGCCTCATCACGATCCTCGCGCTCGGTAACGACATCATTCATCTGGTGAAATAATTTCCTCCATCACCATCCTGGGCATCGACACGTCGACGGCGCTGACGTCCGTCGCGGTGCTGGACGGTGATCGCATCGCCACCGCCGAGTCGCCCCACGGCGGGCGCGGCGCGGACGTGCTCGTTCACATCGACCGCGCGTGCCGCGAGCTCGGCGTCGCGCCCGGCGCGCTCGACGCGGTCGCCGTCGGCGCGGGGCCCGGATCGTTCACCGGCCTGCGCATCGGCATGGCCACGGCCAAGGGCATCGCGTTCGCGCGGGCCCGGCCGCTGTGGGCCGTGTCGTCGCTCGCCGCGCTCGCGTGGGGCGCCGTGCCCGCCGACGAGACCGCCGTCACGTGCGCCGTCCTCGACGCCCGTCGCGGTGAGGTCTACGCCGGCTGCTACCGCCGCGACGCCGTCCACGGCCTGGTGCTCGTCGGCGAGGAGCGGGCGCTGGCACCCACGGCCCTCGCAGACTGGGCAACCCGACTCGGTACATCGGTCTACATCGGTGACGCTCTCGCCGTGTATCCCGCGGCGCTCGCGTCACTTGGAGAGGCGTGGCGAGCCAGTTCTCCGACGGGACGAGCCGTCGCCGAGCTCGCGCTGCTCGGCGCGCGCGCGGACGTGCTCGTGGCCGGTACACCGACCTACATCCGCCCGAGTGAGGCGGAGGTCATGTATCCGGACGGCGTTCCGGGTGCGCTTCGTCGTCGGTGATCTGCCACAATTGGCGAATGGGAAAGTTGGGACTCGTCTGTCTCGCGGTTGCATTTGCGTTCGCCGGCTGCGGCAAGCACCACGGCGGTGGCGACGATGACGTCGACGGTGGCGGCGGGATCGAGGGTCTGCAAAAGATCGTCGTGACGCCGGCCGACCAGACGCTCACCGTCGACGGCACGACGCCCGCCACCGCCAGCTACACCGCGATGGGCGAGTTCCTCGACGGGCACGTCGCGGACATCACGTCGCTCGTCGGCTTCGAGCTCGGCGACGGCTCCCTCGGCAACTTCACGGGCGCGACGCTCACCACCGTCAAGGATCACGGCGGGCACGCGAACGTCGTCGCCTCGGCCGGCGCCATCAGCGGCAGCACGTCGCTGACCTTGCTCATGCGCACCACGCTCAACGACCCTGGCTCGACGGGCCTGCCCGCGGATCCCGGCGGCATCTTCACCGCGGGCCCGCCGGATCAGAACCGCGCGCCGCAGCTCGTCTATCCGAACGACAACGTCGTCGTCCCGCCGAACCTCGGCAAGCTCGAGTTTCACTTCAAGCCGGGCTCGAGCAACACGCTCTTCGAGCTCTCGTTCGCGAGCTCCGTCCTCGACGTGAAGGTGTACCTGCGCTGCACCACGCCGCTGAACGGCGGCTGCATCTACCTGCCGGATCCGGTGCTCTACGGCTGGATCGCGAACTCGAGCCGCGGCACGGAGAAGGTGACCTGGTCGCTCCGCGCGACCGACGACGCGGGTACGGGCGTTGGCCGCTCGGCGCAGATGCACGTGGGCTTCGCGCTCGCGGACGTCAGCGGCGGCATCTACTACTGGACCACCACGACCGAGTCGATCATGCGCTACGACTTCGCCGGCACCGACGCCGCGGCGACGAAGCTCATCGACGCGAGCTTCAACGGCAACTGCATCGGCTGCCACGCGCTGTCGCGCGACGGCACGAAGCTCGTGGCGGAGGTCAACGGCCAGAACGACGGCCGCACCGCGCTCATCGACATCGCCACGCTGACGGCCAAGAACGGCGCGCTCGGCTCCACGCCGAAGACCATGTTCGAGAGCTGGAACCCGGATGGCAGCCAGTACGTCGCGGTCTACGGCGACAACGGCGCCACGAACTACGACCTCATGCTCATCAACGGTAACGACGGCACGCTCGCCGGCACGATCCCCGTCGGCGGCACGGCCACGAACCCGACCGATCACCCGGACTGGTCGGCGGACGGCCAGCGCATCGCGTTCGTCCGCGTGGGCATCAAGGGCACGATGCAGCGCATGAACAACGGCGGTATCTTCACCGTCGCGCAGTCCGGCGCCACGTGGACGGCGCCGACGCCGCTCGTGCCGGCCGAGAATCTGAAGAATCATTACTATCCAGCGTTCGCGCCGGATGGCCGGCTGCTCGTCTATGACGAGTCGACCTGCACCTCGGGCAACAACAGCGGCGACGAGTGCAACGCGGACACGAACCCGACGGCGACCCTGTTCGCGATCGACTCGGTCGCGGGCGGCTCGCCGGTGGCGCTCGCCAACGCGAACGCGGGCGGCGTCCTGGACGGCGCGAACACCGCGCTGACGAACTCGTTCCCGAAGTGGAACCCGTTCATCGCGCCCGCCACGGCGGCCGGCGGCCACATCGCGTGGATCACGTTCTCGAGCAAGCGCGCGTACGGTCTCCGCAGCGGCACGCCCGACAACGGCACGCTCCTGTGGATGGCGGCGGTCGACCTCGACGCGCCCGCCGGCACCGACCCGAGCTCGGTCGCGTTTGCGCTACCGTTCCAGGACTACGCCACGAGCAACCACATCGCTCAGTGGACGACCAAGGTCGTGCCGATCCAATGATGCTAGGCTTTTGCTAGATGGCCGACCCAGAAGTGGGCAAGCAAGCCCTCCTCGAAGAGCTCACCGCGGAGCATCGTCGCCTCGATGACGAGCTGCTCCTGCTCCAGCGTCGCCACTCGCTGAGCCCGGCCGAGCAGGCCGAGGTCAGCCGCCTGAAGAAGCAGAAGCTGCTGATGAAGGATCGGATCGCGCGGCTCGGCGTGGCTCCTGCACCCTGAGCTCGCGTGCACCTGACCGAAGACCAGATCGAGAAGATGCGGGCCATCGGCCTGCGCCTCGATCGTAGCGGGACGTTCTGGCAGGATGGAGCGGCCGTCACCCACGTGCGGCTGCGGCAGGCGCTGCTGCGCTGGCTCGATGTCCGCGAGGACGGCCGCGACATCGTGAAGCTCGACCCCCAGCGGTACGCGTATGTCGAGGTCGAGGATGCACACCTGCGGGCCCGCTCGGCGCGCTGGGACGGAGACCGCGTGTGGATCGTGTGGGACGACGATGTCGAGGCGACCGAGCCCGAGGAGCTCGCGTACGGCACGTTGCGGCAAGCGCCAGATCACGCGCTGTACGTCACTGCGCGCGGACGCCTCCGCGGGCGCATCGCCGGGCCCGCGTACCTCGCGATCACCGAGCGCGTCGCGCCGCAGGGGACGGGGTTCGTGCTCGCCGCGTCGGGCCGCGAGTGGCCGATCGCCACGACGGTGTGACCCGCCGCGCGCGCTGTGGCGCCAGCGCACGTGGTCCGGTGATTGCTGTAGGTCGGCGCATGATCAGACTCCTTCGCTTTGCTTCGCTCGTCGGCCTCGTCCTGCCGGGGTGCGGCGGCTCGTCGAGCACCTCCACCGACGCCACCCGCACGGAGTACGACGAGGTCGCGCGCTCGGTGGCGTCGACCACGGCGACCGCCGGCGGCGGCGGCGATACCGGCGCGATCCGCGACGCCGTCTCGATCAGCGCGGGCACCACGCCGCTCGGCTTCAGCGCTGGCGCGTCGGGACACCTGACCGGCGCCGTCGGCTCGCTCTCGTTCGACTTCGACGTGACGTGCAAGGACGCGAGCGGCAGCACGCAGCCGGTCTGTATCGCGGGCACCACGAACAGCGCGGCCGTCGACGTGTCGTGGGCCGGCAGCCTCGCGGTCGGCGACTTCTCCGCGATGGTCGACCACTCGAGCTCGTGGACGCTCTCCGGCCTGACGACCGACACGGCGACGTTGAACGGCACCGGCCGCTTCACGTACGACAGCCAGTTCACCGGCGCGATCGCGTCGACGTACCACTTCGACTTCGAGGCCACCTACGACGCGGTCGCCATCGCAACGAGCACCCAGGCGACGATCGGCGGCAGCATCAGCTACGACATCACCGCGCGGCACACGCTCACGACGAACGGCAACACGTCGGAGCGCGACCTCGACATCGCGGCGACGCTGTCCTTCCACGCAGACGCGACGGCCAGCCTGCTGCTCGACGGCTCGCACGAATACACGATCGACCTGACTACGGGCGCCGCGGTCGCGGTCTCGGGTAGCTAGGTCAGCGCTGGGCGCGAATGACCGACGTGATCTCGTCGTCGGTCAGCACGCGGTTGCCGCGCTTCGCCTCGGCGAGGACGGCGGCGACGAGCTCCGCGGTGGCCTCGTGCCCGCGCTTCTTGAGGTAGTAGATGACGTTGCTCTCGCCGCTGTAGTGCCCGACCTCGATCTCCTGTTCCTTGCCGAACATGCCGGCGGGGACGCCGGAGTAGATCCGGTCGGCCAGCCACGCGTCGCCCTTCTTCTCGGCCTTGATGATCGCGGCCGCGTGGACGCCGGTGGCGGTGCGGAACGCGTCCGTGCCGGCCAGCGGGTACTGCGGGTGGATGGGGACGTGCGTCGCCTCCGCGGCGGTCTTGCACCACAGGACGAGCTTCGAGAGGTCGTGGTCGGGCAGCTCGCCGAGCAGCTTCAGATTCAGCAGGATCTGATCGAGCGCGGCGTTGCCGACGCGCTCGCCGATGCCCAGCGCGGTGCCGTGGATGCGGTCCGCGCCGTACTCGATCGCGAAGATCGAGTTGACGACGCCGAGGCCGCGGTCGTTGTGGCCGTGCCAGTCGATCCCGACGTCGGGGCGGCCCATGCCGTCGAGCACGTGGCGCGTGAACCGAAGCAGGTTGCGGATGCCGTCCGGCGTGACGTGGCCGACGGTGTCGCACACGATCAGCCGGCTCGCGCCGTGCTCGACCGCGTTCGTGAACAGCTTCGTGAGGACGTCGGGCCGCGACCGCGTGGTGTCCTCGGTGACGTACGAGACGGGCAGGTTGTACTTGCGGCCGAGGTCGATCGCGTCGGCCGACAGCTTCATCATCTTCGGGAGGTCCCAGTCCTCGGCGTACTGGCGGATGGGCGAGCTGCCGATGAAGCAGAGGATCTCGATCTCGAGGCCGACCTTCTGCGAGATGTCGATGACGGCCTGGACGTCATGGACGTGCGTGCGCGCGGCGCAGCTCGCCTTGAGCTTCAGCTTCGCGTCGCGGATGTGCTCGGCGATGGTCGTGACGTCCTCGACCGCGCGGCGGCCGGCGCCGGGGAGGCCGATGTCCATCGTGTCGATGCCGAGGTCATTTGTCAGGTCGACGAGGCGGAGCTTGTCGTCGATGGACGGGTCCACGACCGACGGCGACTGGATGCCATCGCGCAGCGTCTCGTCGAGGAACTGGATCTTCTTGCGCGGCGACAGCGACGCGTTCTTGTCGAGGGAGTTCCAGTCGTAGATGAGGTCGCGCTCGGTGGTCGTCGACATGGGCTGCTCTCTTCTTACATCACGGCGTGCAGGATGACGATGAGCGCGCACGCCGCCGCGACCACGACGGCGGCGATCAGGAACCAGCCGAGGACGAGCGCCGCCGCGGCCAGCCCCAGCCCGGCGAGCCACAGGGCGGGTGCGCGCTCTTGCCGCACGAGCGAACCGATGGCCGCCGCGAGGGTCAGCCCGAACGCCGGCAGCGCGACCTCGAGGTTCGCGGCCGCAAACACGTGGTCCTGCACGATGGCGGCGACGATGAACCCGAGGAGCCCGAGGCCGAGCGCGGCCCCGGCGAGCACGGGTGCGCGGCGCGCTGGCGGGCGGACGGCGGGAGCCAGCGGCGCGGACAGGTCCGCAATATAGCTGGGGGGCGGCGCGTAGTCTCGGCATGTCGATGACGCGCCTCGTCGCCGCGGTGGCGATGGTGATGACGGGGACCGGGGTGGCCGCCGCCGAGACCGAGCCCCTGCCCTGCAACGCCGTCGCCCCGATGCCAGATGCCACGCTGCGCGACCTGCGGGTGGCGGTGGCGCCGGCGACGGACCGGCGGCCGGTCGGAATGACGGCCACGCCGGGATCGGTGTTCCCCGCCATCAGCGCGGACGGCGAGACGATCGCGCTGCTGTTCCTCGACGCCGAGGACTACGTGGAGGCCTCGTCCGAGACCGTGGTGTTCTTCCGCGCGAACGGCGAGCGCGGTGCGTCCTTCCGGGTCGGCGGCCCGACCCCCGCGGCGGCGCCACCCGCCACCGTCGTGGCGCGGGTGAACGCGCGGCTCGCGAAGACGACCTGGCGCGCGCTGCCCACGGCGTCCGGCTGCGAGGTGCCGGGCACGGCGTCCGAGGACACGCACACGCAGGTGAAGTTCGCCGACGGGCACACGTTCACGTACGACGAGGGGACGGGGCACCTCACGACGGAGGATGTGGTGCTGGGCCAGCCGCGGGTGCGGTCGCAGCGGCTCGGGCTCGGCTGGCTCGGCTGGAGCGACGGCTGGGACGCGAATGACAAGACTCGCCACGGCTGCGGCGACGCGCGCGCGATCGACGACGTCACCTGGTCCCCGACGACGCGGTTGCTGTTCGCGGTCCCGCGCGGCCGGATGGGCGGTGACTCGTGCATCGGGAACCCCTCGGCCGAGACGGTGGTCGTCGCGAAGATTCTCTAGGCTGCTGATGACGCGCATCGCCGGCGCGGCCCCGGCGGTGCCAGCGGCGCACGCGGATCGTCCGGCCGAGCGCTAGTCGCGTTCGCCGGCGGAGGTCGTGGCGCGGCGGAGGGGCGCGGCCACGCTCGTGAGGCCGAGCTGCGAGCGCAGGTTCACGTGCGCCGCGCTGTACGCGAACTCGACGAGGTCGCGATCGAGCTCGCCCGCGTCGCGCGCGCCCGCGAAGGCCGAGGGCACGTCGCCCGAGAGCAGCATGCCGGCGCGGTCCGCCGTGCGCGCGAGCGCCCGCGACCACAGCGAGAGGTTCAGGCCGCCGCCCGTGCGCGACAGGAGCCGCAGCGCCGCCGCGCGCGCCTGCGTGCGGACCGCATCGGGCAACGCCTCGATCGCCGACGACGCCCGCGGGGCCAGCGGCTCGTCGCTACCGATGTCGGAGCCGGCCGCGTCGCGCACGACCGCGAGCACGACGGCGCGCAGGACGCGGCCCGGTCGCGAGGCGCCGACCGCGCGCCCCGGCCACAAGAACGTCAGCGCGCGCACCACGCGGAACACGAGGTCCGGCCGCTCCGGCGCGGTCAGCGCGTCATCGCCCGCGACGAGGACCGGCGGATCGCACGCGACGACGTGCACCGCCGTCCCGAGCTCGACGCGCGCGTAGACCGGCGATGGCTCCACCCCGAGCAGCTGCCCGAACCGGGCGCGCAGCTTGCCAAACGCGGGCGGCAGATCGCTGTCGGCCAGCCGCGTGCTCGTGTCGAGCTCGGCCTCCGCGAGCGTCATCGGCGCGAGCGCGTGCACCGCCGGCGCGACGAGCTCGAGCAGCGCGCCGAGCTCCAGCGTATCCTCCTTGTGACGCAGGAGCGCCCACTGATCGCGCCCGAGGCCGCGCACGGGCGACGTCGCGGTCCGCACGCGGTGCTGCTCGTAGAGATCGGCCATCGTCGGATCGGCCGTGCCGAGCGCGACCATCGTCGAGGCCGCGAGGAACGCCGCGTCGGCGTGCCCGCTCGCCGCCGTCGTGCGCACGAGGGCCGCGCCCGACTGCGGATCCTCGAGGGCCTCGCGCCACCCGGCGCGGATCGGCTCGACCGCCGTCCGCCGGTGCTCCGCGCGCGAGGACAGCTGGATGATGTCGGCGTCGCGAGGCGCGAGCTTGCGCGCGTTCGCGGCCGCGGCCGCGCCCGCCGACGGATCGTCGAGGTAGTCGAGGTAGAGCTTCGCGATGCGCGCCCAGCCCGCCGCCTCGAGAGGGCCGCCCCTGCCGCGCAGCCGGAACAGGTGGCGCTTGAGCACGCGCTCGAGCCGCCGGAGCTCCCCGCGCTGGACGAGGAGCGTCTCGATCGTCGTGAGCGCCTCGGCCCGCGCCGGATCGAGATCGATCGCGCGCTCGAGGTGGAAGAGCGCCTCGGCGTCGTCGGCGTGGAGCACCGCGTCGATGCGGCCCTTGTAGTCGTGGCCCGCGGCGTGGTCGGGGTCGATCGCGAGCGCGGCGTTGATGTGCCCGCGCGCGGCATCGGCCGCGTCCGCGTGCTGCGCGCTCGCGTTCCACTCCGCCCAACCGAGCGCCGCGTGGTAGTCGGGCTCGCCCGGGGAGCGCGCGATGACGGTGCGGATGTGGCCGATCGCCTGCTCCCACTGCCGCTTCGCCATCAGGTCTTCCGCCATGCGGAAGCCGAGCTCGGTGTCGATGGACGGCTTCGCCTGCATCAGCTCGCCACCGGCGAGCTCGCGGTCGTACGCGGCGCGTTTGCGCTCGTCCTGGAGCGCGGCGCGCGCCGCCGTGTACGCGGCGCGGATATCGACGAGCTTGCTCTTGTCGAGGGGGTCGACGATCAGCTCGCTGTCGGCGGCGAGCTGCGCGATCCGCGCGTCGAAGGCGGCCGTGACCTCCTCCTGCGGCGCCCGCGCGCCGACGAGCAGGATCGCGTAGTGATCGGCGGTCTGGACCCGCTGGAGCTCGGCCGCGATCGCCTGGCGCGCGGCGAGCGCGACGTCGCGCCCGCTCGTCGCCGCCTCGAGATCGGCCGTCGAGACGACGCCGGAGTCGTCCTGGCCGGGTGCCATGACCTCGGGAAATTCGATCGGCGCCGCGCCGTCGCCGCCGCTGCCGAGATCGTCGAACAACACGTCGTAGAGCGGGACCGGCGGACGCGTGGGCGCGCGCGACGTGGCGATCGGCAGCGCGCGCGGCGGCGTGGCCGCGCCGAGCCCGACGTGCGCCGACGTGGTGGTGATCGCGTCGCACAGGACCAGCGCGTCGACGGCGATCCGCGCCTGCGCGCGATCGCCCAGCGCGCGCTCGAGGTCGCCCATCGAGGCCCGCGCCTCGAGCGCGAGGGCGAGCCGCTGGCTGAACGTGCGCTTGATCTCGTGGCGGAGGCGCATCCCGCGCTCGGTGAGCTCGAACGTCAGCGCGTCGAGCCGCCCGAGCCGCTCGCCGCCGTTGCCCTCGACGGCGGTCTCGCGCAGGCCGCCGAGCACGACCTCGACCATGCGCAGCTGCATGCCGACGACGGGGTCGAACGCCTCGTCGAAGCGCCACGCGCCCTGCGGCCAGCGCAGCGCCTGCACGAGCTTGTGCCGCGCCTGCTTGCCGAGCTGGTCGATCAGCTGCTCGACGGTCATGTAGCGGAGCGCCACGAGCGCCTCGCCGAGCTTGCAGCCGACCTCGGTCGCGCGCGCGATCGAGAGCCGGTGCTGCTCCTCGGAGATCACGCCGCTCGTGACGAGGAAGTGGCCGAGCGTCTCGTCGCGGGGCGTCGAGGTGCTCGAGACGGGGTTGCCGTTCAGGAGATCGACGCTCTTCGAGACGCGGCCGCGGCGCAGCGTGAGCTTGCCGGTCGCCAGATCGTCATGCAGATCCAGCAGCACCGCGGGTAGCGGCCGCATCGCCAGCTCCCCCGAGCGACTAGGCATCGCGCCGAGCTTAACTCAGGTCGCGACGTGACACGCCGCTTGCGAGCCGTTCGACAGCACGCGCAGCTGCGGCAACTTCGTGAAGCATTCTGGCGGCTTGTCCTTGACGGGACATCGCGGATGGAACGGGCACCCCGGCGGTGGCGCGAGCGGGCTCGGCACGTCGCCCTGGAGCACCACGCGGTTCTTGCGCGCCGCGGGGTCGATCTTCGGGACCGCGGACAGGAGCGCCTGCGTGTACGGGTGCCTGGGCTCGGCGTACAGCGCGTTGGCGGTCGCCAGCTCGACGATCCGGCCGAGGTACATGACGGCGACGCGGTCGCAGATGTGCCGGACGATGTGGAGGTCGTGCGAGATGAACAGGTACGTCAGCTTCGCGTCGGCCTGCAGGTCCTGGAGGAGGTTGACGATCTGCGCCTGGATGGAGACGTCGAGCGCGCTGATCGGCTCGTCGCAGACGAGGAACGCGGGCTCCACGGCGAGGGCGCGCGCGATGCCGACGCGCTGGCGCTGGCCTCCCGAGAGCTCGTGCGGGTAGCGCGTGGCCGTGTCGGAGCGGAGGCCGACCTTGGTGAGGAGCGCGTCGACGCGGGCGCGGCGATCGGCCTTCGTGGCGCCGAGGTGGTGGATCTCGAGCGGCTCGGCGATGGCGGTGCCGATCGACATCCGCGGGTCGAGGGACGCGTACGGGTCCTGGAAGATCATCTGCATCCGGCGGCGCAACGGGCGCAGCTCGGCGGCGGTGAGGTGCGTGACGTCGCGGCCCTCGAAGAGGATCTTGCCCGCGGTCGGCTCGACGAGGCGGAGCAGCGTGCGGCCGAGCGTGGACTTGCCGCAGCCCGACTCGCCGACGAGGCCGACGGTCTCGCCGGGCGCGATCGCGAGGTCGATGTCGGCCACCGCGCGCACGGTCGTGGGCATGCGCGTGAGGGCGCGCCACGCGCGGACGTGCGGCGGCGCGGGTTGCTCGCGCTGCGAGGGCCACGCGATCTTCGTCGGAAAGTGCTTGGCGAGCCCTTGCAGCTCGAGGATCGGGGCGGTCACGCCGCGGCCTCGGGCGCGTCCAGCGGGAGGTGGCACCGCACGTGCGACACGCCGAGCGGCACGAGCGCCGGTTCCTCGGCCCGGCACTTCGCCTCGACGCGCGGACAGCGCTCGGCGAACTTGCAGCCCACCGGGCGCTCGTGGAGCGCCGGCACCATCCCGGGGATCTCCTGCAGCCGCGCGCGCCTGGCACCCGGGCCGGCATGCGGACCGCCGGCGAACGCGGGCGTCCCCGGAAGCGAGCGGAGCAGGCCCGCCGTGTAGGGGTGCCGCGGGGCAGCGAAGAGGGTCGCCGTCGGCGCGCGCTCGACGATGCGGCCCGCGTACATGACGACGACCTCGTCGCACGTCTCGGCCACGACGCCGAGGTCGTGCGTGATGAGCAAGATGCTCATGCCGAGCTCCGCCTGCAGCTTGCGGAGGAGGTCCAGGATCTGCGCCTGGATCGTGACGTCGAGCGCGGTCGTCGGCTCGTCGGCGATCAGGAGGTCGGGCTTGCACGCGAGCGCCATCGCGATCATCACGCGCTGCCGCATGCCGCCGGAGAGCTGGTGCGGGTAGTCATCGACGCGCGTCGCGGGGGACGGGATCCCCACGAGCTCGAACATCTCGATCGCGATCGCGCGCGCCTCGCGCCGCGACTTGCCCTGGTGCAGCCGCACCGCTTCCCCGACCTGATCGCCGACGGTGAACACCGGGTTCAGCGACGTCATCGGCTCCTGGAAGATCATCGCGATGCGGTTGCCCCGGATCGCGCGCATCTCGGCGGCGGACAGCGCGAGGAGGTCCCGGCCGGCGTAGCGGATCTCGCCGCTCGCGATGCGGCCCGGCGGCGACGCGACGAGCCGCATGATCGACAGCGCCGTCACGGACTTGCCGCAGCCCGACTCGCCCACGACGCCGAGCGTGCCGCGCCGCGGGATCGCGAAGGAGACGCCGTCGACCGCGCGGACGGGCCCGTGCTCGGTGCGGAACTCGGTGACGAGGTCGCGGATCTCGAGGAGCGGCTCCACCTGCGGCGACTCTACTATGCGCGGAAGCCGCGCAGGCGGAGCGCGACGAGCAGCACGCTCACGCTCGACAGCGACATGGCGGCGGCGGCCAGCATCGGCGAGGCGAGCCCGGCGGCGGCGAGCGGGATGCAGACGGCGTTGTAGGCGAACGCGGCGACGAGGCTGCCGCGGATCGTGCGCAGGGTCGCGCGCGCGAGGGCGAGCGCGGTCGGCAGGAGCGCGAGGCCGCCGCGCAGGAGCGTGACGTCCGCGGCGGCGGCGGCGACGTCGGCGCCCGAGCCGAGGGCCACGCCGAGGTCCGCGGCGGCGAGGGCGGGCGCGTCGTTCAGCCCGTCGCCGATCATGGCGACGCGGTGCCCGGCCGCGCGCTCGGCGGCGACGAGGGCCGCCTTGCCGGTGGGCCGGACGCCGGCGTGGATGCGGGTGATGCCGAGAGCGGCGCCGATGGCGAGAGCGGCGCCGGCGCGGTCGCCCGTGATCATGACGGGCTCGATGTGCAGGGCGCGCAGGGCCGCGAGCGCGGCCGCCGCGGACGGGTGCGGCGGATCGGTGATCGCGACGAGCCCGGCGAGCGCCCCGTCGACGGCGATGAACGACACGGTGCGCCCGGCGTCTTCGAGCTCGGCCGCACGGGCCAGGAGCGGCGCGGGGTCGATCCCGGCGAGGGCCAGGTACTCGCGCGTGCCGACGCGGACGAGCCGGCCGGCCACTCCGCCCGTCGCGCCGGCGCCCGGCTCGACGAGGACCTCCGTCGCGCGGGGCAGCACGAGGCCGCGTGCGGTGGCGCCGGAGACGATGGCCCGCGCGATCGGATGCTCGCTGGCCGCCTCGACGGCGGCGACGAGGGCCAGGAGATCACCGTGCTCCCCGACAACCTCGATCACATCCAGCGTCGGCGTCCCGGTGGTGAGCGTGCCGGTCTTGTCGAGGCACGCGACGTCGATCCGCGATGCGACCTCGAGCGCCGCGCCGCCGCGGAACAACACGCCCAGCTCCGCGCCGCGCGCCGTCGCCACCGCGACCGCCGCCGGCGTGGCCAGGCCGAGCGCGCACGGACAGGCGATCACCAGCACCGCGATCGCCCGCTCGCCCGCCACGCCGAGCCCCACCCCCGCCACGAGCCAGCCGCCGAGCGTGGCCGCCGCGATCGCGAGCACGACCGGCACGAACCACGCGGACACCTGGTCGGCGAGCCGCGCGATCGGCGCCTTGCTGCCCTGTGCCTCCTCGACGGCGCGCGCGATCCGCGCCAGCGCCGTGTCGTCGCCCGCCCGCGCGACGCGCACCACCAGCGCGCCGTAGCCGTTGAGCGTGCCGGCGTACACCGGCCGCCCCTCATCCTTGTCGACGGGCATCGCCTCGCCCGTGATGAGCGCCTCGTCGACGGCGGACCGCCCGCCGATGACCGTGCCGTCCGCGGGCAGCCGCTCGCCCGGCCGCACGGCCACGACATCGCCCGCGCGGATCGCCGCGGCGTCGACGTCGGTCTCTGCGTCATCGATCACTCGATGCGCGGTCGCCGGCGCCAGCGCGACGAGCCCCCGCACCGCATCGGCGAGCTTGCCCCGCGCGCGCGCCTCCAGCAGCTTGCCGATCATCACGAACGCGACGATCGCGCCGCCCGCCTCGAAGAACAGCGCTGGCGCCTCGCCGCCTTGCGCGAGCCAGCGCACCGCCGCCACCATCGACGCCGCCCACGCGACGCCGGCGCCGAGCCCGACGAGCGTGTTCATGTCCGGGCGGCCGTGCCGCGCCGCGCGCAGCCCGCCGCGCAGATACCGCATGCCCGGCCCGAGGACGATCAGCGTCCCGAGCGCTGCCTGCGCGACCACGCTCCACCCGCCGAGCGGCGCCGTCATCGCGATCGCCATCAGCGGGATCGCGGCCGCGATCGCGACCGTCGCATCCCGGCGCAGCGCCCGCGTCTCGGCGCCGACGGCGCGCGCGATCGCGCCGAGCCGCGCCGCGCCCGCGCCCGCGCCCGCGTCCGTACCGGCGTCGAAGGCATCGAGGACATCGCCGGGCACCTCGTACCCCGCCTCGTGAATCGCGGCCGCCACCGCGCGCGCCGTCGCCGACCCGCCGACGCGCAGGCGGGAGAGCGGCAGGTTCACGTCCGCGGTCGCGACACCCGGGACGGCCAGCGCCGCGCGTTCGACGCGCCGGACGCACGCCGCGCACGTCATGCCGAGCACCGGGAGGTCGATCGAGGGCGGCATGCTAGCGTGCGAGCGTGACCTCCACCTTGCGCATCATCGGGATGACCTGCAACGGCTGCGTCCGCCATGTCGACAAGGCGCTCCGCGGGGTCCCCGGCGTCACGGCCGTCGCCGTCACCCTGCCCGATCAGGCAACGGTGGTGCACGAGGCCGACCTCGCCGCGCTCGCCGCCGCCGTCGAGGCCGCGGGCTACAGCCTCGCGGCGGGCTGACGGCGCGTGACCTGTCACGCTTCGGGCGCGCCGCGCCTAGAGCGAGCAACCTCATGAAAATCTTCCGCTACCTCGCGCTCGCCGTTGCCCTCGCCATCCCGGCCACCGCCCTCGCGGCGCGGGTCACCGCTGGCTGCTGCACCCCCGGCGCCGCGTGCTGCGAGCACGGCTGCCCGTTCTGTCACCACAGCTGATCCGTGGTCGACCGCGCGCAGCTCACCGCCTGGATGACCGCCGCCGCGGACGGCGAGCGCGCCGCGGTAGACCCGCTGTTCCACGCGCTGTGGCCGGTCGCGGTCGCGTACGCGACGCGCATGCTCGCTGGCGATGGCGCGCTCGCCGAGGACTGCGCGCAGGACGCGCTGGTCGCCGTGTTCGGCCAGCTCGAGCGGTTCGACCGCACGCGGGACGCGCTGACCTGGACCTTGACGCACGTGACGTGGCAGTGCCGCACCGCGCGCCGGCGACGCACACGCCGCGCCGAGGCCCCCGCCGAGCGTGCCCCCGCCGCTGCGGTCGACGGCCGCTCGCTCACCGTGGACCGCGATCTCGTGCGCGCCGCCGTCGCCGCGATCGCGACCCTCGAGCCGCGCGACGCCGAGGTCATCGCGGCCGCGCTCTTCGACGACCCCGCCGGCATCCGGGACGCACTCGCGCCCGCCACGTTTCGCAAGCGGCTCGAGCGCGCCGTCGGTCGGCTGCGCTCGGCCTGGAAGGCTCGCCATGGCACCGTCTGATCTCGCGCTCACCCGCGTCCGCGCGGCCTATGCGCGCGCGCATGTCCTCGCCGCCGCGCGAGGCCTGGGCCTGGCGACGGCCCTCGCGGTGCTCGCCGTCGGGCTCCATCGCACCACCGACGCGACGTGGCTCGCGGCCGGCGTCCTCGCCATCACGCTCGCCGTTCTCGGCTGGCGCGGCGGCGCGGCGCGCCGGGGGGCGTTCGCCGGCGTGCTCGCCGGGCTCCCCCCGATGCTCGTACCCGGGCTGGTCGCGCTCGTCTCGAACGGCGGCCACTGCGCGAGCTGCGCGAGGAGCCCGTCCTTGACGTGCCTGCTCCTCTGTTTCGGGACGAGCGCGCTCGTCGGGGTGGCGGTCGGGCACCAGGCCGCGCGCGATCCGGCGCCCCGCCGCTACGCCCTCGCCGCCACCGCCGCGGCCGCGCTCACCGGTGCGCTCGGCTGCGGGACCACGGGGCTCGGCGGCGCCCTCGGGATCGCGATCGGCCTGGTCGCCGGTGGGGTCACCGGCTGGGTGTCCGCCGAGCGGGCGACCTGATCGCGTCCGCGGCCTGGTCACGCGGCGGGCGGCGCGCGCGACGGCATCGACGTCCGCTGACGAGATCCATTCGTGCTTGATTTGGACGTTTTTGCTCGCTAGCTTGTGCGCATGACCGCGGCGCGCTCGACGGTGTCGCCGCGGCAGGTGGCGGAAGCCCTCGGCGTCAGCGAGTCGTCCGTGAAGCGCTGGAGCGACCAGGGCCTCATGGCCACGCAGAAGACGGCCGGCGGCCATCGCAAGCTGGTCCTCGCCGACGTGCTGCGCTTCGTGCACGAGCAGGGGTTCGCGATCGACAAGCCCGAGCTCCTCGGGCTGCCCGGCGCCGCGCCGCGCCGCACGATCCCCCTCGACGAATCGCGGGGCAACCTGCTCGTCGCGCTGACGGCCGGCGACGCGGCCGCGATCAGCCGGATCGTCGTCGGCCTGTTCGTCGGCGGCTTGCCGCTGACCGAGCTGTTCGACGGCGTGCTCGCCCCGGCGCTGCGGGATCTCGGTGCGGGTTGGGTGCACGGCACGGTGCGCGTGTTCGAGGAGCACCGCGCGGTCGTGCTCGTGCAACGCGCGCTCCATGACCTGCGGGACCTCGTCCCCCGGAGCGCGCGGCGGAAGCCGCCGCTCGGCGTGTTCGCGACCGTCAGCGGTGACCCGTACACCATCGCGGTCTCGATGGCCGAGCTCACGGTGCTCGGGCTCGGCTGGGCCGCCACGAACCTCGGCGCGAACATGCCCGCGCACACCCTGTGCGAGGCGATCGTCGGCACGAAGCCGCGCGTGCTCGGCCTCGGGATCAATCACGTGGCCGATCTGGACGCGTTCGCGGCCGAATACCTGCCGGTGACCGCCTGCGCGCGGGAGCACCGCACGGCGATCGTCGTCGGCGGCGCGGGTACGACCCCCGAGGTGCGCGCGCGGATCCGGTACGCCGCGTGCTGCACGAGCATGCGCGAGCTGGCGGACTTCTGCGCCAGCCTGGACTAGGTCTCCTTGCGCGGCTGGCGGGGGCGCCTGCCTCGCGAAGCACGGAGCGATGGAGGGCCAGGTCGGGAATGCTCGTCCCGACGCGTCGGTCGGTGCGCCAGCGAGTCCGGCTCGCACCCCGTCGCGAGCCCGGGCCTGTCTACGCGGCCTCGTCCTCGGCCAGGGCCGCGCGCAGCATGCTCCGTGCCCGGTGCACGCGGATCTTCACGGTCCCGACGGTGATCCCGAGCTTCGCGGCGATCTCGCGGTCGCAGAGCTCCTCGATCCGCAACCGCATCACGGCCGCGTACTTGTCATCCAGCTCCCCGAGCTCGCGCGTGATCCGCTCGACGCGCTCGTGCGTGGCGAGCGCCGCCTCCGCGCTCGGCACCGCCTCGCCCGTCTCGGCCACGTACGTGGCGACCGCCGCTTCGCGCGCGGCGCGCCGGCGGTGACGGCGCAGGTAGTCGAACGCCGTGGTCGTGGCGATGCGATAGAGCCAGGTGTGAGGGTGGGAATCGCCGCGAAACGCATCGCGGTGGCGATGCGCGAGGAGCATCGCGTCCTGCGCGACCTCGTCGGCGGCGTCGGGGTCGCGGACATACCGGCGCCCGACGGCGTAGAGGAAGCCGCGCTCGGCCGGTCCGAGCTGGAGCGCTGCTGACATGCCTCAAGTGTTGGGGCGAACGAGCCTCCCGTCAAGGACCAAAACGTTCAAATCGTTCACGAGCTCGCGCCCGCCCCGAACCGCTCTCGGATCATCGCCGCGCGATATCCGAAGATCTTGCGCAGCTGGCCGGCGACGACCCAGCGGTTCGCCAGCGCGCCGAGAGGGCCGAGCGGCGGGGCGTAGTACACGACGTCCTCCATGAGCGTGCGGTCGCCGCGCGCGTAGAAGTGATGCTCGTGCCACCAGGCGCGGTACGGACCGCGGTGCTGGGCATCGACGAACACCGCCTCGCGGTCGCCCGCCTCCGGCGTGCGCCAGCGCTCGATGACGGTGCGCCAGCGAGCCGGGATGCCGAGGATCCGGAGGCGGTAGTCGATCGTCACTCCCGGCGCGGTGACGACCGGCCACGGCGTCTCGATCCGGAACGCCATCTGCGGGGGCGTGAGCAGCTGAAGATTCTCGGCGGACGCGAAGAACGGGAACACCTCCGACAGCGGCGCGGCGAGCTCCGTCTGCGCGACGAGGACGTACCGCGGGTGCCGCGCGCGCGTGTAGTCCGTATCGGGAGCCTCGCCGCGCTGCAGGCGGCGCATGCCGATACCCGCCGAGCTCGTGAGGTCCGCGAGCGCGCCGTCGAGCGCGCCGAACGCGAACGTGAAGCCGGCGGCGACGAGCGCATCCGGCACGACGCGCTGGCTCGCGGTCAGCACGGATGCGGCCTCGCCGAGGAGCAGGCGGAGAGCGAAGCCCGGCGCCGGGGTCACCGCCGGGCGCCCGAGCGCGCGGCCGAGCGCCTGCGCGAAGCCGCGCTGCCGCACGGGCTCCGGCGCGACGACGTTGACGGGGCCTTCGAGGGCCGACGCGCCGAGCGCGAACACGATCGCCTCGACGGCGTCGGCGAGGTGGATCCACGCCATCCATTGCTCGCCGCCCGCGATAGGCCCCCCGAGGCCCACGTTCGTCAACGGCGCGAGCTTCGCCAGCGCCCCGCCCTCGCGACCCAGCACGATCCCGAACCGCAAGAGGGCCACCCGCGACGCGGCGCCCCGCGCGGCGAGCGCGGCCGCCTCCCACGCGCGGCAGAGCTCGGCGGCGAAGCCCTCGCCCGGCAGCGCCATCTCCGCGAGGCGCGCGTCGCCGCGATCGCCGTAGATGCCGATCGCGCTCGCCGACACGAGCACGGGCGCGCGCCCGGTGGCCGCCGCCGCCGCGATCGCCTCGACGACCGCGGCCGTGGGCCCGAGCCGGCTCCCGGTGAGCGCGGCCTTGCGCGCGCGCGTCCAGCGCTTGCCCGCGATGGCCTCGCCGGCCAGGTTGATGACCGCATCGGCGGTCCCCACCGCCGCGCGCAACGCGGCTGGGTCCCGCGCATCGATCAGCGCCACATCGGGGCCGAGCAGCGCGCGCGCCCGCACGGGGTCGCGCACCCAGGCGGTCAGTTGATGGCCATCGCGCGCCAGCCGGAGCAACAACGCGCGACCGATGAAGCCCGTGGCACCGGTGAGGACGACATGCATGCCCGTTGGACGCTGGCTCGCGGGCGGGGATACGCCCCCGCGCGGGGATTGGCCGGGGCTGACCGCGGTTAGTCCCGGCGGACGCGCACTACATGCGCGCCAGCGTGTCGTGCACGCCCGGGTAGCCGAGCGCGTAGCACCACCACCAGGCGCCCATCATCGTCGTGTGTCCGACCAGGATGCCGACGTGGCTCCACATCTCCACGCGGTCGGCGCCCTGGCTGACGTAGCGCCGCCAGTGGAACGCCTCGTCGACGAGGCTGTAGAGGATGGACAGGCCGGTGAGCACGGCGGCGGGGATCACGACCACCGAGTTGTCGTACGCCAGCACGAGCAGCACCACGCTCGCCACGCCGCAGCCGATCGTGATCGCGTGGACGAGCGCCTCGCCACCCGCGATCGCCGCCTTGTAGATCGTGCGATGGCCGATGGTGTCGATCGCGATCGCCACCGTGAAGATGCCGGCGCCGATCGGCACCAGGATCGCCTCGGGCGGAAACACCGCGCCGTGCCGCGCGCCGAGCGCGATGAACACGCTCGTGGAGATGCACAGGCCCGCGACGGTCGCGACCCACGCGAGATACGCGGCCCAGTCCCGACCCGTGAACAGCCGGATCCGGCCGACGTATTGCGCGAGCTCAGAGGGGAAGGACATCGGCGGGGAACCGCAGGAGGGTGGTCGGCGTTCGCGCCGCGCGGGCGACGAGCGCGGCGGGCCCGCGCAGGAGCTGGCCGCCGAGCGCCGCCAGCACCAGCGCGAGCTTGTGCGTCGTGGGGACGACCACGCGTCCCGCCAGGGGGTCGAACCCGCGCCGCGCCAGCCGGTGTCCGATGCTCGCGTAGATCGCGCTCGCGGCCCGCACGGCGAACCCCGCGCGCCACGGGAGCGCCGAGATGCCCTGCTCGCCGCTGCGATAGAACCGCGTGGCCATGGCGAGCAGTTGCTTCACGGCCGCCGCGACCGGCGCACGCGGCAACGCCGCCACGGGCTCGCCGAGCCGGGCGCGCAGCCCGGACATCCCGACGTCCGCACAGAGCTCGTCGGGCAGGTACAGCCGGCCGCGCTCCCAGTCCTCGGCGACGTCGCGGCAGATGTTCGTCAGCTGCATCGCGATGCCGAGATGGACGGCCTGGCGCAACGCCCGCTCGTCGCGCACGCCGAACACGTGGCTCATCATGAGCCCGACGGTGCCCGCGACCTCGTAGCCGTACGCGTACAGGTCGGACAGCGTCTCGTAGCGCCGGTTCGTGGCGTCCGCCGCCATGCCGTCGAGCAGCGCGCGCGGATACGCGACCGGGATGTGGACGTCGCGCATGACCTGGCCGAACGCGGTCAGCACCGGGTCGGCCGCCACCACGGGCTCCGGTTCGGCGAGGCCGTGCAGCTCGGTGCGGAGCCGCCCGACCGCCGCCGGCGCGTCGACGGGGGCGCACAGATCGACCGCGTCGTCGGCCCGGCGGCACCACGCATAGATCACGGCCGCGCGGTCGGCGTCGCGGCGCCCGAGGAGCCGGGTCGCCAGCGCGAAGCTCTTGGAGTTCTGCGCGAGCGTGCGATGGCTCGCCGCGACGGCCTCCGCGCCGGTCACCGCCCGAGCTCCGCGGCGAAGTCGTTCACCACGAGCCCCGCCGTCGCCTTCGCCGAGCTCACGACGCCAGGCACGCCCGCGCCCGGATGCGTCCCCGCGCCGACGAGGTAGAGCCCCGGGATCTTGTCGTCGCGGTTGTGGGGCCGGAAGTACGCCGACTGCGTCAGCTTCGGCGCGCACGAGAAGGCCGAGCCCTGATACGAGCGCAGCTCTGTCTCGAACGTCTTCGGCGTGATCCAGCGCTTCGTCACGACGTGCGCGCGCAGATCGGGCATCAGCGCCTCGAGCGCGGTCAGGATCTTCTCCGCGTACGCCTCGCCGATCGACTCCCAGTCGAGCGGCGCGTTCCCCAGGTGGGGCACGGGCGAGAGCACGTAGAAGCTGCCGCAGCCCGGCGGCGCGAGGCTCGGATCCGTCACGTGCGGCGCGTGCAGGTACAGCGAGAAGTCCTCCGGCAGCGCCGCGCCGTCGAAGATCTCGGCGAGCAGCTCGCGATAGCGCGGCCCGAACACCACCGTGTGGTGGACCACGTCGTCCTCGTACGTCTTGTCCGTCCCGAAATAGAGGACGAACAGCGACATCGACCACGCGAGCTTCTCCAGCTTCTTCTGCGTGCGTGCCGCCGACGGGTGCCCGCGATACAGCGACGCGTACGTGTGGTGCACGTCGGCGTTCGAGACGACGAGGTTGAACGGCTCGGCCGCGCCGGCCTTCGACGTGATGCGGTGCCGCGGCTTGCCCGCGTGGACATCCGCCTCGATCGCGGCGACCGGACAGTCGAGCCGCAGCTCGCCGCCGAGATCGCCGAACACCATCGCGAGCGCGCCGATCAGCGCGCCGGTGCCGCCGCGCGGGAAGAACACGCCCCACTTGCGCTCGAGGTAGTGAATGAGCGTGTAGATCGCGCTCGTGTCGAACGGGTTCCCCCCGACGAGCAGCGAGTGAAAGCTCAGCGCCTGGCGCGTCTTGTCGTCGCGCACGTACTTCGACACCGTCTTGTAGACGGAGCGGTCCGCGCGCAGCTTGATGAGGCTCGGCGCGCAGCGCACCATGTCCGAGAAGCGCAGGAACGGCGTGGCCGCGAGCTCGGTGTAGCCGATGTCGAACACGCGCTTGCTGTACGCGACGAACTCCGCGTAGCCGGCCGCGTCGCGCGGGTCGCGGGCCGCGATCTGCGCGGCCATCGCGTCTCCATCGCCGACGTAGTCGAAGCGATCACCATCGCCCCACACGAGCCGGTAGAACGGCGCCACGGGCATGAGCTCGACGTAGTCGCGCATTTGCTTACCCGCGACGGCGAAGATCTCCTCGAGGGAGTGCGGCGCGGTGATGACGGTCGGCCCACCGTCGAACGTGTAGCCCTTGTCGCGATAGACGTACGCGCGACCGCCGGGCTGGTCACGCGCCTCGAAGATCGTGGTGGCGAAGCCGTTCGCCTGCAGACGGATCGCGGCGGCGAGCCCGCCAAAGCCGCTCCCGATGACAGCGGCGCGGGGACGATGATCAGCCATAGCTAGCCTCCAGGCGTGCAAGCTCGGCGTCGACGAACGCCATGGTATTCGCGTCGGCAAAGGCGGAGAGGGCGGACTGCGCGGCGGCGAGTCGACCGCGGACCTCGACGCGGCCGGCGGCGAGCGCGAACCCGCCGAGGAAGCGCGCGATCGCCTCGGGATCCTCGCGCCGCCGGGCCACTTCCTGGGCCCAGCGGATCCCGCGGTGCCAGCTCGCGTCGTCGGCCGTCTCGGCCGTCCACACCCACGCCCACGTGGGGCGGAGCTGCCACAGATCCTCGCGCGACTTCGCGATGCGCGCGGCGGCGGTGACGGAGCCGAGATCGTCGAGCATCTGCAGGCCGCTGCCGAGCGCGCTGCCGAACGCGGCGATCGCGGCCAGCCGCTCCGCCGACGCACCCGCCGCGAGCGCGCCGAGCTCGGTCGCGAGTCGCGTCAGCGCGCCCGCCTTGAGGTCCGTGGCGCAGCGGACGACGGCGCGCAGGTCCCCGCGCGCGACCCGGGTGACGTCGTGGCCGATGTCGAGAGCCTGCCCGCGGTGACACGCGAGGACGCCGCGGAGCATCGCGCCGTGCAGCGCCACGCGGACCGGCTCGGTGAGGCCGGCGCGGTCGAGCAGGTCGAACGCCGCGAAGTACATCCAGTTGCCCGTGTTGAGCGCGAGCGCGACGCCGTGGCTGCGGTGGAGGGCGGGCGCGCCGCGCCGGGTCTCCGCCTCGTCCTCGATGTCGTCGATGATCAGCGAGCCGGCGTGCAGCATCTCGATCGCCGCGATCAGGGCGGGTGGCGGGCCACTCGCGGCGCCTCCGGCGAGCTGCCACGCGATGTACACGAGGTTCGCGCGGAACTGCTTCCCCGGTCGGGAGAGCACGTCGCGCGCAGGCCCGAGGAGCACGCGCTCCCACACGTGCGCCGGCAGCTCGGCGCCGAGCGCGCGCAGCTGCTCGTCGAGGAGCTCGCGCCACGCATCGGGCGCGTCGGCCATCGCGGCCGGCTTCATCCGGCGGCCCTCTGGCCGGTCAACACCGCGCGCCACGACATGCCGCGCGGCGGACGGCCGCACAGGATGCGCGCGCGGTCGGCCCGGGTGGTGCGGAGCGCGTAGAAGCGCCGGACGGTGTCCTCGGGCGCGCGATAGAAGCGCGCGAGGACGTGGTGGCGCTGCGCGGGCGCGAACCAGCGGAAGAGCATCTTGTTCAGGCGCAGCGCGAACGCGAGCTGGCGGCGATGCTCGTCGACGAGGAGCTGCCACCGCTCGGCCGCGTCCGGCTCCTCGATGCCGTGCGCGATGAACTGCGCCAGGCGCAGCGCGAGCGGCATCGAGTAGCCCGTCGTCGGGTGGAACCAGCCGCCCTGGTAGCCGGCGACGAGCGGGCCGTCGCCGAGCGCGCGCGGGGCCGCGGGCATCTCGAGCGGCAACGGCAACACGCCGCGCTCCTCGCGCACGACCTCCGCGGCGCGCCAGCCCCGCGCCGCGACGTAACCATGAATGCCGGCCACGAGCTCGGCGTCGGCGAGGTCGGGGGCGTCGGAGAAGTAGGTGTCCTCGACGAGCACGCGGCGCTCCGCGAGCGGGAGCACGTACACGAAGCGAAACCCGTCCTGCTGCGGGACGGTGGCGTCCATCAGCAGCGGGCGGTCGAGCCCGTGGGGCGCCGCCAGGTCGAGCTCGAGGCCGACGAACTTCTGGTAGCCGCACGCGGCCGGGTCCGTGACGAGGTGCGCCGGGCCGCGCGCATCGACGACGCGCCGCGCCCGCAGCCGCTCACCCGACGCGAGGACGACGTACGTCGTGCCGACTTCCTCGACGGCAGTCCCGAGGCGCGCGGCGTAGCTCGGGTGGGCAGCGATCGCGGCGTGGACCGCGGCGGCGAGCGACTCCGACGTCGCGCACGCGTACGGCGAGGCGAGCGAGCGCGCGTGCTCGGGGAACGCGACCTCGTAGCCCGGCCAGCGATGGGCGAGCGCGGGCGCGAGGACGTCCGCGAGCTCGGGCGGCACGTCGTCGGCGTGGAAGCACCAGGTGTGGTTGCCGCACAAGGCGTGGGCGCGCTCGACGATCAGCACGCGCGCCGTCGGGCGGGCCGCCGCCAGCGCGAGCAGGGCGAGACAGCTCGCGAGCCCGCCGCCAACAAGGATCACGTCGTGCAGGTCAGCGTTGGTCGGGTCGGCGGCGCTCATGGGATCAGCGCGGCCTCGGCGGCGAGGTAGCGGCGCGCCTTGCGGAGGGCGAGCTCGTTGCTGAGCCGGTGCTCCGGCCAGCGCGTGACGTCGGCAGCGAGGACCTTGCCGAGGGTGGCCTCGAACAGCGCGCGGTCCTTGTGCGCGACCGCGGGGCCGCGCGCGAACATCACGTCCACGATCAGCGCGCTCTCGCCGGCCAGCGTGCGGGCGCGGGTGAACTGCGCGGCGCCGTCGTCACCGCCGAGGAGCTGGCTGCGCGCAGCGGCGAGGGTCCCGAGCATCAGCTCGGCGCGGGCGTCATCGGCCCCCGGGGCGAGGCGCGCGGCCGCCGTGAGCGCGGCCGTGATCCCCGCGAGCTCGGCGAGGTGGTGCAGCGGGTCGAGGCCGAGGCGCAGCGCGTCCGCGGAGGCGATCGCGCGCACGGCCGGGACGTCCTCCACGCGCACGGCGGCGATCGCGGCGAGCTGCGCCGCGCCGCCCTGCTCGCGGGCAGTGCGCCAGACCCGGGGCAGGAGCTCGAGGTTCGCGTCGACGCACGACGCGAGGAGGCCGGTGAGCCGGTGCGCGATCTGCTCGGCCTCGGGCGCGCGGCCCCCGAGCTTCGCGTCCTCCCAGTCATCGGCGACGAAGCCAAGCGCGTAGCTGCACGCGGCGTCGGCGTACATCACCCGGAAGCCGCGCTCGCCGGGGTACGCGGCGGCGAACGCCTGGAGCTGGACGAGGCCGCCCGGCAGCGCCTCGCGCGCGAGCTCGACATCGGACTGCCGCTTCGCGACGTCGACCGACGCGTGGAGCACGCGGTAGGTGCTGGTCGCGGCCTGATGATCGATCCAGGAGCTGCAGGCTCCGAGGCTCGCGATCACGCAGACGGCGTACAGGTAGCTCGTCATCGCGGGCACTTGGATGATAAACAAGGTCCGCGGTTACACGCGATCACGCAACTGTGCGATCACGCGCTCGATCTCGGTTGCGGCGTTCTCGGGCCCGTGAAGCGGCTCCATTTCGACGGCGAGCCCGCGCGCACGGTCGCGAAACTTCGGCGTGGCGAGCACGCGCAGGGTCGCCGCCCGGACCTCGCCTGGCGTGGGGGTGCCGGTGTGGAGGTCCAGCCCCGCGCCGCACCACGCGATCCGCGCGGCGATCTCCGGCTTCTCCTCGGTGCCGCCCGCGGCGACGAGCGGGACGCCGTGCTGCAGCGCCATCTGCACGCCGCCGTAGCCCGCGTTCGTGACCATGACCCGGACGAGCGGGAGCAGGGCCGCATAGGGAATGAAGGCGGCGACGCGGGCATTGACCGGCGCCGGCGCAGCGAGCGGGCGTCCGCACGTGGCGACCGTAAAGACCTCTTCACCGGCCAGCCCGGCCAGGGTCGGCTCGATCAGCGCGGCCGGATCGGTGGCGAGCGTTCCCTGCGTGACGAGGACGATCGGCGTCCCGCGGGCGTGGGCGGCGAGGAGCTCCGGCCACCAGGCCGGGAGGACGGCGGCGGCGGGCGCGGGCGGGACGAGCGGGCCGATGAACCGCACCTGGCGCGGGAGATCCGAGCGCGGGTACTCGAAGCTGGCGACGGTCGGCTGGAGGTGGACGTCGGGCGAGAGAAAGTCGAAGTACGACCGCCGGCCGGCAGGAAAGCCGGCCGCGACGCGGGCGCGCCGGTACGCGCGGGTGACGCTACCGAACAGCAGCCGGTGCACGATCGCGTACAGGAGGCGGTTGCGAATCCGACCGGCCGGCGTCCGCCGCGGGAGCGGCCAGCCCGGGCCGAACGGCGCCGTGTCGACGCTCGGGATCCCGAGCGCGCTGATGCCGAGGCTCGCCCAGGGGATCCGGCGGCGCTCGGCGAACAGCGCGGCACCGAGGTGCGCCTGATCGGCGACGATGGCATCCGGCGCGAACCGGGCGGCGGCGGCCTCGAGGTCTCGCAGCTGCGCGCCCATCGGCCGGATGAACATCTCGAGGAGCTCGGCCTTGATGCGCGCGAGGCCCGTCCGGCCATGCAGGACCGGCAGGGCGCTGTCCACGTCGCCGTCGTCCCAGTCGGGCGCCTCGTCCGGCGGGAGATACGTGGCGCCCGTGGCTTCGATCCGGGCGGCAAACTTGCGGGCGGCGGCCCACTGCACCTCGTGCCCGCGCGCAATCAGCGCCCGCACCACCAGCCGCATCGGCTCGACGTGCCCGGTCAATGGCACCGTGGCAACGAGAATCCGGGCCATGCGCGTTCGCTCCTACCTGGCCCCGTACCATACACCCGTCCGGCCCCCGGCCTAACAAAGGGGCCAGGCCCCTGTTAGTCCGAGATTCGGACACTAACAAAGGGGCCAGGCCCCTGTTAGAACTGGTAGCTGACGGTGGCGGTGGCGGTGAGGGGGATGCCCGGCGTGAAGTGCATCTGCTCGAACGACGGCGAGGTCGGCGTCACGGCGGAGGTGTCGGCGAACTGCGCCTCGCGCCAGTCGCTGTCGAGGAGGTTGTTGACCGTCAGGTTCAGCCCGAGGTTCTTCGCGAGCTGCGTGCCGGCCATCAGGTCGAAGATGAAATAGCCCTGCGCGGTCAGCGTGTTCGCGTCGTTGCCGGGGCGATCCGCGATGCCGCGGCCGCGCAGCGCCACGAACGAAGCGCCATGCGTGTACGTGATGCCGCCCGAGCCCATCAGCTTCGGGGCCAGCGCCAGCGCGCCGCCGTTACCGTGGTTCGCGACGAGCGTCGAGTGCGCGAGGCTGGCGTTCGCGTCGAGCCGAAGGCACGAGAACGGGGTCCAGCTGCCCTCGAGATCGACCCCGTAGCGCTGCGTCGCGCCGCCTGCGTCCGTGCCGCCGTCGTCGCCGCTCCACACGAGCTCGCTGGCGAGGTGTAGATACCAGAGGTCAGCCGAGAATCGGGTGTGGGGGATGACCGTCGTCCGCACGCCGGCCTCGGCCCCGAGGGCCCGGGCGAGCGCGCCTTTGCCGCCCGTCACGGCGTTGCTCCGCGCGTCGTTGCTGTGAAAGCCGTAGCCGCTGTTGGCGAAGAGGTCGAGCTGCGGGGTCGCCTCGATCTCGACCGAGAGCTTCGGCGAGACGATCGCCGCGCCCGCGCTGCCGCCCGTCGTGGTCGCCGGCTCGGTGCGCGTGGCCGGGTCGAGGTCATCGACGTCCCAGACGAACTGGTCGAAGCGCAGGCCCGGCAGCACGTGGACGCCCGGGAACACGTGAATATTGGCCTCGGCGTACAGGCTCTGGTTGCGGATCCGATCGTACGTGTTGTTGCAGGGGTTCGACGCCTTCTCGAAACAGCCGGTCAGCCGCTGGCGGTCCTTGTCGTGCCAGAGCCCCGTCTCGACGTCATCGTTGCGGCTCTGCGCGCCGACGGTGACGAGCGTGTCCATCGAGCCGAGATCGAAGCGGCGGTCATACGCGAGATTGGCGCCATAGATGAAGCGCGCGTCCGTCTGCTCGATCTCGTCACCGTTCACGGGGTCGCGCGCGAACAGCGTGAAGTCCGAGTACAGGCGCAAGCGATAGCCAATGCCGTACGCCATCGCGCGCCACGTGCCGCCCTTGTCGTCGTGGACGGAGTAGCCGAGCTGCAGGCTCGTGCGCGAGGTGTCGCCGCCTTCGCTCGGATCGAGGGAGCCGAACCGGCTGATCTGCCCGCTGGCGACCGCCGACTCGGGCACCTGGCCCGAGGCGTTCCACTTCGACTCGTACCACATCATCTCGATCCTCAAGCTTCCGCGCCCGACGTCGCCCGCCCACTTCGCGAGCGCGTTGCCCTGGCGAAAGTGCTGCGCGTTGTCAAACGGGCCGTCGGTGTCGCCGATCTGCACGGCCATGACGGACTTGTCGGTCGGGTTGTCGCGGATCGATGGGCTCGCCATGCCGACGATGCGTCGGTTGTACTGATCGAACGCCTTCGGCCCCGCGAGGGGGACACCGCCCGCGATCCAGAGGGTCGGGCCGTCCACGTTGTCGAGCGTCCTGAGCTCCATCGCGCCGGCGGTGTAGAAGTCGCCGAAGCGCGCGGAGTACGGGCCCTTGTGCACGTCGACGGCGTCGATCGTCTCGGGGATGAGGAAGTGGGTGTCGGCGTAGCCCTGGCCGTGGCCGTGGCTCGGCATGTTGACGGGCATGTCGTCGGCGTAGATCGCGATGTCGGTGCCGTGGTCGGCGTCGAAGCCGCGGATGAAGTACTGGTCGGATTTTCCGCCGCCGGCGTGCTGCGAGACCATGAGGCCGGGGACCTGGCGCAGGATGTCGGAGACCTGCGTGCGCGAGCGGAACTGCAGGTCGCGACGGTCGAGGTGGACGGAGGAGGCGGACTCGGCCGGGGCCGTGTCGATGATCTCGATGACCTCGCCCGCGGCGGCGGATGCGGCGGCGGCGAGGTCGACATCGGACAGGCCGGCCGCGGAGCCGCTGCCGGAGCCGGAATTGGAGCCGCTGCCGGAGCCGGAACCGCTATCGGAACCGGAACCGGAACCGGAACCGGAGCCGCTACCGCTACCGCTACCGGAACCGGTGTCGGGTTGATTGTCGTCGGGGGATGGCTGGGCGTACCCGGCCGGGATCGATGCATATGCGATCGTGACGCCCGCGAGGGCGCCCACGATCATCTTGGAAGTCGACATGTAACCTTCGGCAACAAGCAGGCGCGCACGGACCCGAGAGGCCCGCGAACGCGATCATTGAATGGGTGGGTTCAACCGGCGCGCCGCGCCGGTGGCCCACGCGCCGCGGCGCTCGGCACGCTCGCCGACACCGGCGTCGCCACGCTGGCGATCGCGACGCTGCTCGGCCTCCGATCGACCGGCAGCGGCGCGTGCAGCGGCACGGCCGGCGCGGTCACCGCGAGATCATGGTGCGCCATGCTGCCGTGCGCGTGCCCGAGCGCGCGGGCGAGCCGGGCATGCGGATCCGGCGCGTGGCGCGTGGGCGCCGGCGTATCGTCCGCCGCCGCCGGCACGACGGGCTCGCCGTGCTCGTCGACCTCGGCGTCGCGATCCTCCATCTCGACCGCCACGATGACGCCACCCTCGTGCCGGTGCGGCGCGAGGTACGCGTGCACCGCCACGTGCACGAGCGGCACGAGCTCGAACCCGACGACCCACAGCACGCACGCGACGAGCGCGATCCGCGCCCTCACCTGCCCCGCGTGCGTCCTCGTCGCCAAGCCTACACAGTACGACCCGCCCGGCGCCGCAGACCAGTCACGTCTCGACTTTCCGCGCCATCCCGGTCACGACTGCACGCGCAGCCTCGACAGCTGCGCCCGGATCTCGTCATCGACCGCCCGGGCGAAGCGACGTGATCGCCAGGCGACCAGATGAGCGATGACGCTCGCCGCGATGACACCCGCCCAGGCGAGCGAGCTCGGGCCACGGGTTGCCGCGGCGACGGCATACGCGACGTTGCCGGCCAGGACGGCCCCGAGCAGGACGCCTCCTTCGGACCGCGCCCGCCGCGCCCGCGCCGCGAGGACGGCGAGCGAGCTGAGCTGGGTGGCCAGAGGAGTCACGGAGGGCGTCATCGGGGCAGAGCGGGCGTGGTTGCAACGTCCGCGCCCGGCCGCGTGCCTCCACACGACGCGCGGACCCGGCGCCGGTTCGACGTGTCGTGCAATCCGCCCACCCGCCACTCCGCGGTCGTGCAACGTGCAACGCGCGGCCGCGCAGCGCAGCGAGACGATGCTCGCCGCGTGGAGCCTCGAGCAGGGCATCGCCGCCCGGTTGCTCGGCGACCACGCGCTCCGCGCCGCCGGCCCGGCGTTACAGATAGATCTGCGTCCCGATCTCGACGGCAAGAGCCCGTGTAGCGACTCGGCAACCTTGCCCATGCGGCCGTCGCCACCCGCGCGAAAGCCGTGTCCGAGCTCCTCGTAAGTCACGCCCGCGAAGACGCGGTCTCAGGGCGGCGACGGGTAGTTTCGGCTGACGAACGCGAGGCCGTCGGAGTTCAGGTGGCCGAACGTGCTACGGTTGTACTGGTCGTAGTCGTAGAAGTCGCGGATCGACGTGCCAGGGTTGCCCGTCGGATTGACCGGGACGCCGAGCGTGTCGAACGTCATCGCGCCGGTCGTCGGCGGCGTGTAGCCGGCGAGGCAGGTCCGCCACGGCAGCGGCTGTCCGAGGCCATCGACGAACGGCTTGAACGCATAGCCCTTGAAGTCCTCGAGGACCGCCGTGGGCGTCGTGGTTGCGCCCGCGTACTTCGACGCGAACTCGTCGAAGTGCGCCGGCGAGTCGTGCACGAAGCTCTCCCACAAGATGTGGTCGATGTGGAACGTCGTCTGCGCGACCGTCGACTGGTTCTGCACGGTGTGGAGGCCGCCGCTGGTGCTCTTCGTTCGGGAACGCGGCGGCGGGATCGTTGTCCGGGTTCTGGGCGTTGATGTAGGTCGTCGGCGCCGCGTACCCGAAGCGGAACTTGATGGTCGTCGGGATCTTCGTGAAGTCGTAGCCGGCGATCGTCGAGGTGCAGGCGGTACCCTTGAAGGTCGCCGTGCCGACGAGGAGCGTCGTGTAGCCCTTTTGGATCATCTCCTGGTAGTCGGTCAGGTCCGCCGCATCGAGGTTGATGTTCTTGGCCGATGTCGTGGCCTTCACGATCTCGAACCCAAACGCGTAGCGCACCGTCGGGTCAAACGCAGCGCCGCCGTGCTTGTTCTGGCCGGTCAGCGCGCCCACGGCGACCGCCCGCTCGTCACCTCCGCCTTTGCCGATCAGCGGGCCGCCCTTGTGGAGGTCGACCGCGAACGGGCCATCGACCTCCGCGACGACCGCGCCGGTCTGCGATTGATCCGTCGGCGATTTGTCGGGGTCGTCCGACAGCGTCACGTGGTCGAACGTCGACAGCACGCGATCGAAGTGGATCTCCCAGCCGTCGACGAGCGCGAAGTCATCGGGCGTCGCGGGCGGGAAGGCATAGCCGCTCAGCGCGAGGTCCTCGCCGGACGCCGTGACGAGGATGCCGTTGCCCCCCGGATCCTCGGGCGAGCAGAAGTCCTGGAGGATCCCCATGCCGCTGGTGGTGGTCGTCGTGCACGCGCTCGCCGCGTCCGCGCCGCCGTCGGGGTTACTCGGGTTGTCGCCTCCGCCGCACGCGCCGGCGGCGAGCGGGGCAAGGACCAGGACGCTGAGTGGGAATGCGAGCTGCAATCGATACATCACGATCTCCTCGGGTTATTCAAACGAGAACTGGTAGTTGTCGCTGCCCGTCGAGCGCAGGCCCGAGAGCAGGTTCTGGCCGGCGTCGGTGGCGTTGTCATCGGGGATCTCGAACGCGGGCGGGCTCGTCGTCACGGCGGTGAGGGCGGTGAAGTCCACGTTCGCGAACCACGCGGCGGGATCCACGCGGATCAGCAGCTGCCCGCCATCGCGCGGGGCGAGCGCGATCGCGATCGGCGAGACGATCCGCTGCTTGCAGATCGGGTGCGCGCTCGGGTGCGCGGGGTCGCTCGACGCGATCAACCGGTTCGCGCCGATGGTCACCCGGCCCGTGAACGGCCGGGATGCGCTCCCGTCGGTCGCGACGCCCGCGACGGCGGCGATCAGCGTGGGGTCCGCGGCCGCGTTGATGTCGCCGCTCGTGAGCCAGAGCTCGCCGGCCTTGACCTCGTCGTCCGTCCCCTCGCCGCGCGTGGGAAACGTCTGCGGGGTCGCGGACAGCACATCGACGTCGAGCCCCGCGAGCTCCTCGGCCGTGTACAGGCCCGGCAGGATGCAATTCGTGAACTGCGCACCGGACGTCGGCACGGTCGCGTTCATGTAGATGGCGCCGATATGCAGCGTCGCCGCCGACAGCTCGACGTGCCAGCCGAGTCCGTTGTCGAAGGCGCGGGTCCCGGCTGCATCGGCGGGCCCCGCCGCGGACACGTCGAAGCTGACGATCTGGCCGCCCGTGCTGCTCGTGCAGGCCGTGGCCGCGAGCACGAGGCCGAGCGCGTTGACCTTCACAGCTGCACCTGCAGCTGCAGCACCACCGTGCGCGGCGCGCCGGCCGTGAATTGCCGTGCGACCGTGAGCGTGGGCTCGCCTTGATTGTGAAAGTCCGACGCGTAGTTGTACTCGCCGAGGCGATAGCGGTTGTCGAGGAGGTTCGAGGCCTTGAGGCCCACGGTATAGCGGCGCCAGGTCGCCTGCACCGAGCCATCGAGCGTGAACACCGCGTCGCTGCGCTCGCCGTAGGGCAAGGCGCGCCGCCCGACGTACGTCACCCCGAGGCCGGCCAGTCCCGTGACGGGCGTCCCGTCGACGTTGTAGTACGGCAGCTCGCCGAACACGACCGTGTCGGTCCGGGCCACGACGTCCGGGACGTACGGGATCAGGAGCCCGGTATCGTCGAACGTCGACTGGACGACGGTGAGGCTCGCGCTCTGATCGAACCAGCGGCTGGTCGCGCGGCCCGCCAGCGATGCGCCCGTCCGCGTGGTGCCATTCGCCAGCACGGCCCGTCCGACCGTCTCGCTGAAGATGAGGTCCTTGTCGACGTGGGTCCGGAACGCGGACAGCTTGAGCGACGTCGCGACGTCGTGCAGCGACGCCTGGTAGTCGAGTCCGGCGTCGTAGGACCGGATGCTCGCGAACGGAGTCTTGACGTCCTGCGTGATGTAGGACGGGTCGATGGACCGGACGCCCTCGCCGTAAGCCAGGGAGCCGATGACATTTTTGAGAGGGCCGAAGAGCACGGCGCCCCGCGGCAGGACCGCCGTGCCCGCCGTGGTCGCGCGCTGGACGGGCTCGCGATAGTTGCCGAAGTTCTCCTGTGATAGACAGCTCGCGTCGCCGGGCGGATTGTTCGGGGACGGATGCGACACGTCCTGCACCGCGCAGTTGTCGATCGCGTTGTAGCTGAGGAGGTCGGTTCGCCCGCCGCCCCGCAGCGCGAGCCAGTCGGTGAAGCGCAGGTCGGCCGAGGCGTCGAGGCCGACGTCGCCGAGCGTCGCGTCGAGATCGGTGTCCTTGTGATACGGGTGATCGTTGGCCGCCTCGTCGCGATACTGGACGCCGGAGGTCCGGTCGAGCCGCGCGAAGTAGCCGAGCTCGAGGTGCTGGGCGCGGTCGAGCCAGGTGTGGGTCTGCCGCATGAAGCCCGACGCCTGCGCCGTGAGCGCGTCGGATTCGAGGTCGATGAGATCGCCGCGCTGGGGATGGGGCTGCTGGAACGAGGTCTGCTGGTCGAGCAGGAAGCCAGTGAAGTCTTCCCGGAGGCGCATCGTCTGCCCCGTCAGCGAGAGCTGGTGGTGGTACGTGATGTCGTCGTGGTGGTGGTCGATCGCGCCCAGCACGAACACGCGCGCGACGGAGCCGCCCTGGCCGAAGTCGTAGGTGTCGTAGAAGCCCTTGCGACCCGCGTCGTAGTCGTCCTCGCGGATCACGCCGGCCGAGTGGTAGTCGCTGATGTACGCGCCCGACGTCAGGCGCCACAGGCCATGCTTGCCGACCTTGGCCTCGACTTGCCCGAGCGCCGTCGCGCGCCGCGCGTCGCGGTTCTGTCCGAACCCGCTGGTCTGGTAGACCTCGACGCCCCCGAACGTGTGCGGGCCATCGCCGGGCGGGCCCCACAGCAGGAGGGCCCGGCTCGTGCCGAACGAGCCGGTCTCGTACGACGCGAACAACCCACGCTTCGCGAGCCCGAGCTCGTAGTCCGCGCTCCCCGCGACGGCGAAGTTGCCCTGGCGCGGATCGTACGGCCCCTCGACGACGCGCACGGACTCGACGAGCTCCGGCAAGATGAAGTGGAGATCGGCGTACCCGTTGCCGTGCAGGTTGCCGACCTGGTTCACCACGTCACCGCCGACCCGGAGCTCGATGTCCTGGCCCTCGCGCGCGTCGAAGCCGCGCAGGAAGATCTGCTCGGCGTGGCCTTCTCCGCCTTCGTTCGTGAGCAGGAAGCCCGGCGCGAGCTGGAGGAGGCCCGCCGCACCCTCCTTCCGGGGCACGGCGGTCGCCATCTGGCCCACGTCGATCCGGTAGTCCGCGGCTCCCGTGCTCGGCGGCTTGGTCGCCGTGGTCGGGGCGAGCTCGTCGTGGATCGTGATCACCTCGGCCGCGGCCGTGGCGGCGGCCGTGGGCTCGAAGTGCACGGTGACATCGAGGCTACTCGCGGTCGCGACGCCGTTCGTCGTCGCCGGCGCAAACGCCCAGCCGAGCACCGCCCCCTCGGCGACGTCATCGAACGGCGGGTTCGCGGGCGAGCGGACGTGCGCGTTGCTCGGCTGACCGGCCGCATCGACGTCGACGCGGACGGATACGTCGACCGGCCGGCGGCGGGCGACCGGGACGTCGGGATAGATCGGCGGATCTCGGCGCGTGACGACGGCGAAGGACGGCAACACGTAGACCGGGCGCGCCGGCGCACCGGTCGCGTCCGCGCTCGGCGCATCGATGGGCACGCCTGCGTCGACGGGTTCGGCCCGGGCCACCGACGATGCGGCGAACGTGAAGATGATGATTGCGATGAACAGTCGATTCAAGCGGTCTCCTGACGTCACGTCTCCGGACCACGGAGACACGGACGACGACGCACCAGCCGCACTCCGAGCGAGGGCTCGGGCGACAGAGCGCGCGTAGGACGGGCGGGGCCCGCTACGCGTCAGGCGAACGCGGGAGGCGAGGTCTTGGGCGCGTCGGTCAGGAGCCGAACGCGACCGTTCGTGCGCGCGGCGACGAGAGCGAGCACGCAATCGTGCGGGCGGACCGCCGGCACGAGCGCGGGGGCGCCGCTGGCCTTCGCCGCCGCCTGATGCGTCGCGAGATCGACCGCGCAGCCCCCGTCATCGGCGTCGTGATCCCCCACGCGACCGTGGATGTCCGGACACTCGCCCTCGACGTGGGCGCCGGACATGGCCTGCGCGTGGAGCATGACGCCCGTGCGCTGGTCGCGGATGTGGAGCCCGTCCGCTTGATGCTTCAGCCCGAGGACGCCGCCCAGCAAGAGCGCGCACGCGACGGCGAGCGCGAGTGCGCGCGTTGCCGTGTTGCGAGCGAACCACTGATGCATAACGATTGCGTCAGGCTGTCCGAAGCATCGCGGCGTGTCAAGCGTTCTCGCCCCGCTCGACGCCGCGCGGGCGCTACTCAGCCGCAGGCATCGCAGAGCCCGCGAACGTGGACCTCGACGTCTCGGCGCTTGACGGAGCGCGGGGCCTTCGCGGCCGGGCCTCTCACCTGCATCGTGGGCAAGCACTGCATGACGCCGCAGCCGGTGCACACGAAGTGGGGATGCGCGGCGGCGTCGTGTCCGACGCGCACGAGAGCGAATCGCCAGACGTGGTCGCCGACGTCGGCGCGCCGCGCGAGCTGCACGTCCACGAAATCAACGAGGTTTCGGTACAGGGTCGCGGGGTCGAAGCTCGTGGCGAGCTTCGCGCAGACCTCCGCGTGCGAGACCGGCTGCTCCGTCATGGAGAGTAACTGGAGCACCGCGACCCGCGAGCTCGTGGCCCGCAAGCCGCGGGTTCGAAGCTCCTCTCGGAGCTCGGTGGCGCTCGGCGTTCGCATCGTCGCAAGTTACTGCGGGCTGACCGCACGTGCAATCGAGTCGCATCTGTATCCCCGTGTCAGATCACCGAGCGTAGGCGGATGCGTGCGACCAGTTGCTATCGAGGTCGTCCGGCGTGTAAAGCTCGGCGCGTGAGCGTGGCGATCCCGCATGGCGCGTCGGCCTCGTCGAGGCTCCCCGCCCCTCGCGCGTGCTCGCCGCGCTCGTCGGAGCGTGGCTCGTTCTCGGCGGTGTGCTCGGGATGCGACACGAGGCGCGCGTGCGTCACGTCCTCGATGTCCGCACCGGCGCCGTTCGACACGCCGACGCGATCGCCGCGACCGCGACGGTTGGCGCAGCCCCGAGCTGCCGCGCGGCCGGCGCCGCACCGGACGGAGACCTCTGCGCGATCGCGACGGTCTTGCATCAGGGGGGACAGCCTGGACCGGCGCGCGTGTCGCTCGGGCGGCCGGCGCTCTCGTGCACCGTCGCCACGAGCCTCCCGTCCATCCCGGCTCGGCCGCTCGCCGCCGTCTACGCGTTCGCCCCCAAGACCTCGCCCCCGCTCCGCGCCTGATCGCGTCTGCTCCGACCGCGCTCACGTGCGCGCGGGGTCGACGCGAACGGCGAGTCGCAAGCGTTCGGGAACGAGCTCGGCTCCGCGCAGTCACGCGTGGATGCCCATGCGGGAAGTGCGATCTCATGGAACGTTCGTCGGATATCAATGATCTTTCGCGCTCGGTTCGAGGCGCTCGGCCGCGCCCTGCTCGGTTGCCGGTGGCGCCGCGAGCACGCGCGTGACCCGGGACGAGATCCGGGTAGCGATCCGAGGCGCCGGTCTTCGCGCCACGCCCCAGCGCGTCGCGGTGCTGGGGCTCCTCAGCACGAGCACCGCGCCCCTGTCGCACGGTGACATCTCCGCTCGCCTGGACATCAAGTCGGGCGAGCGGTCGACCATCTACCGGAGCATCATCGCGCTGGCGCGCGCGGGTCTCGTTCACCGCACCGGCCGAGATACCGCGTGGCGCTTCGCGATCTCGCGCGACGTCGCTCACGCGCGCGCGCATCCGCACTTCGCGTGCAAGCAGTGCGGGCGCATCGAATGCCTCGAGACGCTCGATGTCCGGCTGCCGCGCGCACGAGGCCCGCGCGCCTCCGACGGGGAGACGTGGAGATCCACGTCTCGGGGATCTGTGACGAGTGCGATCGGCAGGACGCGTGAGCGCGGCCCGCCGAGGCGCGGTCCTGGTGGCGATCGCGGCGGCCCTGGTGGCCCGGCGCGCGGAGGCCGACGACAGCCGTGGACCCGGCGCGGGGTCTGCGCGCGACGACATGGATGGCTCGGCGGCGCCATCGCCGCCGCCGGTCAGCCCACCACCGCGCCCTTCGGACGGCACGCTGACCGACGTGCACGACCTCTCGACCCTCGGCCTGTTCCTCGGCGGGGCGGCCGTGGGGTTCGTCGCCCACGAGTCGGGCCACGTCGTCACCAACCTGGCCTACGGCAACATCCCGACGCTGATCTCCATCAAGCCGTTCGGCTTCGTTCCGTTTGTCGCGATCTCGCCGCAGATCAGATGCACCGATGACGCGTGCTTCAAGCGCGACGGCCGCGATTTTGGCGGCGGGCGGCCCGGTCTCTACGTCATCATCACGGCGGGCTTCACCGTGCAGCATCTGACGACCGAGATGTTGCTCTCGCTCGAGCCCGGGATCCGGTATCACCGCGCGCCGTTCCGGAAAGGGGTCCTCGCGTTCGACATCCTCGTATCGGTCGGCTACGCGGCCGCGTCGCTCACCGGCACCGAGGATCCGTTCGGCGACGTGACGGGTGCAGCGCGCGCCGCGCACATCAACCACGACGTCTTCGCGATCCTCCTGATCGCGCCGGCGTTGCTCGACGCCTATCGGTTCGTTCGCCCCGGCTCGCGCTGGGTGCCCGTCGCGAGCCGGACCCTCAACGCGACGATGTTCGGCATCACGTTCGCGATCTGACGATCATTGCTACGGGGTCGCGGTGGCCGCGGTCGCCGCCACGACGAGGTCGTACGGAAGACCCCGCTTCGCCCACAGCTCGAACAGCTGCGCCTTCTCCGTGTTCGCGACGATCGCGACGACGATCCCCTGCTCTGGCGCGAGCAGCAGCGAGCTACGCATGCCGCCGATCGAGCCCTGGCGCTCGACCAGCGCGACCGACCGCCCGGGCACGGCGAGCTTGTAGGCCCACGAGCCGAGCGCCTCCTGCTGCATCGCCGGGTCGCCGCGGAACATGGTCGCTGTCGTCGCGTCCGACACGAGCCGGTGGGTGACGAGCGTCCGGCCCCAGCGCGCGAGGTCGTCGATCGTGCCGACCAGCGCGGCCGACGCGCCGAACGTCGCGAGGTTGTAGGTCGCCTCGCGCTTGCCGTCCTCGAGGTAGCCGACGACGGTCGACGTATCGGGGTGCGCCGCGGTCACGATCCGCAGCGACGGCAAGCCGAGCCCCTTCGTGATCGCCTGCTCGACGAGCGCGTCGAACCGCTGGTGGGTGACGGCCTCGAGCACGGCCCCGAGCACGAGGTAGTCGCAGTTGTTGTACTCGAACGATCCGGGCGCCCGCTTCGGCGGCTGGCCACACACCGTCGAGAACACCGCCGCGTGGACGCCGACGTCGGCATCCGTGCGCTGGTAGAACGCCGGCATCTGCCCGTCGGGCGTGCCGTCATCCGGGTTCTGCAGGCCCGAGGTGTGACGGAGCAGATCGCGGATCGTGATCTCGCGCAGCGGCGCGGGCGTCGCCGGCAGGTACGCCCCGAGCTTCTCGTCGAGCGCGAGGCGCTTCGCCTCCACCTGCTGCATCACGAGCGCGGCCGTGAGCTGCTTCGCGATCGACGCGAACCGCACGACCTCGTCGGCCGTGTGCGGCGTCCCGCGCTCGCGGTCCGCGAGGCCAACGGCGCCGCGATAGATGACGCGATCGTCGCGCAGCACCACGACGAGCCCGTCGAACACGCCCGCCGCGTGCGCCGCATCGACCGCTGCCGCGATCCGGGCCGTCGCGGGATCCGGAGACACGGGCGCCAGTGGGGCCGGAGAGCGCACCGCGTCCGCGTGCGGGCCGGACGCGCAGCTGGCGAGGATGAACAACACGACGACGACGCAGCGGGACATCGAGTGGATACTAGCCATTCACCCGCACCGCCGCCGCCCGGCATGATGCGGCGGATGGCCGCGCCCCGCGTCGTGTCGCTCCTGCCGTCGGCCACGGAGATCGTGTGCGCCCTCGGCGCCGGCGAGCAGCTGGTCGGCATCTCGCACGAGTGCGATTTTCCCTCGACGATCCGCGACCGCCGCGTCCTGACGCGCTCTCGCATCGACGCCAACGCCTCGAGCCGGGCGATCGACACCGCCGTCCGCGCCGTGATCACCGACGCCCTCAGCATCTACGCCATCGACGACGCCGCCCTCGCCGCCCTCGCGCCCGACGTCATCATCACCCAGGACCTCTGCGAGGTCTGCGCCGTCTCCCTCGACGACGTGCGCGCCGCCGTCGCCCGCCTCGCGCATCGCGCCGACATCCGCATCGTCAGCCTGAGCCCGACGCGCCTCGCCGACGGGCTGGGCGACATCGACCGCGTGGCCGCCGCCCTCCGCATCCCCGCCTCGCCCCTCCGCGCCAACCTGCAGCAGCGCATCGACGCCCTCGCTGCTCGCGCCCGCCACGCCGACCGGCCCCGCGTCGTCAGCCTCGAGTGGATCGATCCCCTCATGATCGGCGGCACCTGGATGCCCGAGCTCATCGAGCTCGCCGCCGGCACGGCCCTCGGCGCCACCGCCGGCGCGCCCGCCCCGACCATCGACACCGCCACCCTCGCCGCCCTCGCGCCCGACGTCGTCCTCATCAAGCCGTGCGGCTTCTCCCTCGCCCGGGCCCTGGCCGAAGGCGCGGCCATCGAATCGCTCCGCGCCGCCCTGCCTCCCCACACCCGCGTCTACGTCACCGACGGCAATCAATACTTCAACCGTCCCGGCCCGCGCCTCGTCGAGTCCCTCGAGATCATGGCCGCCTGCATCCATCCCGACCTCTTCCCCGATCACGCCTCCACCCACGCCGCCTCCATCGTCCGTCTCGCCTGAGCCTCGTCACCGGGCAGGTCCCGACCGGCCGGTCCCCTACAGGTGGAGCGCGACGAGCGCGTCCGACATCTCCGCCGCCGACCGGTAGCGCGCGCCGAGCGGCGCCATCGCGCTGCCGACGACCTCGGCGAGGCCCGCGTGGACCGGCTCGACCAGCGCCTCGTCCGGGCACGCGAGGCCGGTGAGCATCTGCCCGAGCAGCAGCCCGCACTGGTAAAGGTCGGCGCGCTCGTCGACGCGTCCGCCGCTCAGCTGCTCGGGTGCCATGATCGCGACGGTGCCCGCGAGGTAGCCCGGGCGCGTGAGGCGGCCGCGCTTGGCCGGGGTCGCGAGGAGATCGAGCGCGACACCGAGGTCGATCAGCACGACGTCATCGCGGTCGTTCACGAGGACGTTCTCCGGCTTGAGGTCGCGATGGAGGACGCCATGGTCGTGGAGCTCGCCGACGGCGCCGAGAAGCTTCACCATCAGCGCGGCCGCGCGTGGCGGATGGATCGAGCCCTCCGCGAGGAGCTCGTCGCCGACGGACCGCCCGCGGATGAAGCGCATCGCGAAGTACGTCGCGTCCGGCTCGACGACGAGGTCGTACACCGAGACGATGCGCGGCGAGTCGAACGTCGAGAGGAGCATCGCCTCGCGCCGGAAGCGCTCCACGTGGTCGGCGTCCGCGGCGAGGCTGCGGCGGAGGACCTTGAGCGCGACCTGCCGGCCCAGCGTGCGATCGCGGGCCAGGTAGACATCGGACATGCCGCCGGAGCCCAGGACGCGGTCGACGGCGTAGTGACCAAAGAGCCGCGGCGGGACCTCGATGCGCTCGAGGCGCCGCATCGGCAGCGTCGAGATGTCGTCGCGCACGGCCGGGACGAGGTGCATCGAGGTCGGGGCCATCCGACTGGTGAATCGGTTGACGCGCTGCGCGGGGCGGGAGATTCCTGAACTCTTACCGTGCGCTCACGCTCGGTAGGCGCTGGCGCACAGGGAGCGGGACGCGATCGCGACGGACGGCGTCCCAGCCGAGCGATCAGCCGGTGCGGTCCTCGTCGCCGCGCGGCGCGGCGGCCGGGTCGAAGTACACGCCACGGACCCAGCGCGGGCCGCGGAACGCCGTGCGCCCGTGCAGCATGCGGTGGTTGTCGTAGACGAGCGTGTCGCCGGGCGCGAGCCGGAAGCGGTACTGGTGCTGCGGATCGCGGACGAGGCGGACGAACCGGTCGTGCGCGCGGTACCAGCTCTCCATCTCGTCGAACGGCAGCTGGTACGGCGCCGCCGTGAAGTACGACGAGCGCACCTGGAAGCGGCCCTCAGCCACGGTCACCAGCGGCGCGATCACCTCGCGCTCGAAGCTCTTCTGCTTGCGGTGGAAGCGCACCGGCGTCGAGAGCAGGCGCGCGGCGGCGTCGCGGTCGAGCGCCGTCAGGTACGTGAACGCGGCCTGCGCATCGGCGAGGATCGACTCGCCTCCGGTGTCCGCGGCGCGGATGCCCTGCAGGAGCTGGTAGCGCGGCGGCGCGTCGAGGAACGGCTGGTCGGTGTGGAGATCGATCCCCGCGTCGGTGTAGCCGAGCTGGTCGGTGTTCGCGTTCGTGGTGTTGTCGGTGCGCAGATCCTCGATGCGCCCGAAATGCGTCGCGGTCGTGCGCAGCCCGCGCGCGGCGAAAGCGTCGATCCACGCCTCGGTCTCGCTCTCGGGCGACGCGATCTCGCGCCGGACGAGCGCGGCGCCATGCTCCGCGAGGTGCGAGAGCACGCGCGCGACCACGACGGCGGGCCCGAAGCGGCCATCGATCTCGAGCGTGCTCGTCGCGGACGGCGGGCGCGGCGGGAGCGCGCGGTCCACCGCGTACGCGTGCTGACGCAGCCACGCGAGCGGGAAGCGGCTCGTGCGCTGGTCGTGGGCCCAGCGAACGCGGAGGATCCCGTCGTCGATCGTGGCGCCGAGGAGCGCGAGCGCATCCGGCGGATCCGCCGAGTCGATCGTGCGCTCGCCCGTCGTCGGGTGGCGATCGAGATCGCAGTTGTGCCGGAGCCAGCGGAGGTGGAAGTCGAGCGTGTGCCCGCCATCGGCGAGGCGCACGAAGCCCGGGAAGACGGTGACCGACATGGAGCGATCCGTTATCACGGATTTTCCGCCGTGCTCTACTAAAACAGACAAACATCCGTCTTGACGGACGTCACGGCGCCTCCCCAGGCTTCGCGCATGTCCAGCTCCGTCCTCCCCGCCGTGCTCGCCGCCAACGCGGGCTACAAGCAATCCTTCGGCACGAAGGGCACGCTCGCGCTGCCGCCCGCCCGGCAGTTCGCCGTCCTGACCTGCATGGACGCGCGGATCGATCCGGCCAAGGCGCTCGGGTTCGCCGAGGGCGACGCCCACGTGATCCGCAACGCGGGTGGCCGCGCCAGCGACGACGCGCTGCGTTCGCTCGTCATCTCGCACAAGCTCCTCGGCACGAAGGAGTGGTTCGTCATCCACCACACGAACTGCGGCATGGAGCTGTTCACCGACGAGATCATCCGCGGCCTCCTCGCGCAGAGCCTCGACACGGCCTCGATCGACGCGACCGGCTGGCACGACCACGGCAAGGGCCCCGGCTCGCACCACGGCGAGTTCATCGACTGGCTGACGATCAAGGAACAGGCGCAGAGCGTGAAGACGGACGTCGAGCGCATCCGCAACCACCCGCTCGTGCCCCGCAGCATCCCGATCTACGGCTACGTGTACGACGTCGCGACGGGCGGCCTCGTCGAGATTCCCGACGCGCACCAGGTCGGGCGCGCCACCCGGTAGCGCTGACCAATCACGAGCCAGGTGGTACGGTTCGCGCGTGGTGAACCGTCCCGTCGCGATCGCGCCCTACAAGCCGAAACACCACGTCCGCATCGTCACCGCCGCGTCCCTCTTCGACGGCCACGACGCCGCCATCAACGTGATGCGCCGGATCATGCAAGCGGCCGGCGCCGAGGTCATCCACCTCGGGCACAACCGGTCCGTCGCCGAGGTCGTCGACTGCGCGATCCAGGAGGACGTGCAGGGCATCGCGATGACCAGCTACCAGGGCGGTCACGTCGAGTACTTCAAGTACATGATGGACCTGCTGCGCGAGCGCGGCGCCAACATCAAGGTGTTCGGCGGCGGCGGCGGCACGATCCTCCTCTCCGAGATCGCCGAGCTCCACGCGTACGGCGTCACGCGCATCTACTCGCCCGACGACGGCCGCGCGATGGGCCTGCAGGGCATGATCAACGACCTCTTGCAGCGCTGCGACTTCGAGAAGCAGACGCCGACCGTCGCGCCCGCGCTCAAGACGCTGACCGAGCGCAAGCCGTCGACGATCGGCGGCCTCATCACCGCCGCCGAGAACGATCCGAGCGCGGTGGACGAGATCCACGCCGGCCTCGCCGCGGCGCTGGAGACCACGCCGAAGATCCCCGTCCTCGGCGTCACCGGCACGGGCGGCGCCGGCAAGTCGAGCCTCGTCGACGAGCTCGTGCGCCGGTTCCTCGCGGACTTTCCAGACAAGACGATCGCCGTGATCTCCGTGGATCCGTCGAAGCGCAAGAGCGGCGGCGCGCTGCTCGGCGACCGGATCCGGATGAACGCGATCGACGACGCGCGCGTGTACATGCGCTCGCTCGCGACGCGGCAGTCGAACCTGTCGCTGTCGCGGCACGTGCGCGAGTCGATCGAGATCTGCCGCGCCGCGCGGTTCGATCTCGTGATCGTGGAGACCTCCGGTATCGGCCAGAGCGACACCGAGATCACCGAGCACGCCGACGTCTCCCTCTACGTGATGACGGCCGAGTACGGCGCGGCCACGCAGCTCGAGAAGATCGACATGCTCGACTTCGCCGACGCCATCGCGATCAACAAGTTCGACAAGCGTGGCTCGCTCGACGCGCTCCGCGACGTGCGCAAGCAGTACAAGCGGAACCACAACGCGTTCGCCGTCGCCGACGACGCGCTGCCCGTGTACGGCACGATGGCGTCGCAGTTCAACGACCCGGGGATGAACACGCTCTACCGCGCGCTGATGGACCTCATCGCGAAGCGCACGGGCGCGCACCTCGAGTCGACGTTCGAGATCTCGACGGCGATGTCCGAGAAGAAGTGGATCATCCCGCCCGATCGCACGCGGTACCTCGCCGAGATCGCCGAGGCCTGCGAGGGCAACGACGCGTTCGTGCGCGCGCAGGCCGCCGTCGCGCGGCGCATGTACCAGCTGCACGGCACGATCGAGGCGCTGCGGGCGAACGTGGGCAAGAAGCGCATCGAGATCGTCGAGCCGCGCGGGCCGGGCGACGCCGATGTCGTGCAGGTCACGCAGACGGTGCAGGGCGAGCCGGCGTTCGTCGGCGAGCTCGTCGCGCTCTACCACGAGCTCGAGGGCCGGCTGGATCCCGAGTGCCGGCGGCTCCTCGCCGACTGGCCCGCGATGAAGAAGCGCTACGCGGCCGCGAAGTACCAGTTCCAGGTGCGCGACAAGGTCATCGAGCTCGACCTCACGACGGAGTCGCTCTCGCACCTGCGCATCCCGAAGGTCACGCTCCCGAAATACGAGGACTGGGGCGACATCCTCACGTGGCTTTTGCGCGAGGCGCCGCCGGGCTACTTCCCGTTCACGGCCGGCGTGTTCCCGCTCAAGCGCGAGGGCGAGGATCCGGCGCGCATGTTCGCCGGCGAGGGCGGCCCCGAGCGCACGAACAAGCGCTTCCACTACGTCTCGCGCGGGTTGCCGGCCAAGCGCCTGTCGACGGCGTTCGACTCCGTGACGCTCTACGGCGAGGACCCCGATCACCGGCCGGACATCTACGGCAAGGTCGGCAACTCGGGCGTCTCGATCGCCAGCGTCGACGACGCGAAGAAGCTGTACTCGGGGTTCGATCTCGCCGATCCGTCGACGAGCGTCTCGATGACGATCAACGGGCCGGCGCCGATGCTGCTCGGGTTCTTCCTGAACGCGGCTGTCGACCAGCAGTGCGAGAAGCACATCCGCGCGACGGGCCAGGTGGCGAGCGTCGAGGCGGCGATCGCGGCGCTCTACGCGAAGCGCGGCGTCCTCCGGCCGACGTACCAGGGCGAGATCCCCGAGGGGAACGACGGGCTCGGGTTGCTATTGCTGGGCGTGAGCGGCGACGAGGTGCTGCCGCGGGACGTGTACGAGAAGATCAAGGCGTCCACCCTGCAGCAGGTGCGCGGCACGGTGCAGGCCGACATCTTGAAAGAGGATCAGGCGCAGAACACGTGCATCTTCTCGACGGAGTTCGCGCTGCGCCTCATGGGCGACATCCAGCAGTTCTTCATCGACAAGAAGGTCCGCAACTTCTACTCGGTCTCGATCAGCGGCTATCACATCGCCGAGGCCGGGGCGAACCCGATCTCGCAGCTCGCGTTCACGCTGTCGAACGGCTTCACGTTCGTCGAGTACTACCTGTCGCGCGGGATGCACATCGACGAGTTCGCGCCGAACCTGTCGTTCTTCTTCTCGAACGGCATGGACCCCGAGTACGCGGTGCTCGGGCGCGTGGCGCGGCGGATCTGGGCGAAGGCGATCCGCGACAAGTACGGCGGCAACGACCGCTCGCAGAAGCTGAAATATCACATCCAGACGAGCGGCCGCTCGCTGCACGCGCAGGAGATCTCGTTCAACGATATCCGGACGACGCTGCAGGCGCTCCTGGCGCTCAACGACAACGCGAACTCGCTGCACACGAACGCGTACGACGAGGCGATCACGACGCCGACCGAGGACAGCGTGCGGCGCGCCCTCGCGATCCAGCTCGTGATCAACAAGGAGTTCGGGCTCTCGAAGAACGAGAACCCGAACCAGGGCTCGTTCATCATCGAGCAGCTGACGGACATGGTCGAGGCGGCGGTGCTGACGGAGTTCCGGTCGATCAGCGAGCGCGGCGGCGTGCTCGGCGCGATGGAGCGGATGTACCAGCGCTCGAAGATCCAGGAGGAGTCGCTCTACTACGAGACCCTGAAGCACGACGGCACGCTGCCGCTGATCGGGGTCAACACGTTCCTCGATCCGAAGGGCAGCCCGACGGTGGAGCCGCCCGAGGTCATCCGCGCGACGCGCGAGGAGAAGGTCTACGCGATCGACGCGCGCGATGCGTTCTGGGTGCGCAACCGCGAGGCGGGGCCGGCGGCGCTGGCGGGCGTGCAGCGGGCGGCGCTCGATGGCGGCAACGTGTTCGCGGCGCTGATGGAGGCGTGCAAGACGTGCACGCTCGGGCAGCTGAGCAAGGCGCTGTACGAGGTCGGCGGGCAGTACCGCCGGAACATGTAGCGATGGCGCCGCCGCCGACGACGTTCGCAGACTGGCGCGCCCAGGTCGACAAGGAGCTCGCGGGCGCGAGCTTCGACAAGCTGGTGACGCAGACGCCCGAGGGCCTGCCGATCCAGCCGCTGTACGTGGACGGGCCCGTGCCCGATGCGGCGACACGCGGGACGCCGCACGCGTTCGGCGTTTGCATGCGGGTGCCGCGCGGCGATCTGGCGGCGCTCCGCGACGATCTCGACGGCGGGGCGGACGCCGTGTGGATCGAGAGCGGGGATGACGCGGCGGTCTCGGCGGCGGTCGCCGCGAACCACACGGTGATCATCGAGGTCGGCCGCCAGCGGCCGCTCGACGCGCTCACCTGGGCCGCGACGCGCTCGGCGCTCTCGCGCGGGCTGCTCGCGTGCGATCCGATCAGCGCGGTGGTGCGCGGCGAGCAGACGGCGGCCGAGCTGGCCACGCACCTCGAGGAGCTGCACAGCGTCGCGCGCGATCTGGCGTCGCAGAAGCCGGCGGTACGCTCGGCGTGTGTCTCGACGCTCGCGGTGCACGAGGCCGGCGCGGATGCGGCCGACGAGCTCGCGCTCGCGCTGTCCTCGGCCGTTGCGCTCCTGCGCGCTCGCGTTCCGGCGCGCCAGCTGTGGCTGCAGGTGGCCGTCGGGCGCGACACGTTCGGCGAGGTCTGCAAGCTGCGCGCGCTACGCCTGTGCGTGGCCAAGGTGGTCGCGGCGGCGGGCGGGCCCGATGCGGCGCCGCCGCTCCACGCCGTGTGCAGCACGCGCACGCAGAGCCAGCACGACCCGTGGGTCAACATGCTGCGCGTGACGACCGAGATCTTCGCCGCCGCGCTGGGCGGGGCCGATCTGATCACGCCGCTCTCGTTCGACGAGGCGCTCGGCCCGGCGTCCGCCCACGCCCGGCGCGTCGCGCGAAACGCGGCGCTGGTGCTGCGCGAGGAGAGCCACCTCGGCCGCGTCAGCGATCCCGCCGGCGGCAGCTATTACATCGAGTCGCGCACCGACGCGCTCGCGCGCGAGGCCTGGTCGCGGTTCCAGGCGATCGAGGCCGGCGGCGGCATCGTGGCCCTGCTGGCCTCCGGCGCGCTGCGCACGCGCCTCGCCGCGAGCTGGGCCAGGCGCGCCGCCGCCATCGCCCGCCGCCGCGAGCCGATCGTCGGCATCTCCGAGTTCGCCAACCTAGGGGACGGTGTAGTACCTGTCACCTCTAGTGGTGTACTCACTACACCTCTAGAGGTGACAGGTTCTACACCGTCCCCACGGCATCGCGATGCGGAGGCGTTCGATGCGCTGCGCGCGCGGCAGCTCGCGACGACGGTCGCGCTCGTGACGCTCGGGCCGCCGAGCGAGCATCGCGGGCGCGTCGGGTTCGCGACGGCGCTGCTGGCCCCGGCCGGGCTGCGCGCGAGCGAGACGGCGGAGCCAGTGGCGGTCGATGTCGCCGTGATCTGCGGCAGCGACGAGCGCTATGGGACGGAGGCGGCGCCGATGGCGCAGCGGTTGCGCGCGGCGGGCTGCAAGCACGTGGTCCTCGCGGGCAAGCCCGGCGCGCTCGAGGCGCCGCTGCGCGCGGCCGGCGTGGATCAGTTTGTGTTTGTCGGCTGCGATGTCCTCGCGGTGCTCGAGGAGATCACGCGATGACCACGCCGAGCAGCACGCTTCCTGATTTTGCGAGCGTCGGGTTCGATGACGCGGGCACGGGCACGAGCACGGGCACGAGTACGGGCACGGGACCCGAAGCGGCCTGGGAAACCCCCGAAGGCATCGACCACAAGGCCCTCTACACCGCCGCCGATCTCGCCGGCGTCGAGCACCTCGGCGGCCTGCCCGGCTTCGCGCCGTTCGTCCGCGGCCCCTACCCCACGATGTACGTGCAGAAGCCGTGGACCGTGCGCCAGTACGCCGGCTTCTCCACCGCCGAGGACAGCAACGCCTTCTACCGCCGCAACCTCGCGGCCGGCCAGATGGGCCTCTCGATCGCGTTCGACCTCGCCACCCACCGCGGCTACGACAGCGATCACCCCCGCGTCGTCGGCGATGTCGGCATGGCCGGCGTCGCCATCGACTCGATCCTCGACATGCGGATCCTGTTCGACCGCATCCCGCTCGATAAGATGTCCGTCTCGATGACGATGAACGGCGCCGTCCTGCCGATCCTCGCGCTCTACGTCGTCGCCGCCGAGGAGCAAGGCGTCGCGCCGGCCGCCCTCACCGGCACGATCCAGAACGACATCCTCAAAGAGTACATGGTGCGGAACACCTATATTTATCCGCCCGCACCGTCGATGAAGATCATCGCGGACATCTTCGCCTTCACGGCGAAGCACATGCCGAAGTTCAACTCGATCTCGATCTCCGGCTATCACATGCAGGAGGCCGGCGCGACGGCCGACCTCGAGCTCGGCTACACGCTCGCGGATGGCCTCGAGTACATCCGCACCGGCGTCGCGAGCGGCATGTCCGTCGACGCTTTCGCCCCGCGCCTCTCGTTCTTCTTCGCGATCGGCATGAACTTCTTCATGGAGGTCGCGAAGCTCCGCGCCGCGCGCCTCCTGTGGGCCGAGCTCGTCGCCCGCTTCGAGCCGAAGAGCGCGAAGAGCCTCGCCCTCCGCACGCTCTGCCAGACGAGCGGCTGGTCGCTCACCGCGCAGGACGTCTACAACAACGTCGCGCGCACGGCCGTCGAGGCGATGGCCGCCACGCAGGGCCACACGCAGAGCCTGCACACCAACTCGCTCGACGAGGCGCTCGCCCTGCCGACGGACTTCTCCGCGCGCATCGCGCGCAACACGCAGCTGCAGCTGCAGCTCGAGTCCAACACCACGCGCCCCGTCGATCCGTGGGGCGGCAGCTACTACGTCGAGCGGCTCACGCACGAGCTCGCGGCCCGCGCGCGCGCCCACATCGCCGAGGTCGAGCAGCTCGGCGGCATGGTCAAGGCGATCGAAGCGGGCGTGCCGAAGCTCCGCATCGAGGAGGCCGCCGCGCGCACGCAGGCCCGCATCGACAGCGGCCGCCAGAAGATCGTCGGCGTGAACTGCTGGAAGCCGACGACGAAGGAGACCGTCCCCGTCCTCAAGGTCGACAACGCCGCCGTGCGCAGGACGCAGATCGAGCGCCTCGAGCAGCTGCGCCGCGAGCGCGATCAGGGCGCCGTCGATCGCACGCTCGCCGCGCTCACCGCGTGCGCCGAGTCCAGCGAGGGCAACCTCCTCGCGGTCGCGATCGACGCCGCCCGCGCGCGCGCCTCCGTCGGCGAGATCACGTGGGCGCTCGAGAAGGTCTGGGGCCGCCATCGCGCGGAGATCCACGCCATCTCCGGCGTGTACAGTGGCGAGGTGGGCGAGTCCTCCGAGCAGGTCACGCGCGTCCGCGGTCGCACCGCCGCGTTCCTCGCGCGCGAGGGCCGCCGCCCGCGCATCCTGATCGCGAAGATGGGCCAGGACGGCCACGACCGCGGGCAAAAGGTCATCGCGTCGGCGTTCGCGGACCTCGGCTTCGACGTCGACATCGGGCCGCTGTTCCAGACGCCGGAGGAGACGGCGCGCGCGGCCGTCGAGAACGACGTGCACGTCATCGGCGCGAGCTCGCTGGCCGCAGGACACCTGACGCTCATCCCCGCGCTGCGGGCCGCGCTCGCCGCGCTCGGGCGGCCGGACATCCTCGTCGTCGTCGGCGGCGTCATCCCGCCCGACGACTACCAGACGTTGCGCGAGATGGGCGCGGCCGACATCTTTGGCCCCGCCACGGTGATCGCGGACGCGGCCGTCGCGTTGATCGACCGGCTCGAGCAGGCCGAAGAGGCATGAGCGTGCGGCGCCCGCGCCTGGCGCTCGCCGAGTACGAGCGCGGCGTGCGCGCGTGCGAGCGCGGCGTGCTGGCGCAGGCGGTGACGCTGATCGAGAGCCGCGATCCGGCGGACGGCGTGCTCGCGCAGCAGCTGCTCACCGCGCTCCTGCCCGCGACCGGCGGCGCGCATCGCGTCGGCATCACGGGCGTGCCGGGCGTCGGCAAGAGCACGTTCATCGACGAGCTCGGCATGCGGCTCGTCGCCGCGGGCAAGCGCGTGGCCGTGCTCGCGATCGATCCGTCGAGCCAGGTCTCGGGCGGCTCGATCCTCGGCGACAAGACGCGCATGCAGCGCCTCGCGCTCGAGCCGGCCGCGTTCATCCGGCCGTCGCCGAGCAGCCTGTCGCCGGGCGGCGTGGCGCGGCGCACGCGGGAGACGATGCTCCTGTGCGAGGCAGCGGGGTTCGACGTCGTGCTCGTCGAGACGGTCGGCGTCGGCCAGGGCGAGACGGCGGTCGCCGACATCGTGGACTTCTTCCTCGTGCTCGCGCTGCCGGGCGCGGGCGACGAGCTGCAGGGGATCAAGAAGGGCGTGTTCGAGCTCGCGGATGCGCTCGCGGTGAACAAGGCGGATGGCGACGGCGCTCAGCGCGCGCGGCTCGCGCTGTCGGAGCTGCGGAGCGCGCTGCGGTACTTGCCGCGGCGCCGGCCGAGCTGGCCGACGCGCGCCGTCGCGATCAGCGGGCTGTCGGGCGCGGGGATGGACGAGCTGTGGGCGCTCGTCGAGGAGCACCGGCGCACGCTGGCCGCGACGGGCGAGCTGGCGCTCCTGCGCGCGGAGCAGCAGCGGACGTGGATGTGGGCGCTCATCCGCGAGCGGCTCGAGGACCGGTTCCGCCGCGCGCCGGCGGTGGTCGCGGAGCTCGCGCGCCTCGAGGCGGCCGTCCAGGCGGGGACGCTGACGTCGACGGCCGCCGCCGACGAGCTCCTCGCGGTGTACGACGATCGTGCGAGCGGGGATTGACCGCCACGCCGCCAAGGCCGCCAAGCCAGAGCCTGGGCTTGGCGGCTTGGCGGTTGATCCGGCTAGGGCGCGGGTGCGGGTGCCGGTGCGGACCCGTGGCACGCCGGCAGGCCGGCCGGAAGCTCGAGGGAGAACTTGGCGGCGTCGATGGTCGGGTTGACCTTGAGCTCCTTCCACTCGACGAGCACGTCGGCCTGCTCGCGCGGCGACTTGAACCGCGACTTGCCCGGCACGCGCTGCTTGCCGTGCGTGGCGTCGTCGTCCACCTCGTGGAAGTCCGCGTTCTCGACCGCCCACACCGTCTTGCCGTCGGGGGCGACGAGCTCGCTCGACACCACGTCCCAGTGGCCATCGCGCGTGTCGATCGCCAGCTGCTGCGTGCCCTCGGCCGCCGTCAGCTCCACGCGCTCGAGCCCCTTGTCGCCATCCCACGTGACCTTGCCCGTCGGGCTCGTCATCACCGGCGGCGTCCCGAGCGCGAGGTGCAGGAAGTCATCCGGCGCGAGCTCGATGTGCAGGAGCTCCGCGATCGTCTGGCGGTCGCACGGGCCGAGCAGCTCGCAGTTGTGCTGCTTGTCGAGGAGCTTGAAGCCGCTGCCGTCGCACGCGAGGTCCACGAGCACCTCGCCGCCCGCCGGCGAGAGCCCGTTGAAGCGCACCTTCGCGCCCGTCTGGCCCATCACGAGCACGCTCGTCTTCACGCGGTCCTTGCCGAGCCAGTAGTCCATCACGCTCTCGCCCACGAACCCCGTCCGCGCGTCGCGCGCCGCGGCGAGCTTCGTCACCACGTCGGCCGCGCTCTCGCGCGCACCCGTCGGCACGTCGCCGCCATGCGGACAGCCCGCCAGCACCCCGAGCGCGATCACCGCGAGCAGTCTCGTCATACGCGCGGTGATAGCAGAGCCCCGCCGCGCGCGCTTGGAGTGTGCGCCCGTCACGCGAGGTGGAAGCGCAGAAACGCGAGCTGATCCGCGACGCGCTCCACCTGCGCCGCAACCATGTCCGCGCCGCCGTGTCCGGCGTTGCGCTCGATCCGCAGCAGCACCGGCGCCGCCGTCGTTTGCGAGGCCTGCAGCGCCGCCGCGAGCTTGCGCGCGTGCAGCGGATCCACGCGGTCGTCGTGATCCGCCGAGTCGAACAGCGTCGCCGGCCACGCCACCGGGCCCGCGTCGATCGCGCGCCGGTACGGCGAGTACGCCCACAGGACCTCGCGCTGCGCCGGATCCTCGGCGCTGCCGTACTCCGGCACCCACGTCTTGCCCGAGCCGAACTGGTCGTAGCGCAGCATGTCGAGGAGCGGCACGGCGCAGATCACGGCGCGCACGAGCTCCGGCCGCTGCGTCATCACGGCGCCCGTGAGCAGGCCGCCGTTGCTGCCGCCGCTGATCGCGAGGTGCGCGGGCGAGGTCCACCCGCTGTGCGCGAGCCACTCCGCGGCCCCGATGAAGTCGTCGAACACGTTCTGCTTCGCGAGGAGCATCCCCGCGCGGTGCCAGTCCTCGCCGTACTCGCCGCCGCCGCGCAGGTTCGGGATCGCGTAGAGCCCGCCGCGCTCGAGCCACACGGCGCGCGAGCCCGCGAACGACGGCGTCAGGTTCACGCTGAACCCGCCGTAGCCGTAGAGGATCGTCGGCACCGCGCCGGTCGGCTGCGTGTCGCGATGACGGATCAAGAACATCGAGATCGTCGTGCCGTCCCGCGACGGAAAGAACACCTGCTCCGTCACGAGCGCCGACGTGTCGAGCGGCAGCGTCACGCGCGCCCACTCGCGGACCTCGCCCGTCGCGATCGACGTCTCGTAGATCACCTGCGGCTCGGTGAACGACGTGTACGCGAAGTAGCCCGTGTCCTCGTCGGGGTTGCCGCTGATCCCGCCGCTCGTGCCCAGCGGCGGCAGCGCGACCTCGCGGACCAGCGCGCCGCCGAGCGTCCGCACCTCGACCGCGCTCGCCGCCTTCGCGAGGTACGTCAGCACCAGGTGCTCGCCGACGATCGTCGCGTGCTCGAGCGTCGCCTCGCGCTCCGGCACGAGCTCGCGCCACGCGCCGCGCTCGAGGTGCTGCGGGTCGACCGCGAGCACGCGGTACCTCGGCGCGCCGTCGTTCGTCGTCACGTAGAACACGTCGCGCCAGATGTCGACGGCGTAGTTCGCGTCCCCGCCGACGGCGAGCGGCTGCCACGGCGCGTCGGCCGCGCACGCGTCGCGCACGTACACGTCCGTGGAGCTCCAGCCGTGCTGCACGTACACGACGAGCCAGTGGCCATCGCGCGAGATGCCGCCGCCCACGAACGACTGCGGATCGCGGGTCGCCGGGTAGATCGTCGTGTCCGTGCTCGCCGCCGTGCCGACCGCGTGGAACCGCAGCTCCGCGAAGCCGGGCCGCTCGGCGACCGACACGCCCTCGCCCACCGGCGGCACGTACACGTAGTAGAAGCCGCCGCCATCCGGCGTCCACGACGCGCCCGCGTACTTCGTGCCCGTCAGCTCGTCGGAGAGCGTCTCGCCGCTCGCGACCTCCAGGATGCGCGTGACGGTCTCGTCGGAGTTGTTCTCCTTCACCGCGTACGCGACGAGCTTGCCGTCGTAGCTCGGCCACCAGCCGCCGAGGCCCGTCGTGCCGTCCGCGCTCCACGTGTTCGGATCGAACAGGACGCGCTCTTCGCCGCCCTGCCCCTGGGTCCAGTACACGACCGTCTTCTCGCGCGTCGCGTGCTTGCGCGTGTAGAAGAAGCGGCCGCCGTGGTGCGCGGGCGCCGAGATCGCGTCGAAGTAAAACAGCTCGCGCAGCCGGCCCGCGATCGCCGCGCGCTCGGGCAACGCCGTCAGCTCGCGGCGGGCCAGCGCGTCCTGCGCGTCCATCCACGCCGCCACCTCGGGCGCGGTCTCGTCCTCGAGCCAGCGATACGGGTCGCGCACCGCATGCGCGCCGATCGTGTCGACGATGTCCTCGGTTCGGGTCGCGGGGTACAGCAGCGCCATGGGCGCAGCGTACCCGCTGTCAGATGGAACTGCCGTACTGCGGGAGCTCGATGCGCCAGCGGCCGTCCACGCGCACGAGGTCCACGCGCGCGCGCCCCGCCGGCGCCACCACTTCCACGATCGCGTGATCGCCGCGCTCCTCGACGACCGTGATGTCCGTCGGCGTCGCCGCCGCATCGGTGCTGCCGATCGAGACGAGGTCCTTGGCGGAGTAGCGCACGGCCGCGCCGACGAGATCCGTCGCGCGCTTGGCCTGCGCGGCGAGCCGCTCGCGGGTGTCGGGCGCGAGGAGCGCGAACACCGCGTCGCGGTCCATCGTCTTCGCGGCCTGGAACATGTCGCGCACCGCGGCCTCGGGGCCCGGCTCGCTCACGCGGCAGCTCCGCCCGGCGACGGCCGCCGCGAGCGCCATCGCCGCGAGCGCGCTCGCGATCGCCGCCGTCGTGGTGCGCCGCGAGGTCAGCGCGAGGGCCATAGCCCCAGCTTCTCGCGGACCTCGCGCATCGTCTCGCTCGCGATCACGCGCGCCTTCACGGCGCCGGCGTCGAGCACCTCGCCCACGATGCCCGGCGTCGCCGCGAGCTCGGCGCGCTTCGTCACGAAGCCGGCGAGGTGCGTCTCGAGGTTCTCGGCGAGCCTGGTCTTGCAGTCGACGCAGCCGATGCCGGCCGTCGTGCACCCCTGGCGGACCCACGCGAGATCGGCCTCCGACGAGACCGCCTTGTGCATCGTGAAGATGTTGCAGACGTCGGGGTTGCCCGGATCCTCGCGCTGCACGCGCGCGGGGTCGGTGGCGAACTTCGCGAGGCGCTTGCGGAGCTTCTTTGGATCCGCGAACAAGGACAGGGCGATGTGGTTGTCGAGCGACTTGCTCATCTTCGCCTTGCCGTCGAGCCCGAGCAGCTTCGGCATGTTCGTGAGCGCGACCTCCGGCTCGGGGAACGTCGCGCCCCAGCGGTGGTTGAACGCGCGCGCGATGCGGCGGGTGAGCTCGATGTGCTGGACCTGATCCTGGCCGACCGGTACGAGCGCGGCCTTGTAGAGCAAGATGTCGGCGGCCTGGAGGACCGGGTAGGTGAAGAGGCCGGCGTTGATGTGCTCGGGGTTGTGCGCGCTCTTGTCCTTGAACTGCGTCATCCGCTCGAGGTCGCCGAAGCCGGCGGCGTTGCTCAGCACCCAGGCGAGCTCGGTGTGTTGCGAAACCGACGACTGCAGGAACAGGAGTGAACGATCGGGATCGATCCCCAGGGCCAGAAGATCCAGCACCATCTCGCTGACGCGCCCCGGCAAGGCTTTGGGGTCATAGGGTTGCGTGAGGACGTGGTAGTCCGCGATGAAGAACAGGTTGCTCGGGTACTGCTCTTGCAGTGCTACCCAGTTACGGACCGCACCAAGGTAGTTGCCGAGATGGAGCTCTCCGGAGGGCTGGATGCCCGAGAACACCGTTTTCATGCGGCGTTCTGTGTACTTGTGGACCTCGGTAGCGTCAACTAAACTCGGATCTCTCGTCGGAGGACGTATGCGACAACGCCTTGCAGTGTGGCTCGGTGCGGTAGGGCTGTCGCTGGTCGTATCCGGGTGCGTGATCGCCCAGCCGGACCCGATCCAGCCCGTGAACCCGAGCTACGGGTTCGCGCCGGCGAGGGGGGACGCGATGGTGGGCGAGCCCTCGCCCTACGAGGTCTCGAGCATGCCGCCCGAGCCGCTGTACGAGCAGATGTCCGCATCGCCGGGCTACGGCTACGTATGGATCGACGGCTACTGGCACTGGAACGGCTACGAATGGGTGTGGGTCAGCGGCCGCTGGGAGCGCGAGCAGGAGGGCTACGCGTACGTGCAGCCCTACTACGCGTTCAACGAAGGCGCGTACGTCTACACGCCGGGTTACTGGCGCAACCAGCGCGACCTGCCGGCGGGCTGGGCGGTCGGCAGCCGCGGCGATGGGCGCCCGACGATCGTGCGCCCGCCCACGGGCTGGCATCCGAACCCGGGCGGCGGTCGCCCGGGTCCATCGGGTGGCGGCGGCATCGGCTCGCGCAACCCCGGGCAGTACGTGCCGCCGGGCCATTACCCGACGGGGCCGAACCGCCCCAACCCGAACCAGCCGGGCGGCCCGACGCGCCCGCCGGTCTCGTATCAGCCGCCGCCGTACCAGGGCGGCAACAGCGGCACGCGCCAGGCGCCGGTCCAGCCGAGCGCGCCCGAGGAGCCGCCGCCGCGGTACACGCCGCCGGCGCACGTCCCGACCGGGCCGAACACGCAGGGACACGAGCCGTACAATCCGCCGCCGGTCTACACGCCGCCGCCGACGCGCGCCCCGAACGGCCCCACGCAGAACGAGCAGCAGCCGTACGCGCCGCCGATCCTCGAGCGCCAGCCGCCGCACCAGGCGCCGGTGCCCATCCGCAACGAGCCCATTCGCAACGAGCCCATTCGCAACGAGCCCGCGCGGCAGGCGCCGCCAACGCAGGCCCCGCCGCAGCAACAGGCACCGCAGGCACCCGCCCCGACGCACCCGGCGGGCCGTCACCGCTGACGTCGCCGGGTGGAGCGCGGGTAGCCGCTTACCGCAGAGCCGCCGAGGTCGCGGAGAATGGGGAGCCCAGAGCGGAATGGGTTGCGAGCCGGGCGCTCCTGGAGCCAACCCAGTCTCCTCTCGGGTCGTCACTCTCCGCGACCTCGGCGACTCTGCGGTGAGCGTTGGCCCGCGCTCTTTCCGAGGGCGGACCTGGCGTCTATTCGACCCGCAGCGCCCGCTCGAACTCTTCCGGGTTGGAGCTGGCGTAAATCGCCGTCTCCATCGAGATGAGTCCGGCGTTGACCAGGTCGATCAGGTGCTGGTCGAAGAGCTGCATCGAGTACAGGTCGCGGCCCTTGCGGATGAGCTCCGGGATATCCGTGAGCCGGCCGCTGCGGACGCACTCGCGAATGGTCCGCGTGACGCGCAGGATCTCGACCGCGGGCAGCCGGCGGCGACCGTCCTTGCTCGCGAGCAAGCGCAGCGACACGATGGCCTGCAAACAGTCGCCGAGGCGGTCGCGGATGACGTCCTGCTCGTCGGTCTCGAACAGGCCGACGTAGCGCTGGATCGTCGCCACCGCGTCCGGCGTGTGGATCGCGCTGAGCACGAGGTGGCCGGTCTCGGCCGCGCGCAAGCACGTGGCCGCCGTCTCGCGATCCCGGATCTCGCCGACGAGGATCACGTCTGGATCCTGGCGCATCGCCGCCGTCAGCGCGTCGCGGAAGCTCTCCGTATCCGCGCCGATCTCGCGCTGGATGATCATGCACTTCTGCGGCTCGTGGATGAACTCGATCGGATCTTCGACGGTGACGATGTGCGCGTGCCGCGTCTCGTTGATGTAGCGCAGCATCGCGGCCATCGACGTGGTCTTACCGTTGCCCGTCGCGCCGGTGATCAGCACGAGGCCGCGGCGCGCGTCTGCGATCTCGGCGAGCACGGGCGGCAGGTTCAGCTGCTCGATCGAGAGCACCTGGATCGGGATCAGCCGCATCACGATGCCGACCGAGCCGCGCTGGCGGAAGATCGACGCGCGGAACCGACCGCGCTGCGCGAGCGAGTACGAGACGTCGATCTCGGTGAAGCGGCGCGTGAAGTCGACGGTGATGCTGCGATCCTCGAGGATCATCCGCGCGATCGCCTCGGTGTCGTGCGGCGTCAGCGGCGGGACCTTGATCGCGCCGAGCAGCTCGCCGTGCAGACGGTAGTGCGGCGGGTAGCCAACCTCGAAGTGGATGTCGGACACCCCACGCTCGATGCCGAACGCGAGGAGCTTGTGAAAGGCATTCCGATCCATAACGGCGAGTCAGTTTAACCCGGGGCCGCCCTGTCCTGGCTCGTCGGAGGACGGCTTTTCGTTCGCGGCTTGCGCCTGCTGCGCCGCGCGTGTCTCTCCGAGTGGAGACCTCAGCGCCTCGATGAGCGCTTCTGACTCGGTATTCTCGTCATCGAAGCGCAACGGTTGCCATTGCATGGCCGGATCCTGGGAAGCGGACGGCGGCTGCGAGGCGCGCGGGCGCGGCCGGTCCGACGGCGACATCCCGGAGATTAAGAAATCGCCAGTGACCTCGTCTTCCGACTTTCCAAACGCGTTGCGCGGGATCGCGGACGTTGTCGGGAGGGCAGGCTTCAGCGCGTGCTGCGCGCTCCCGTGCGCCATCGGGATCGCGAGCTCGCGGTCCTCGTCGCTGTTGTCGTCGCTGTTGTCGTCGTCGTCGTCGTCGCCGCCGTCGCTATCGCGGCTGCCTTGCGGAATGCGGCCGAGCGTCTTGCCGCTCGGCGCGAGCGCGCGCATCTCGGCGCGGATCTCGTCCTTGATGCCGACGAACGGCGGTGACGGCCGGGCCATGTAGTAGCCCTGGCCGTAGCGCAGGCCGAGGTCGCGGAGCGCGGCGACGTCCTCGACGTGCTCGATGCCCTCCGCGATCATGACGGCGTCGATCGTGTCCGCGATGTGGCGGAGCGAGCGCAGCATCTCGCGCTTCACTGTCGAGCGCGCGATGCCGCGGACGAGGACGTCGCTGATCTTGATGAAGTGCGGGCGCAAGGACATCACCGTCTCGAGGTTCGAGTGGCGCGTGCCGACGTCGTCGATCGCGATGCCGAAGCCCATGGCCGTGTACGCGCCGAGCGCGCGCTTGAAGGCGGCGAAGTTCTCGATCGCGAGGCGCTCGGTGATCTCGAAGACGATGTTCGCGGGCGTGAGGCCGGCGGCGGACAATAGATTTCCAACCTCGACCTCGATGAACGCCTGGTCGTAGAACGACATCGGCAAGAGGTTCACGAACAGGCGATGCACGGGCTCGAGCTCGCGGGCGCTTCGGAGCGCGCCACGGAAGCACGCGCGGTCGAGCTCGACGGTGAGATCGACCTCGTCGGCGATCGCGAACAGCGTGGCGGGCGACTCGAGGGCGGTGCCGCGCGGGCCGCGCGTGAGGGCCTCGTACGCGAAGATGTCCCCGGTACCGAGGTCGACGATCGGCTGATAGACGGAGGTCAGGCCATCGTCGAGGATGATGTTCTGCAGGGTCGCGCGGTCGCGGTGCGCCGTGCGCTCGCGCGCGATGCGAGCAGCGTCGGTGGCCTCGGCGACGAGGCGCGCGGTGAGGCGCTCGGGGCGGATGAGCGAGTTGCCGAGGACGCGCGCGGAGCCGACGGTGATGCGCGGCTGCTCGCGCAGGACGGTCGAGACCATCGGCGAGAGCGCCTCCTCGACGGCGCGCTCCACGGCCTGCCCGAGACCGTCGAGCTCGACGCGCTGGCCGGGCGGGCGCGCGGCGAGGATCACGAGGTAGCCGTCCCCGTCGCCGGTGCGGCAGATGAGATCGGCGGGATCGAGGGCGGCGCCCCGCAGGCGATCGAGGACGGCGGCGGCGTGGTCGTAGATCTCGCTGTGGTGGGCGACGCCGAGGTCCAGCTCGACGCGGTGCAGGCGCGACAGGTCGACGAGGAGACACGACAGCGCGCGGTCGCGGCTGAGGATCGAGGTGACCTCGGACATCCGCTCCTGGTACGGGCGGAAGCGATCGACCTCGGGCTGGCGCGTCCGCGCGCTGAACGCGCGCGACTGGGGATCGCCGGAGACGTCGCCGCTCGAGAAGAAGTGGACGCGGCCCGGACCACCGCGCTTGGCCCCGCGCACCGCGGCCTCGGCGGCGGTGAGCAGGCCCTCGGGGTCGGCGGCGTCCTCGGGGAGGCACGCGACGCCGAACGACATCGAGAGCCGGCGGCCCCCGGGCATCTCGGCGGCGGCGATCGCATCGCGCAGGCGGGCGGCCTTGGTCAGCGCGCCGGCCTTCGACGTCTCGGGGAGCAGGAGCACGAACTCCTCGCCGGAGTAGCGCGCGACGATGTCGGAGCTGCGCACGCGATCAGCGGACTCCGCTTCCTGGAGGAGCGTGGCGACGCGGCGGAGGATCTCGTCGCCGGCCTGGTAGCCGAGGTCGTAGTTGACGGTGGCGAAGCCATCGATGTCGGCGATGAGGAGCGACATCGGCTGGCCGTAGCGGAGCGCGCGGGCGACCTCCTCGCGGAGGCGCTCCTGAAACGCGCGGTGCGTGTAGAGGCCGGTCAGCGGATCGCGCAGGGTGAGCGCGTCGATCTGGTGGCCCATCTGCGCGAGCTGGAGGGTGGCGGCGTCGATCTCGCCGCGGCGTTCGTCGAGCTCGGCGACGAGGACGCGCTCGTGATCACGGAGCGACTGGTTCGCGATGCGGAGCTCGGCGAGGAGGCGATGGTTGTCGCGCTCGAGGCGGTGGGTGTGGATCAGCTGGTCGACGACCTGGAGGAGATCCTGGAGCTTCCACGGCTTCGTGATGACGTAGTGCAGGTGGCCGGCGTTGATCGCGGCGATCAGATCCTCGGACTCGGGGAACCCGGTGACGACGGCGCGGCGGCAGTGCGGGCGCATGACGGCGATGCGCGCCAGGAGCTCGGGGCCGGCGAGGCCGGGCATGCGGAGATCGGCGAGGACGGCCGCGACCTCGGGGTTCGCCTCCACGAGCTCGAGGGCCTCGAGGCCCGACGTCGCGAGCAGCACGGTGCAGCGCGCACGCAACACGCGACCGAGCGCGTGCAGGTTCGTCTTGTCATCGTCTACGCAGACGATGATCGGTTTTCCGTCCTCCACACCAACGCCACCACCACCGCCAGGCTGGGGTCCGTCGAAGACTGCCAATGTGCGCCAAGTATATGCGCGTTAGCGCACGGTCCGAAACGGAGTTGGTGTGCGGCCATGTGCGCCCACCAGTGGGGACGGTGTAACACCTGTCAACCAGCCGCCCAAAATCTTGTCAACGATCTCGATGACTTGCCCGGGGACGGTGTAACACCTGTCCACTCGCTCGATGTCCGAACTTCGGACAGGAATTCGGGCTCGGTCTGGCGGGCAGGTGACAGGTGTTACACCGTCCCCGGTCAAGTAGCTGGAATAACGAGAGTCTCCGCGGAGCGCGGGTTGACAAGTACAACACCGTCCCCGCGGGGTCAGAACTCGCAGACGAACGGGTAGAGGCCGGGCGTGGTCGTCGTCGGATCGGGGGCGCAGGGCCGGTCGTCCCACTCGCCGGCGCGCGTCGCGTCGACGCGCATGATGAGGCAGTCTTCTTCGTGGGTGCCGGCGCCGTTGTTCGGCTCGCCCGCGTTGAAGTTCGTGAAGGTCAGCGGGGTGCCGTCGGTCCAGCGGAACGTCCCCTCGGTGACGACGTCAGTCGCGCCGAGGAACGCGGGGTCCGTCGTGCCGATGATCCCGAGCACCACCGTGTTCTGCGTCACGTCGGTGATGATCGCCAGGTGCGAGCCGTCCGCGACGCACGCCGCCTCGGCGTTCGTCCAGGCGAGCGCGCCCGGATGATAGACGAAGCAGTGGCCCGCGCCATCGAGCGCGCCGCCGGTGCACGCGCGCGCGTCCGGCGCGACCGGCGCTGCGTCGATGGCGACCGCCGCATCGACGGGCTTCGTGCCGCTGCCCGCGTCGACGCCGCCCGTGGCCGCCGGCTCCCCGCCGAGCTTCGCGCCGCATCCACCCGTCGCCGCCGTGACGACGAGAGCCCCGACAGCCACGGCAGCCACGACAGCGGAGCGGCAGCGCACGTGCAGATGATACGTGCGACGCGCCCCTACAGTTCCGTGCCGTCTTCAAAATCGCGCGCCCGCCGCCGCCAACGCGTCGCGTCGCCAGTGATCCCGTGGACATGGCAATGCTACGGTGCGCGGCCAGATGTCCAAAGGTCCTCTCGTGTTCGTCATGGCGGCGGGGCTCGGGACGCGGATGAAGAGCGACACCGCGAAGGTCCTGCACAAGGTCGCCGGCCGCACGCTGATCGGCTGGGTCGTCACCGCCGCCCGCGCCGCGGGAGCCGAGCGCGTGGTCGCGATCCTCGGTCACCAGTCGGACGCCGTCCGGACGTCCCTCGACGCCCAGTTCGGCGCCGGCTCCGTCGACCGCGGGGGCCTGCCCCCCGCCGGCAGCGGCGCCGAAGGGCGACGCGGATGGATCGATATTGCCATCCAGTCCGAGCAGCGGGGCACCGGCCACGCGGTGCAATGCGCCCTCCCCGCCGTCGCAAAGGAAGCCGACGACCGCATCGTCGTCATCCTCACCGGCGACGCGCCGCTCTTGCCGACGGAGAAGATCGCCGAGCTCGTCGCCGCCTGCGCGGCCTCGCCCGCCGGCATGGCGCTCCTCTCCACCGTGCCCGATCGCCCGATGCCGTACGGCCGCCTTGTCCGCGATCCGGACGGCCGGCTCGCAAAGATCGTCGAGCACGCCGACGCCACGCCGGCGCAGCGGCTCCTCCCCGACACGAACGCGGGCTTCTACGCGATCCGCCTCGGCCACCTCCGCAAGGACCTCGCCACGCTCCGCGCCGACAACGCCAAGGGCGAGCTCTACCTGACCGATCTCGTCGCCCACGCGCACACCCGCGGCGGCGCCACCGCGATCGACGCCGCCTTTCGCGACGTGACCGGTGTCAACGATCGCGTCGATCTCGCGGAGGTCGAGACCGCCGCCCGCCGCCGCATCAACGAGCACTGGATGCGCGCCGGCGTGACGATGATCGACCCCGCGAGCACGTACATCGATGCCGACGTCGGCCCGCTGGGCAAGGACGTCTGGCTCGCCGCCGGCGTCACGCTGCGCGGCAAGACGAAGATCGCCGACGCCACCCGCATCGACACCGGCTGCGTCATCACCGACGTGCAGATCGCCGAGACCGCGTACATCAAGCCGTACTCGATCCTCACCGAGTCCACGATCGGCGCCCGCGCGCAGATCGGCCCGTTCTCGCACTGCCGCCCCGCCTCGCGCATCGACGAGGATGTCCACCTCGGCAACTTCGTCGAGACGAAGAAGACGCACATGATGGCGGGCGCGAAGGCGAACCACCTCGCGTACCTCGGCGACGCGTCCGTCGGCCACAAGGCGAACATCGGCGCCGGCACCATCACCTGCAACTACGACGGCGTCGGCAAGTACCAGACGACGATCGAGGCGGGCGCGTTCATCGGCAGCGACAGCCAGCTCGTCGCGCCAGTCACCATCGGCCGCGACGCGTACGTCGGGGCCGGCTCCACCATCACGAAGGACGTGCCGCGCGGCTCGCTCGCGCTGACGCGCAACAAGCAGGTGAACGTCGAGGGCTGGGCGGACCGCTTCCGCGAGGCGCAAGCGAAGCGCAAGAAGGAGTAGCGCGCCGGTGTACGGCTCGCTCGACAAGCTCGACCTGCTCGCGACGGCGCCGAGCGGCGCGGTGTTCGGCGTGCAGACCGATCACCGGACCGCCGCCGAGCTCGAGGACGACCGCCCGCTCGGCACGCTGTTCGCGCTTGCCCGCGTGCTCAACGCGCGCGAGCACCTGCGCGCCCGCGGCGAGCCGGCCATCCGCGTCTGTTACGCGCGCAGCGACGCCAGCCCGCCGCCCCCGTGGCTCGTCGACGCGCTCGCGGCCGCCGGCGCGCATGTCATGCCGCCCGGCGCCGATCCGGCCGACGCGGCCGCCCTCGATGCCGCCGCGCGCGGGTTCGACGCCGTCGCCGTCGGCGAGCTGATCGACGAGGCGTTCGGGCAGCTCGCCGCCCACGCCGCCGCGCAGATCGGCAGCCGCGATCCGGCGATGGCCCTGCGGATGCTCGAGGACCAGACGCTCGCGGCCCCGGTCCTGCGCGCCGCGGACGAGCCCGCCTACTGGGAGCGCGTGCTCTGGCTCGCCGCGCTGACCGGCGAGCTCCTGCGCGGCAAGCTCGGCGGGCGCTGGGTCGAGACCGTCCTGGCCGTCGTGCCGTTCGCGTTCCAGCTCGGCGCGCCGACGAGCGGCGTGGCGGAGATGTTCCCCACCAACCGCGCCCAGCGCTTCGTCGACGAGGGCGGCGAGTCGCTGTTCAAGCTCGTCGCGGCCGCCGAGGAGACGGTGCTCCACCCGCCCGACATGGCGACGGGCCGCTTGATGCCGAGCCTGCGCACGCGCGCGAGCATCGAGCTCCCCGATGTCGTGTGGCGCGAGCTGACGGCCCCCGCGCCGGCCGACGCGCCGATCGTCGTGTGCGGCGTGGACGGCGAGGTGACGTTCGGCATGATGCGGCGGGAGACGCTCGGCGCGCGCACGGCCGAGGAGGTGTTCGCGCGCGCGCTGGAGAACCTGGCGCAGGAGGTCGTCGAGGAGAGCGACCTGCCGGGCGTGGAGCAGCAGATCGTGATGATCAGCGGCAGCTTCTACGCGGCCGAGAAGATCCTCGACCGCGCCTATCTGAAGCAGCTGCAAGCGGAGCTGCGCTGCGCTGCGCTCGCCGTGGCCATGCCCGGGCGCGGGGAGCTGCTCGTCAGCCCGGACACCGATGACGGCCGGCTGCTCGCGCAGTTCGCGGCGATCGTCCGCGCCCGGCACGCGGAGATGGGTCACCAGCAGATCTCGGCCTGCATCCTGCTCGTCGAGGACGGCGACATCGTCCTCTGCGTCGCCGGCGAGCCCGCGCCCGCGCCCGCGCCCCCGCCCGCGCCTGAACCCCCGGGAAGACCGGGCCTCTGGCGCCGGTTATTCGGGCGCACGTGAGCCCGCGCGCGGTCCCGCTCAGCCTGCTCCTCGCCGCCGCCGCGTGCCGCGGCAACGACGGGGGCGGCGTGCCCGTGCAACCGGCCCCCACGACCGCCCCGCCGCCACGCGATGGCGGCCCGCCGCCCTCCGACGCCGCCCCGCCCTGGACCGACGCCCTCTCCGCATTCCCGCACGTCGAGCCCCTCCGCGTCATCGCGCTCCCGACCCGCGCGACCGAGCCTCGCTTCGATGTCGGCGGCCCCGCGATCCTCGGCACCATCGCCGTCGTCTCCTCGTCGCAGTTCGGCTTCATCGGCGTCGACTGGCGCGCCGGCACCATCGCCTGGACCAAGCCCGCCGGCAGCCGCGTGGCGCCGCCGCTCGCTCGCCCCGGCAGCGCCATCCTGATCGGCGACTGCCTCACCCCGCCCGCCGTCGCCGAGTCGGACCAGCTCCTCGGCTGCCTCCGCGCCGTCAGCCCGACCGGCGCCGACCAGGTCTACGTGGCGATCCACGGCCCCGCCGTGAAGGTCGCCGTGTTCCTCGCCGCGGCCGGCCCGCAGCGCGTCTGGTCCACGTCCGATCGCACCGTCACCTGGCGCCGCGGCGCCGCCGCCATCAGCGTCGACACGTTGACCGGCGTCGCGCAGCCCGTCGATGCCGCCGCCGCCGCCGACCCGCCGATCCCCGTCCACTATCGCGACAAGACCTGGGACATCACGCGCGCCGCCGACGGCACCCTCCACGCCCGCCGCGCCGGCCACGATGCCTGGCACACCGAGCGACCGTACGACGCCCTCCTCGGCGGCGTGTACCTCCCCGAGCAGGCGCCGATGGTCCGCGCCGCGAACCTCGGCCACTACAGCGGCGCGCCCGAGCTCACCCTCTTCGACATCGACGCCACCGGCTCGATGCACGGCCAGGTCGCGTTCCCCGTCCCCGCCCTCGGCGTCCTCGGCTCCGCCGTCTCGTCCGTCGGCGACGCCGCGCTCGCGATCCGCCTCGACCGCTCGCTCCGCCACGACTACATCGTCGGCTACGCCGCGAGCGCGCTCCTCATGTACGTCTACCCGCTCCCCGACGTCCCGCGCGCGGACCCCGTCGGCGTCGCCGTCACGCCCGAGGCCGTCGTCGTGTTCCACGACGGCGATACGGTCACAGTCCTGCCCGAGCTGTCGGCGCCTCCTACGGCCGCGGGCGCCGCGCGGGCGCCGTCTGAAAACGCGACACCGTAAGTCCGCGAGATCCCCGCCCGGAGCTCGGCACGCCGGCTGCTCTAGAGGTCTGCATGAACATCTTCAGCAGCCTCGTTAGCACCGGTGTCCTGGCCGCCACGCTCGCCACGGGATGCGTCCAGGCGGACGCCCCGAACAACATCTCGCAGTCCATCCCCACGTCGGCGCAGGTGAAGATCAAGCTGCCCGACAGCGGCGCCCGTCGCCTCGGCGAGCTCGCGCCGTACTACGTGATGACGCGCGGCGTGACGGAGACGTTCAACGGCGCCAGCGGCTGGGTGCTCGTCCTCATCCACTCCATCGTCCTCCAGCCGGCGACCTCGGTCAGCGGCAACGTCTACACCTGGGGCCCCGGCAGCCAGGCGCTCGACCCGGCCGACTACCGGCTCGACGTGACGGCGAACGCCGACGGCACGTACGACTACGTCCTCTCCGGCCAGTCGAAGATCAACCCGACCGGCTTCAAGTCCATCATCGACGGCCACGCCGATCCGACGGCGGGCGACGCGAACGGCACGGGCGAGTTCCGCATCGACTTCGACGCCTCGCGCGTCGTGAACCCCGTGGACAACGGCGACGCCAAGGGCCAGGTCGACGTCACGTACGACCTCGCGACGAAGCACCTGCAGCTCGCGATCGCGACGACGAACGACGCCGGCGCGCCCGTCGACGCGACGTACGAGTACGACGAGGACGCGACCGGCGGCGGCAACATGACGTTCGACGTCGAGGGCGACGCGGGCGGCACGGCGGCGCAGGAGGAGATCACGCTCCGCTCGCGCTGGATCGCGACGGGCGCGGGCCGCGCTGACGCGCGCATCGCCGGCGGAGACCTCGGCCCCGACCAGGCGATCGCGAGCGAGTGCTGGAGCAGCTCGTTCGGTCGTACCTACTACACGGACAACCAGAACTTCGCGCCGACCGAGGGCGATGTCGCCAGCTGTGCGTTCGCCGACCAGGACCTGCCGCCCGCCGAGTGAGGCCCAGTTAGGCTGGCTAACCGACAGAACTTACCGTCACGGTTGACTGGCGCCGAAGCCCCGCGATATCACCCGGGGCATGTCAGCACCGATGCCGAAGGACGCGCAGGACCTGTTCGACAACCTCGTCCCCGAGGGGCTCAAGAAGTACCCGGAGAAGGCGCGCGAGGTGAACGCGATCTACTGCTTCAAGGTCTCCGGCGACGGCGGCGGCGAGTGGACCGTCGACTGCACCGCGAACCCGCCCACCATCGCCAAGGGCGACCAGGGCAAGGCGCAGTGCACGATCGAAGTCTCGAACGAGGACTTCAAGACGATGCTCGCCGATCCGAACGCGGGCATGCAGCTGTTCTTCCAGGGCAAGCTGCGCATCGCCGGCGACCCGACGCTCGCGATGAAGCTGCAGAGCCTGATCGACCTCGCCAAGTAGTGAGCGCGAGCTCGCCCCTGGCCGGCGCGCTGGCCGGCGTGAAGGTCCTCGACCTCTCGCGCCTGCTACCCGGGCCGTACCTCACGATGATCCTCGCCGACATGGGCGCGGACGTCGTCAAGATCGAGGACCCGCGGGTGGGCGACTACCTGCGCGCGTTCCCGCCGAGCAAGGGCGGGGTCGCCGGCCGTTATCTCGCGGTGAACCGCGGGAAGCGCTCGCTGGCCCTCGACCTCAAGAACCCCGCGCAGCGCGACGCGTTGCTCGCGATGGTGGAGACGGCCGACGTCGTCGTCGAGAGCTTCCGGCCGGGCGTGATGGCGAAGCTCGGGCTCGCCTACGCGGCGCTCGCGGCGCGGAACCCGAAGATCGTCGTGTGCGCCATCAGCGGCTATGGCCAGACGGGGCCGTACGCGCAGCGGGCCGGGCACGACCTCGACTACATCGCGCTCGGCGGCGTGCTCGCGATGGGCGGCGCCGCGGCCGGCGCGCCGGTGATGCCGGGCGTGCAGATCGCGGATCTCGCCGGCGGCGCCCTGTGGAGCGCGACGGCGATCCTCGGCGCGCTCGTGCAGCGCGAGCGGACGGGCCGGGGCGCGTACCTCGACATCTCGATGACGGAGGGCGCGCTGGCGCTCCTCGCGGCCGAGCTCGGCAACATGGACTGCGGCGCGCATCCCACGCGCGGCGTGGAGACGTTGAACGGTGGGCTCGCGTGCTACGGCGTCTACCAGACGGCGGACGCGCGGTGGCTCGCCGTCGGCGCGCTCGAGCCGAAGTTCTGGATCGCGTTGAACACGGCGCTCGGCCGCACGCCGCTGGTCGCCGAGCTCGTCGGCAACCCGGCGGAGCAGGCGCGCGTGCGCGGCGAGCTGGCGGCGATCTTCGCGACGAAGTCCGCGGCCGCGTGGCTCGCGATCCTGGCGCAGCACGACTGCTGCGTCGAGCTGGTGCTCGAGCCCGACGAGCTGCCCGACCACCCGCTGCACCAGGCGCGCGACGTCTTCTTCACGATGGACGGCGGGCCCGGCGTCGGGCCTATCCGCCAGGTGCGCACGCCCGTCGGCGCGCCGACCGCCCCATCGCCGCCGCCCCGCCTCGGCGAGCACTCGCGGGCCGTCCTGGCCGACTACGGCTTCACGGCCGACGCGATCGCCATGCTCTTGCCAGATTGACCGCCAAGCCGCCAAGGGCGCCACGCCGGAGCCAAGGGCGGTCAGTCGGGGACGGCGTTCACGCCCGCGCCATTGCCCGCGCTCGGACGCCAGTGCCCACGGCGCCCGCCAGCGCGGCGAGCAGGAGCAAGCCGAAGACGAGGCGCGCATGCGGGAAGACGGTGAGGCCGCCGACGGGGTTGGCCATCACGAGGCGCGCGATGTTGCCCTGCCCGTCGGAGCCCGGGATCGCGAGCGTCTGCACCTGGTACGTGACGTCGTCGACCATGGCGGTCGCCGGCGCGTCGCCCGGCATCGGCGCCGCCTCTACCAGCGCGGCGGGTGCGTCCCCGACGCTGCGGCCGTCGAGGGCAACGAGCGCGAGGCGCGTGGCGTCGCTGAGCTTGATCTTCGCGAGCAGCTCCGCGCCGTCGACGACCTCGAGCATCACGGCCCGCGCTTCTTTGACGTTCGTCTTGTCATCCGCGCCGAGCGAGAGCGCCTTCGCGTAGACCACGGCGAGGCCGGCGCGCGGCACCGCGAGCAGGTGCGTCTCCGCGAACGCGGGGTCGTCGTAGGAGAGCACGGACACGCCGCCGCCGCCGCCCGTGTCGATCGCGTGCTTCACCTGCGGCAGCGAGTCCGCGCGCGAGCCCCACATCACCGAGCCCGTCGAGTAGATGAGGCGGCCCTTGGCGTCGATGATCGCGAGCGTCGACGCGCGCTTCTCCTGCGCGACCGTGGAGGATTCGATGAGCCCGTGGATCTGCGCGAGGTCGTCGGTGTCCGCCTGCTCGCCGCCGAGGCCGAAATCCGCGAGGTCGTGGTGCGCGGACAGCTGGGCCACGGCCGCCTGGTGCGAGAGCATGTCCGCCGTGGCCGTGAACTCGCGCTCGAGCGTCGTCAGCGTCCGCACCGTCTGCACGCCGGTCATGCGAAACGCCGCGCCGATCTCGACGGCCGCCCGGTCGCGCAGCGCGATGTCCGCCACGAGCCACAGCGCGAGCGCCGCCGCGAGCGCCCCGAGGACCGTCGCCGCCCGGCGCCACGGCCGCGCGCGGTCGCGCCCGAGCTCGGCGAGCAGGTGGTCCATCGTCGCGTAGCGATCGCCGGGCTTCACGGCGAGCCCACGCAGCACGATCGCGCGCACCGCGTTCGACACGCGCGAGCGCGCCGGCGGCGGCGTCATCTTCCCGTCGCACACGTTCTCGCCGAGCTCGGTGAACGACTTGCCCGCGAACGGGCGCACGCCGTAGAGCGCCTCGTACAGCGCTACGCAGAAGCTGAACTGATCCGTGCGCGGATCGACGTTGCCGCCGGTGAACTGCTCGGGCGCCATGTACGCCGGCGTGCCGAGCACCGTGCCCGCCGTCGTCAGCTCCACGTCGAATGAACCGCGCCGCCCTTCCCCCGCGCCGCCGGCGCCGGCACCGCCGTCACCGGCGATCGAGCCGTCGCCGATCCCCGAGGCCAGCAAGCGCCCCGACGCGCGCCCGCCGCCCTCCGCCGGGCGCGACGCGGCGAGGCCGAAGTCTGTGACCCGCACGCGCCCGTCGGTCCCGACGAGCACGTTGTCGGGCTTGAAGTCGCGGTGGACGATGCCGGCGGCGTGCGCGGCGGCGAGCCCGTGCCCGGCCGCGCGATATGCCTCGAGGATCTCGACCATCGCGCGGCCCCCGCCCTGCCACGCGCGCAGGCTCGCGCCCTCGACGAGCTCCATCGCGATGTACGTCGACGCGTCGGTGACCCCGACCTCGTAGACCGCGACGACGTTCGGATGCGTGACCCGCGCCATGGCGCGCGCCTCCCGCACCAGCCGCTCCGTGAGCTCGCGGTCCGGGCGCTTGAGCAGCTTGAGCGCGACGCGGCGCCCGAGCTCGCTGTCCGTCGCCTCGTACACGACGCCCATCGCGCCGGCGCCGATCCGCTCGAGCGAGACGTAGCGCCCGAGGCGCGGGCCGTCGGAGGTCGCGGCCATGCGCGCGGCGTGCGACCCGGGGGCCGCCGTCTCGGCGCGGCCCGTCAGGCCTGAATTCGACGCAGTCGTCTCCACCATCTTGTCGGCGTTCGGGGCGCGCGTGGCCGCCAGGGGGTCCACCCCGCGCGCGTCGGCCGTGACGGCGAGCACGGCGTCGCGGGCGAGCGCCCCGAGCGTCCCGCGGCACTCGCTGCAATCGTCGAGGTGCAGGATCGCGGCGGCGCGCGCAGCGTCGTCGAGGGCCCCGGCCATCAAGTCCTGGACCGCGTTGGCGTCGAGGCACTCCATGGCAGCCCGCGTATTGTAGTCTGATCTCGCGATGGCGCCCCAGCACGAGCTCGCGGCCCTCGTGGGCGCCCATGCCTGGGAGGCGGCGCTGGCCACCGCGCGCATCGCGTGGCCGGCCGTCACCCTCGACCCGAACATCGTCGCCGCGTTCGTGGTCGAGCGCCTCGCGCCGGGCGATCCGGCCTCCGCGCTCGCCACCGCGCCCATCGGCGATCTGGCCCTCGCCGCCGCCTGCGCGGCCCAGGAGCCGACCGCCCACGCGGCGTTCGACGACATCCTCGTCGAGGTCGACCGCGCTGGCGCCTCGACGCGCGCCCCGCGCGAGCTCGTCGACGACGTCAAGCAGCTCCTCCGCGTGCAGCTCCTCGTCGCGCAGCCGGCGCGCCCGCCCGGCATCCTCGGCTACCGCGGCAAGGGCCCGCTGCGCGGCTGGGTCCGCATCACGGCGACGCGCGAGCTCGTCCGCCACCTGCGCAAGCGCGCCCGCGAGGCGCCGATCGAGGCCGCGTTCGATGCCGCGCTCGGCTCGGTCGACCCCGCGCTCGACATGCTCAAGGCCGAGTACCGCGTGGAGTTCGCGAGCGCGCTGCAGGCGGCGATCGGGGACCTGAACGCGGAGGACCGGACGCTGCTCCGCCAGCAGATCGTGGACCGCCTCTCGATCGACGAGGTCGGCGCCGCGTTCGGCGTTCACCGCGCGACGGCCGCGCGCTGGCTGACCCGGGCCCGCGCCGCGCTCGTCGGGGCGACGCACAAGCGGCTCGCCGAGCGGCTGAAAATCCCGGTGTCCGAGATCGACAGCGTGATCCGCCTCGTGCACAGCCAGCTCGACGTCAGCGTCGTGCGCTACCTGAAGAACACGTAGCGCGGCGCTACTTGTACGTCGGCCCGCCGGCCTTGTACTTCTCGCCGAACTTGTTCAGGTGCTCCGGCTCCGCGCCGCGCACGAGCTTGAGGTCGAGCTTCGTGTCGGCCTTCGCCGTCACGGTGACCTTCGCGCTGACGGGCTTCACCGCCCGCCGCGTGTAGGCGAACACGGTCCACTCGCCGGGCGGCACGCCCTCGAGGGTGTACGCGCCCGCCGGCGAGGTCCGGGCGTGGCGCCGGTTCGGCAGGACGAGGATCGTCGCCGCCATTTCCGGATGAATGTTGCAGTAGACATCGATGACGCCGGGATCCGGGAACCCCGCCGTCTTCTTGTCGCCCTTCTTGAACGAGCCGAGGTCAAACTTGCGCGCGGACGACTGCGAGAAGACGTTGTGCAAGAACGGGTCGTTGTTCGGGAAGATGATGTCTTCGCCGGCGGTGACCGCGACGAGATCGGGGACGAAGTGCCGGCCCTCCTGCGCGATCTGCGCGGGCACGGCCTTCGGGTCGGCCGGCTCCGGGAAGCCGACGACGTACACGATCGCGTCGATCGCGGGGGCGGCCGTGCCGTCGGCCTCCACGACCGTGACGGTGCCGGTCACGCGCCCCCCAGCGGGGTCGCCGTGGGCGGTCGGCGCGACCAGCGACGCGGCCAGCGCCGCGCCGCTCAGAAGGCGATGCCCCACGTGATCCTCGGTGCCGTCTCCATGTGGTAGATGCCGATGCCGAACGCGGCCGACAGCCAGAAGCGGCCGTGGGTCCACGCGAGGTCCGGGCCCACGGCCACCCAGCGATAGGTGCCGCCGCTGACCTGCAGCTCGGAGAAGACCTCGGCGCCGAGCCGGAGATCCCCGATGGCCTGGACGCTGACGCCCGCGCCCGGCCGCGCAAAGACATCGTGCTCGCCGCTCGCGAATTCTCCGGTGACCCCGGCGTCGAGCAGCGCGTGGAGGCGCCCGCGCTGGTAGCCGATGATCAGGTCGGCCTCGGTGACCACGGCGGAGCGCGTGTCCACGTCGCGCTTGACGGCGACGCGCAGGAGCGGCACGACGGGGCCGGCCGTGACGGGATCGGCGCGGACCAAGCGATAGCGCAGATCGACGCCGTAGTCGGTGAGCGCGAAGGTCGCGGGCGTGGCGGTCGGCTCGGCGGTCGAGCCCGCGCGCCACGTCGCCTCGATCGGGAGCGAGAGCTCGAGCTGATCGGTGATGCCGATCACCGGGCCCCACCACAGCGAGGTCTCGTCGCGAACGCCGGGCCGGCCATTCTCCTCGTACGTCCACGTCTGCAGCTCGACGCTGCGCTCCGGCATTGTCTCCGTGCCGAACAGCCAGCCGAAGTCCGTGCGACCCGCGTGGGCGGTGCCTGGCGCGCCGGCGACGCCGACCGCGACCACGGCCACGAGACCCGAGACACGCACCATCGCGCCGAACATAACACTCTGAGTTATGGTCCGCGCATGATCGATCACACGGGTTACGCGGTCTCGGACCTCGCCAGGAGCATCGCCTTCTACGAGAAGGCGCTCGCGCCGCTCGGCTACACCCTGCATCGGAAGTTCGACGGAGGGGCCGGGTTCGGCGTGGGGACGAAGGTCGACTTCTGGATCGGCGCTGGCAAGCCGCTCGACAAGAACCACATCGCGTTCCGCGCCAGCGGCCGCGCCGAGGTCCGCGCGTTCTTCGAGGCCGCGCTCGCCGCGGGCGGCACGGACAACGGCGCGCCGGGCACGCGGCCGCACTACCACGAGCACTACTACGGCGCGTTCGTGCGCGACCCCGACGGGCACAACGTCGAGGCGGTTTGCCACGAGCCGTTCCTCGGCTAAGTGCGGCTAACCGAGCCGCTCACGCGACGCCCCGCTTCTCGACGACCTCGATCCCGATCGTCTTGAGGAGGTCACTCGGCGAGGTGCCGCCGATCTGGATCACGACATCGTCGTTCGGGACGCGCTGGACGCCCGCCGCGGTCCGCAACATGACGTGGTCGAGCGCGATCGCGATGACCTCCGAGCCGAGGTGCGGCACGATCGTACCGGCGGTCACGAGCTCCGCGATCCGCGCGGGCACCGACGCGCGCATGCGCGCCAGCTCGGCGCGCCGGTAGCTCAGCGCCACGCTCGCGCACACCCGCGACTCGGCGAGGGCCAGCGCGCAGTCCGCCGCCGCGTTACCCCCGCCCACCACCAGGACGCGCTTGCCCGCGAACCGCTCCGGCTCGAGCAGCCGATAGACCACGTTGGGGAGGTCCTCGCCCGAGACGTCCAGCTTGCGCGGCGCGCCTCGTCGTCCGAGGGCGAGCACCACGTTCGCCGCGCGATCGTGCCGCCGTACGCGCTCTGCTCGACGATCGAGACCTGGAGCCCGTGGCCCATCAGCGCGAGCCCCGCCGCGAGCCCGGCCGGGCCCGTCCCCACGACGAGCACGTCGAGGTCGCCGCTCCGTCCCCGCCGGCCGACAGGGTCGCGATCGGCGTGCGCAGCTGGAACGCCGAATGAAACGAGACCAGCACCGACGCGAGGAGCCCGGTGAAGACGTGGACGTCGAGCCAGACGCGCATCGACCCGAGCGACGCCGTCGCCAGACGCCGGCGGAGCAGATAGCTCAGGTTCATCACCACGAGGAGCGCGGCGACCCAGCCATAACCATTGCCGTAGAGCCCGCTCGGCCGCAGCGCCCGGTAGGCGGGATGCTCGAGGCGATCCTCGAGCGATAGCCGGTAGAAGCTCCAGCCCTTGGCCGCGAGCGCGACCGACACGGCGACCAGCGCGACCGCGAGCACCACGGCGAGCGCCGTGACCCGCCTCCGTGGTCGTCTGCACGCATCGTCTCCCACCCTACAGGTCGCCGCGTGAGGCGAGCGTGACGCGGCGCGCCCCGCCGCCCGTTCGCCTCATCTTAACGATTCGCGCACCGTGTGCGGGAACATCGCACTCACGACAGGCTGAAGAAGTTGCGGATGCGGGCCAGGAGCTGGTGGCTCCGCTCCTCGAGTGCGGCCGGCGCCGCTCGCTCGACGTTGCGCGCCGCCGCCGCATCGCGCCGCTCGGTGATGGCGCGGCTCAAGGTCGCCGCGAGCTCGGGCGCCACGGCGAGGAGCTCGTGCATCGCGTCGCGGTCGATGCTGACGAGCGTCGCCGCGGTCGCCGCGCTCACGGTCGCCGTCCGCTGCTCGCCCGTCATGAGCGCCATCTCGCCGAAGAACTCACCCGGCGCGAGCGCGGCGACCTCCGCCAGGACCCCGCCCTGCTCGTGCTGCACGACGACGCGGCCCTTCTGCACGAGGAAGAGCTCCGTCGTCGCTTCGCCCTGGCGCACGATGACCTCGCCTGGCCCGTACGTGTGGAGCCGGCTGCGCGCGGCGAGCTGGTCGCGCTGTGCGTCGGTGAGGACGCGCAGGAAGTCGACCTTCGCGAGGATCGTCCCCCGATGGGCCGCGGCCACGGTGGCGAGCGTCGCGTCGCTCTCGGGCGTGACCTCGCGCAATCGCACGTGGCGGTTCGGCGCGGCGGCCGGGAAGTCGGCGCGCGCGAACGCGTACCAGACCCGCTCGCGGGCCGCGCTGTCGACGCCGTCACGCTTGTCGAACAGCGCGGTGTGAAAGCGGATCCAGTACTCGCAGTTGCCGTCGATGAACTGGTTCAGCACCACGGTCGGGGCGGGCTCCGAGAGGACGCCGTAGGCGCCGGGCAGCGCGCCGAGGATCGCGGCGCGGACCTCGTGGGGCGGCACGGACGCGGGGACCTGCACGTAGAGCGAGCGGCGCGAGGTCGAGGTGGGCTTCGTGAAGTTGACGATGGGCGCCTTCGCGAGGACGCCGTTCGGGACGACGACCTCGACGTCATCGAGCGTGAGGACCTTCGTCGCGCGCCAGTTGATCTCGAGGACGCGGCCGACGTGTTTCGGATCGGCGTCGAACTGGATCCAGTCATCGACGTCGAAGGGCCGCTGCGCCTGGATCGCGAGGCCGGCGACGAGGTTGCCGAGGGTCTCCTGCAGCGACAGCGCGATCGCGGCCGTGAGGAGCGCGGAGGTCGTCAGCAGCGAGCCAGGCTCGACGCCGGCGCGGTCGAGCGCGACGAAGAACAGGACGACGTAGACGACGGCCTGGATGATGTCGCGGAAGATCCGGGGGATCGGGCGGGCGCGGCGCCGGGCGAGGACGCCGTCGAGGGCGATGACCACCACGCTGCGGCCGATCGACGCGAACAGGAGGACGAGCGCGGCGAGGTGCGCGTCGTGCTCGGCGCGGCTCGCCGGATCGAGGAGCTCGGTCACGCCGCGCACCATGAGGTGCAGCACGAACAGCGCGGTCGGCGCGCGCGCGAGGCGCTTGCTCCCGGCGGGCAGCGCGAGGACGGCCAGCGCGAGCAGCACGAGGCCGATCGCGGTCCCGATCGTATCGGCGGTCACGCGGTCGAGCACCCGCCGCCGACGGTAACATTGTTAGTGCAAAGCTTTGCTCGTCAGCGTCACGAGCGTGCCCTTCCGCTGCACCTCGATCTTCACGTCTGCGCTGCCATCGACGATCCTGGCGATCGCGCGCGCGCCGTCCGCGGATTGCGCGTCGAAGCCGTCCGCGCGCGTCAGCAGGTCTCCGTTCTCGAGGTGGGCCTGGTCGAACCGGGCGCCCTTCTTGATCGCGTAGACCTTGTAGCCGCCGTCCTTGCCGTCCGCCTTGGTCGGGACGAGCCGCGCGCCGGAGTCCGGGGCCGCCGTCGGGGCCGCCGTCGGCTTGTCCGCGTGGGCGAGCACGGGGGTGATCAGGAGGAGGGCGAAGGCGAGGTAGCGCAGCGTGAGCATGGTCCGGTCCTGGAGCAAATCGCGGGCCGGACCGCCCGGGCGCACCCCGGGCCGCTGCAGGGCCTCCAGGTGGCCCCCGGGCGGGGCACCTCGACACGCTGTCACCGAGAATTCATACGCGGTGTCAACGCGGCGCGGGTTGTGTCGACCTGGCGAATCCCGCATCGTTGCGGGCGATGAGCGGTGCCCCTGACGGCGAAGCGGTCCACAGCGCGGTCCCGATCCCGGATCTCGGCTTCCTCGACAAGGCGCTGGACGCCGGGCCCGAGGCGCTGAAGGAGGCGGTCAAGAACGTCCGGCCGGCGGACCTCGGGCGCGAGCTGTCACGCCGCCCCACGGCCGAGGGCTGCAAGCTGCTCGCGGCGCTCGACGACCGGCGCGGCGCGGCGATGCTCCGGTCGGCCCACCCGGCCGCCGCCGCCCACCTGCTCGCGGGCATCGCCGCGGCGCGCGCGGTCAAGCTGCTCGACTTCGTCCCGACCGATCACGAGGTCGCGATCCTCGCGCAGCTCTCCACCGCCGAGCGCGCGCGCATCGAGGAGGCGTACCCCGCCGACCAGCAAGGCGAGATCGCGCGCCAGCTCGCGGCGCCCGAGCCGGCGGTCGGGCGACTGATGACGCCGAAGATCTGGCGCTGCGCGGCGACGGCGACCGTCGCCGAGGCGATGGCGATCCTACGCGCGAACCCCGACGACATCGAGGTCGCGGTGAACTGCTACTTCACCGAGGGCAGCGAGGGCGCCGCCGCGAAGAAGCTGGTCGGCGTGATGCCGCTCCGCTTGCTCGCGATCGCCGATCCCGCGGCGAAGTGCTCCGACCTCATGACGCCGGATCCGATCGTCGTGCACGAGAGCACCGGGCGCGGCGATGCGGCCGAGATCATCGACATCCATGACTTCCTGTCGCTGCCGGTCCTGTCGAAGGACGACGAGCTCGTGGGCGCCGTCCGCGTCGACGATCTGCTGGGCGCGGTCCTCGCGGCGGCGGGGACGGGCATCCTGAACCAGGGTGGTGTCGTCGGTGAGATCGCCGGACGCGCGCCGTACTTCCTGACGCCGATCCTTCGCACCGTGCGCAGCCGCATCACGTGGCTGGTGCTGCTGTTCGTCGCGGAGACGGCCACCGGCACGGTGCTGCGCTACTTCGACGACGAGCTCGCGAAGGTGGTGGCGCTGTCGTTCTTCGTGCCGCTGCTGATCGGCACGGGCGGCAACGCCGGCTCGCAGACGGTCTCGACGATCATCCGCGCGCTCGCGCTCGGGGAGGTCCGCGTGCGCGATGTCTTTCGCGTGGTGCGCCGCGAGGTGACGGCGGGGTTGCTGCTCGGGATCCTGCTCGGCACGATCGCGTTCTTCCGCGCGCTGCTCTGGGGCGTCGACTACGACCTGGCGGCGTGCGTGGCGATGACGATCCTCGTCGTGTGCACGTGGGCGAACGCGGTCGGCGCGGCGATCCCGCTGTTCGCGCAGCGGATCGGGATCGATCCGACGGTGATCAGCGCGCCGCTCATCACGACGCTGGTCGATGCGTCGGGTCTGTTCATCTACTTCAGCGTCGCGAAGCTCATGATCGTGGCCCTCTCCACGAACCCGACCGTGCACGAGGATCCGGGGTGGCGCACGGCGGAGATCGCGGCGCACTTCGACTCGATCGGCGACGTGTCGGTCAAGGCGGGCGCGGACGTCGCCGGGCACGTCAAGACGCTGGCGCTGACCAGCCACGACGGTACGCTCGAGGTGCCGGTAGCGTGGCTCGCGACGCTGCCGCCGATGCAGCTCGAGACGCTCGTGCTGCGCCGCGAGCGCCAGACGACGCAGCTCGGGTTCGCGACGGGCGGCGAGGATGACGAACACGTCCGGATCGAGATCGAGGGCGGCAAGGTCGCCCGCGCCGAGATCGCGCGCACGAGCAAGGAGGGCAAGGAGCACGACGAGACGCGCGCGGCGCCCTGATGGCGTACGGTGGGGTGGTGAGCAGCGCAGACGAGCCCGCCGCGAGCGGAGACGGCGACGAGGAACAGGTCGTCGGCGTCCTGAAGCTGTGCCCGGTGTGCGGAGAGAAGACGGTGCACGTCAATGGCGTCTGTCGGGACCACAAGGTGATCCGCCGGCGCAAGGTGGCGATGGCCCCGACGGCCCCCCCGGCGGCCACGCCACGGCCGCGCTCGAAGCAACCGCCGCCGAAGCGCAAGCCGACGAGCAAGCTGCGCTACATCGTGGGCGGGGCGCTGATCGCGGCGTTCGTCGTCGGCGCCGGCTTCTTCCACGTGGTGCACGGCAGCAGCATCCGGATCCATTTGTGCGCGAAGTACGGCTGGTCCCTGGCCGACACGCTGGTCGACCTCGACGCCAACCCGCCCGGCCCGACGCGCCACGCGACGCAGGTCGGGGTCGCGCTGGACGAGTGCCAGCTCTAGGCGGACGGATCGCGCAGCGTCGGGCGCAGGCGGAACGCCGCGATCACGCCGAGGGTCAGGAGCCCGATCCCGCCGAGGCCCCACCCCAGCGCGTCGTCGAGGCCGCGCAGCGGGTTCCAGTCCGCCGGCAGCGCCGAGACGACGGTCGCCTTGTGTGGCGGCGGCGGCGGGCGGACGGCCGGCTGGAGCGCGTGCGCGACCCCGACGTCATCGGTCGGCATCTCGTCGGTCGCGAGACGCGACGGCAGCCCGTGGATCGCGACGCGCGAGCCGTCGAGCCGGATCGCGGTCAGGTCGAGGTGGCCCCCGGCCCGGAGCTGGCTCATCTCGAGCGTGTGCGAGCCGCCGTCCGCGTCGCCGAGCTCGACGACGCTCACGCCCGGGCGGTCGTCATCGGTCCGCGGCACGACGGTCCACTCGGTCGCTTCGCCCGCGTAGGTCCACCGCGCGACGACGGCGGCGACGGGCTCGGCGAGCTGGATCATCAACGCATCGCGGACCGGAGCGGTCGTTGTCGCGTGATCGTGCCAGTACTGGAGCACGCGCGGCGCCGGTTCACAGGCGCCCGTCCCGCTCTGCCCGACGACCAGCGCGGAGGTGAGCACGGCGGCCGCGAGCGCGAGCTTCATACGAAGTAGACCCCCGCCGCCGCGCCCGGTTGCAGGGTGCGACGAGTGGGAGCGGTTGCGCGCCGCTTACCGCAGAGTCGCGAAGCACGCGGAGAGTGAGGAGCAGAAACGGAGGGGTTGGTTCGCAGGCCCCGACGGCCGCAACCGCCGTGGCCCTGGCGTCAAACCCTCTCGATCTGCTCCTCCCTCTCTGCGTGCTCCGCGACTCTGCGGTCAGCGTCGCGCAACCGCTCGGGCAAAGCGCGCCCGGAGCTAGACCGGAGCTGGACCGGAGCTAGACGAGCTAGATCAACTCGAGCATCGGCGCGTCAGCCGCGCGCGCCCGTAGCTCGCCGACCCGGGCGGCAGGCAGGCCGGCGTCGCGGAGCTCGGCCACGCAGGCCGCGGCCTGGTCGGCGGGGAGGCAGAGGAGCAGGCCGCCGCTCGTCTGCGCGTCGCACGCGAGCGAGGCGAGGATCTCGCGCTCGCTGGCGTCGACGTCGGGGTCCGGCGCCTCGGCCGCGAGCATGGGGCCGCCCGCCCAGCGGGTGTCTGTCGAGACGTGGGCGCGGTTCGCCTTGCTCCCGCCCGGGCACAGCTTGGCGCGCATGTGCACGAGCGCGTCGGGGAGGAGCGGGAGCGCGCCGAGCTCGATGCGCGCCGCCAGCCCCGAGCCGCGCGTGATGTTGCGGAGGTGCGCGAGGAGCCCGAAGCCCGTGACGTCGGTCGCCGCCGTGACGCCGTGGCGCCGGCCGATCCGCGCCGCGCCCTGGTTCAACGTCGTCATCGACGCGACCGCCGCCGCGATCGTCTCCGGGGACGCGGCCTGCTTCTTGATCGCCTGCGAGATGACGCCCGTGCCGAGCGCCTTGGTCAGCACGAGGGCCTGGCCTGCGCGCGCGGTGCGATTGCTCCACGTGTCCGCGGGGGCGACATCGCCCGTCACGGCGAGCCCGTACTTCACTTCCGGATCGCGCACCGAGTGCCCGCCGACGATCGCGACGCCCGCCGCGGCGCAGGCCCGCGCGCCGCCGGCGAGGATCTCGCCGAGCACCGAGAGCGGCAGCTGCTCGTCGGAGAAGAACACCAGGTTCAGCGCGAACCGCGGCTCGCCGCCCATCGCCCACACGTCCGACATGGCGTTCGTGGCGGCGATCGCGCCGAACGCCTCGGGATCGTCGACGAGCGGTGCGATCGTGTCGGTCGTCAACACGAGGTCGCGGCCGTTCGCGCCGCCGTGCACGACGGCCGCGTCGTCGGCGTAGTCGAGGTCGACGACGATGTCATCGCGCGTGGCACCGCGAGGCGCCGTCGCGAGCACGCTGAACAGCGAGCCGAGCCGCAGCTTGGCCGCGCAGCCGCCGCCCCGCGCGTAGTCCGTCAGCCGCATCGGCGCGTCGGCAAGCCTCTCCGGGCTCATGGCATCACCACGCCCGTCGTGAAGAACGCGTCCGACTCCTGGACGAACGCGGGATCATTCTTGAACGCCGCGGCGGGCGCCTGGAGCAGCACGCCCACACGATACGCCGGCGCGACGTAGAGGACGATCATCTGCACCGCATCGGCGGGACCGCGCGGCGACGGCAGCTTGCCGGTGAACAGCAGGGCCCAGCGCAGCGCGCCGGCGCTCGTGACCGGCAGCTTCTTCTCGAGCTTCATCGTGGGGTGCTTGCCGAGCCAGTCACTCGCGAGCATCGACGGGTCGTTCGTGCCGCCGAGCAGCGGAAACACGTAGTAGTCGGCCTCGTGGCCGTCGTCGATCCAGTGCTGGGCCCCCATCTCGTCGGGCTGGCGCACCGCGAACGGCGGGCTCATCACGATGCCGGGCGGGATCGGCGTGACGTCCGTCGACAGCGTCCCCGCAGCGGGGATCTCCTTGAGGTCGGCGTGGCCCCACGGATCCGCCGGCGGGACCTCGTCCTTGTCGGCGTCGTCCTTCTCGTCGACGACGTGCGGCGCCGGCGCCGCCGCGCCTCGCCGCGACATCGCCACGCCGACCCCGATCCCGACGCCCGCGATCACCACCGCGCCGACGAGCACGAGGATCAGCGTCAGGTGCGACCCCTGCGCCGGCGGCATCGACGACGTCTGCATCACGCCGTTCGGCCCGCGGACGAGCGCCGGGCGTGGCAGCGGATCGACCATCTCCGTCGGCCCGGCCGACGCGCGCGCCGCGGCCAGCCCGCTCACCGACGCCCCGGTCGCGGTCACGCCGCCATACCCGGCCGGCAGCGAGGGCGGCCGCGGCGTGGGGACATAGGGCATCGGCGCCACCGGACGCGGCGCCGTGGGCCCCGCCGGGCGCAGCGGCTCGGCCTGCCGGTACGCGCGCAAGAGCGCCGCAACGGTCTCGCCGTACGCCTCCATCGTGGGCGGCCGCGCCGCCGGGATCTTCGCCATCGCCGTCAGCACCAGCGCGTCGAGCGCGGGGGCGATCGCGAGGTCGGGCCGCCGCTGCGACGGGGGCATCGGCGGCTCGAGCAGGTGCTTGGACAGCAGCGCCATCACCGTCGGCGCCTCGAACACCATCCGCCCCGTCAGCATCTCGTAGATGATGCAGCCGAGCGCGTAGACGTCCGTGCGCCCGTCGATCACCTCGCCGCGGATCTGCTCCGGCGCCATGTACTGCGGCGTGCCGAGCATGTCGCCCGCCTGCGTCATCCGCTGCGTGGCGCGCGTGTCATCGCGCAGCTTCGCGATGCCGAAGTCGAGCACGCGCGCGATGTCGCGCGCGCGGCCGCGGTCCTGCACCATCACGTTGTCGGGCTTGAGGTCGCGATGGATGATCGCGTGCGCGTGCGCGTCCGCGAGCGACGCCGCGATCTGCGCCGCGATGCCGAGCGCGCGCAGCGGCGGCAACGGCCCGCTGGCGCGCAGCACGGTGCGCAGCGACGCGCCCTCGATGAGCTCCATCGCGATGAACAGCGAGCCGTCGGTGTCCTGGCCGAAGTCGTAGATCGCGACCGTGTTGGGGTGGGAGAGCTTCGCGACGAGCTCCGCCTCGGCGTTGAACCGGCGCAGGAGCCCCGGGTCACGCGACATCTCCGGCCGCAGGACCTTCAGCGCCACCGCGCGCTTGAGCGAGATCTGCTCCGCGCGGAACACGGCGCCCATGCCGCCCTCGCCGAGCTTCGCGAGGATCCGATAGCGCCCCGCGATCTCGCGGCCGAGCATCTCGCGCGGCGCCGCCACGCCCCCGAGCGCCTGCGCCCCGCCCTGCGTCTCCGTCGCGGAGAACGCCTGACCGCAGCCACCGCAGAACCGCGCGCCCTCCACCAGCGGCGCCTGGCAGCCGGGGCAGATCATGACGAGCCGGCGCCAGCGCCGGGATCGTCCTCGGCGAGCGCGAAGATCGCGTACAGCGGCGACGTCCCGCCGCGCAGCAGCCGCACCTCGACGCGCCGGTCTTCATACAGCGCGACCACCGCGAGCGCCGGGCCGCCGCCGTCGCTCGCGTCGACGAACGCGAGGTAGACGCGCAGCGGCGAGCCCGCGAACGTCAGGCCCGAGAGCGCGTCGGCCTCGGCCCCCGGCAGCGAATCGACCGGCGCCGCCGCGATCACGCCGTCGACCGACAGCAGGCCGTGCAGGCCGTGCGGGTCGAGCGCGTCGATCGCGAGCGTGGCGTGCGCGTCGATCGCCCCGCCGACCACCAGCGCCGGCGCGCCCCCGATCCGTGATCCGCGCCACTCGCCCCGATATTCGCGCAGGTCGCTGCACGCGCCGAGCCCTGCCCCGGCCCCGAGCGCGAGCACGATCCAGATCGTCGCGAGCGAGGTCCGCCGCACGGTGCGAAGGTAGCACCCGGCCGGAGCAGTGCGCTACGTTCAGGGCGTGCGGGGGACGCCCATCGTGCTGGCTGCGCTCGTCGCGCTGACGCGCGTCGCGGGCGCCGACGAGCCGCCGCCGACCGCGCTCGGTGGCCCGGAGCCCGACGCCGCCGCGCCCG